>JAWXCJ010000228.1:0-6473 GCA_034408875.1 Actinomycetota bacterium
AGCCGGTACACGAAGGAGCTGTTCGAGCTCTCCACGCAGCCGGTAGCTGCCGAACAGGTGCTGCGTCTCGTTTCGAGCCCGCGCTCCTCGGCATCGGATCTGGCCCGCGTCGTCGAGACCGACCCGGCGCTGGCGGCACGTGTGATGCGACTCGCGAACAGTCCGTACTACGGCGCGGCGCGTCGAGTGGCGAGCACGCAGCACGCGATCGTGATGCTCGGCTTCGACACCGTGCGCGGCTTGGCGGTGAGCGCGGCGTTCAGCCTCCTCGACGGCCGCGGCGAAATGGGGCCCGACGGGTTCTGGCGCCATTCGGTGACGACCGCGGCCGCCGCGTCGACGATCGCGAAGAAGATGGGCGTCTCGCCGGCGGACGCGTTCTCCGTCGGTTTGTTGCACGACATCGGTGCGGTCCTTCTGCACCGCCGCGACCCGGTCAAGTTCACCGAGGCCATGCAGGCGCCGTCGATGTCGCGAGTCGTGTCCGCCGAAATCGCGGCGTTCGGCGTGACGCATGCCAACGAAGGCGCCGAAGCCCTCGACGCGTGGGGCTTCCCGCGCCCGTTCGTCGAGGCTGTCGCGCTGCACGAGCACGGTGTCGAGTTGGCGGAGTTCGCCGTCGGGCGGATCCTGAAGGTGGCGGAGGCGATTTCGCTCGAACTCGCCCCGATGCCGGGTTACCCGACCGCACCCGATCTCGAGCACCTGCTCGCGTCGGTGCGGTTGCACGACAGCGACTACGACGCGATCACGAGCGACGTCGACGAGCAGCTCGAACGCCTGGCCGATTTCCTCGGGGTCGAGCCGTGATCCAGGCGCAGATCCGGAGGCGCGGTGGTGGGGCGGAGGGTGTGCTGCTCGGCGATGGAGCGCCGGAGGTCGTAGCCGCATGAGTAGCGACCGGTCGAGGCGAGCGCTCGAACGGATCGAGATCGCGCACGCCCGGAGCATCGTGCACCTGCAGACCAGCGGCCCCGAGCGCGCCCTGCTGGTCGAGTTGTTGGAAGCGTCGTGCCTGCTCGAGCTGGCGAAGATCGAGCCGAGCACACTCGACCCCGCTGTGTACCTGCAGCTTTCCCTCGACGTGCTCACCGACTTGTACCCGATCGCAGGGTGTGCCGCGTCGATCGTCGAACCGGGAGGACGGGCGATCGACGTCTCGTCGGGCGGCGACGCGAAGTTCGGCAAGGAGCACCCGTTGGTTGCCGGGGAGGTGACGCTCGGCGTGCTGTTCACGGGCCCGTTGTCGACGGACATCGAGGTCGACGACGGCTTTTTCGGCCGGGCCGCCGCGCTCGTCGCGCAGGGTCTCGCAACTGCGATCGACAGCGAGCGCCTGCGCCGCGACGCCGCCACCGAGACCGCGTCGCGGATCGCGGCCGAAGTGCATGACGACGTGGCCCAACGCCTGGAGGACCTCGTGGACGCGCTCGCTTCGTTCCCGGGTGCGGTCGGCGCCGAGTTGCTCGTCGACCACAGTGCGGTCGGTCCGCCGATCTCGCTCCGCGCCGGCTTCTGGGATGACGACGGTCACCCGCACGCCATCGAGTCGGTCACCGTCGAACTCGCACGGGTCGGGCATCTCGTCGGGCGCTTGCGTTCGGTCGACGCGGGCGCGGTCGAGGCCGACGACCTCCGTGTCGTGCTCGAGCGATTGTCGGGTTCCCTCGACCGGCTCGCCGATACGCAACGTCTGCGCGAGGAGGCCGAGACCGAGCCGCTCACCGGGCTCGGGAACCGGCGCCGCCTCGAACGGGCGCTCACGACCGCGACTGCCCGCGCCCAGTGGTACGGCGAACAGGTCGCGGTGCTGCTGATCGACATCGACCGGCTGAAAGCGGTCAACGACGGGTTGGGCCACGATGCCGGTGACGCAGTGATCGTTGCGTGCGCCGACGCGCTACGCGAACGCGTACGCACCTACGACGAGTGCGCACGGTTCGGGGGCGATGAGTTCGTCGTCGTGGCGCCTGTGCCCGACGTGCTCGACGCGCTGCGCCTCGCCGACGGCATTCGTCTTGCGATACGGCATGCGTGTCGCGCCGTCCTTCCCGAGGAATGGGAGATCAGCGCGACGGTGGGCATCGCCTTGTATCCGGACTCGGGTCGCGATCCCGAGGCGCTCATGCGCGCCGCCGACGTGGCGCTCTATCGCGCCAAGCAGGAGGGTCGCGACGGTGTCGTGGTCGCCGACGCGAACGACGAGCCGCCGCACCCGCCCCGGCGCCGTTTCCTCAAACGGTCGGGGGCGTGAACAGGTTCTCGCGGTAGAACCGCAGCTCCGCGACCGATTCGAGGATGTCGCCGAGCGCCCGGTGCTGCTCGTTCTTCGAGGGCCGCTTGCGGTAGGTCTCGGGGTACCACCGCCGGCACAGCTCCTTGAGCGACGACACGTCGATGCTGCGGTAGTGCAGGTAGTTGTCGAGGTCGGGCATGTAGCGGGCGAGGAAGCGGCGGTCCATCCCGATGCTGTTGCCGCACAGCGGTGTCGTGCCCGCCTTGTTCACATGCGCACGCACGTAGTCGAGCACTGCCGCTTGTGCGGTCGGAAGGTCGGTGGTCGACGCCGCGATCTCGGGAAGGAGCCCAGACTTCGTGTGCATCGTCCGGACGAAGTCGTCCATGACGGCCAGGGCGGTGTCGGGCTGGTGGACGACGAGGTCGATCCCGGGGTCGATGGGCTCCAAGGCGGCGTCGGTGATCACACATGCGATCTCGACAATGACGTCGCGTTCGACGTCGAGACCTGTCATCTCCAGGTCAATCCACACGAGTAGGTCGTCGGGGCCGCCTTCGGGCATGGCGCGCACGCTACCGTTCGCGCCCGAATGGTCGCGCCTTCCATCGTCTGGCTGCCTTCCGACGCGCTGTTGCAGGAGAGCAACGTCGCGCGTTTCATGGCCGCGGAGGGCATCACCGATTTCGCGGATCTGGTCGACCGGTCGATCGACGAGCCCGAATGGTTCTGGGACGCGGTGGTCGGGTTCCTCGGGATCGAGTTCGAGACTCCGTACGAGCACGTGCTCGACGTCTCCGACGGGATCCCGTGGGCGAAATGGTTCACCGGCGGGACCCTCAACCTCGCGGCGACATGCCTCGACCGCCATGCCGCGAACCCGCCCTCGGCCGAGCCCGCGGTCGTCTGGGAGGGTGAAGAGGGCACGGTCCGCGAGCTGAGCTGGTCGGAACTGCGCGAGCTCACCGACCAGATCGCATCGGGTCTCGCGGCACGCGGTGTCGGCCCCGGCGACGCCGTCGGCGTGTTCCTCCCGATGATCCCCGAAACGGTCGCGACCCTGTTCGCCGTCGCGAAGCTCGGAGCGATCTTCCTGCCGATCTTCTCGGGGTACGGCACCGACGCCGTCGCGGTGCGCCTCGAAGACGCGGGCGCGGTCGCGCTCGTGACCGCCGACGGGTTCACCCGCCGCGGCAAAGCCATCCCGATGAAGGAAACCGCCGACGGCGCGGTCGCGCAGGTTCCGTCGGTCACGACGGTTGTCGTCGTACCGCGCCTCGGCCGTGGCGACGTGCCGATGACGGCCGGGCGCGACATCACCCTCGCCGAACTCTGCGCCGGCCGCGCCGACCGCTTCGACGCAGTTCCGGTCGACAGCGAACAGCCGTTGTTCGTCGCGTACACGAGCGGGACGACCGGTCGGCCCAAGGGGTCGGTGCACGTGCAGGCCGGGTTCCTCGTGAAGATCGCGCAAGAAGTCGCGTTCCAGATGGACATCCGCCCGGGGGAGCGGCTGTTCTGGCTCACCGACATCGGCTGGATCATGGGGCCGTGGGAGATCGTCGGTGTCCTCGCCAACGGCGGCACGCTCGTGCTCTACGACGGCGCGCCCGACCACCCCGGACCCGACCGGCTCTGGGCGCTCGTCGAGCAGCAACGCGTCGCCATTCTCGGCGCGAGCCCGACGCTCATCCGGTCGTTGATGGCCCACGGCGACGCACCGGTGCGTGCGCACGACCTGTCGTCGCTGCGCATCCTCGGTTCGACCGGCGAGCCGTGGAACGAAGGGCCGTGGCGTTGGTACTTCGACGTCGTCGGTGGCGGCCGGTGCCCCGTGATCAACATCTCGGGCGGCACCGAAGTCGGCGCGTGTTTCCTCTCGCCCCACGTCGTGCAGCCGCTGTCGCCGTGTTCGCTGGGTGGGCCCGCGCTCGGTATGGCAATCGACGTGTTCGACGACGACGGGAAATCAGTGCGCGCAACGGTTGGCGAACTCGTGTGCACGAAGCCGTGGCCGGGGATGACCCGGGGTCTGTGGAAGGACCCGGAGCGCTATATCGAGACGTACTGGTCGCGCTGGCCCGACGTGTGGTGGCACGGCGACTTCGCGAGCGTGTCCGAAGACGGCCAGTGGTTCCTGCACGGTCGTTCCGACGACACGATCAAGCTCGCGGGCAAGCGCCTGGGCCCGGCCGAAGTCGAAACCGTGCTCGTCGCGCACCCGGCCGTCGTCGAAGCGGCCGCGATCGGTGTGCCCGACGACGTCAAGGGTGAAGCGTTGTGGGCGTACGTCGTGCTCGCGCCCGGTGTCGACGCGACCGACGCGTTGCGGGCGGAGTTGTCGGCGTTGGTCGCCACGGACCTGGGTTCGGCGTTTCGGCCCGCGGCCGTGCGGTTCACGACGGCGTTGCCGAAGACACGCAGCGCCAAGATCCTGCGGCGGGCGATCCGGGCCGTCGCGACGGGCGCTGCCCACGGTGACCTGTCGGGTCTCGAAGACCCGGCCACGCTCGACGCGATCGCGAGTGCAGTATGAGCGAACGTCGTGAGGCGCCCGTGATCCACGACCTATGCCGCGCCTACATAACCGAAGCCGCACGATCGCCGAACAGTGAGCGGGGCCCGAGCGGCCCGGCGCGTAGCGCCAAGAGCGGGCAAGCATGAGCGCGACCGAACTCGTCGGCGCGCGCGCGTTCCTGCGTCCGCTGCGCGCCGAAGACTGGGAGGCGTGGCGCGAGGTCCGCATCCGCTGTCGCGACTGGCTCGAACGGTGGGAGCCGAAGCCCGATCTCGGCAGCGCCGACCCCGTTGCCGACCGCGAGGCGTTCCGCGCGCGCTGCGGCGCGTGGGAGCGGCAACGGCACTTCGACGCGGCCTACGGCTACGGACTGTTCCTCGTCGACGGTCGGTTCGCCGGTGAGGTGAGTCTCGGCAGTGTGCAGCGCGGCCCGTTCCAGATGGGCTACATCGGCTACTGGATCGACGAGGCGTTGGCGGGACGCGGGTACGTGCCCGAAGGGGTGGTGCTGCTCATGCGCCACGCGTTCGACGCGCTGAACCTGCACCGGCTCGAAGCCGCGATCGTGCCCCGCAACGACGCGAGCCGCCGCGTGGCCGAGAAACTGGGCATGCGCGAGGAAGGCACCGCGCAACGCTTCCTGCAGATCCAGGACGTCTACGAGGACCACGTTCGTTACGCGATCACCATCGAAGAGTGGGAAAAGCGCGGTCACGAGCTGGTAGCCAGGTTCTTGGCGCCGCAGGAACTTGCCTGACCGCAGGAGGTCGACGTGTCCGAGGTTCGTGAAACGGATTTGCCCGGCGTTGGTACACGGTTCGACTTCCGCACCGAAAAGGGGGACCCGGTCGCGGTGCTCGTACACCGCACGGGCCGACGCGAGATCTTCGTGTACGACGCCGCCGATCCCGACAAGTGCCACACCGCGCTCGCGTTGACGGCCGCCGACACGCTCACGTTGGTCGAACTGCTCGGCGCGTCGCGCGTGACGGAACATCTCGCGGCGATGCAACAGCAGATTGCGGATCTCTCGATCGACTGGCTCGACGTGGCGGCCGCGTCGCAGTGGGTGGGCCGCACGCTCGAGGAGGCCGCGATTCACACGCGCACGGGCGTGTCGATCGTCGCGATACTGCGCGGCGGCGAGACGATCTCCTCGCCCGCGGCGGAGACACAGCTCCTCGCCGGTGACCGGTTGGTGGCGGTAGGAAAACCGGAGGGTGTCGCGCAGCTCGACCGCGAGTTCGCGGGGGAGTGACGGTCCCGGCGGCCCGAGCCGTATGAGGGCACAGGCGCAGACCGGAGGCGGGGACGCAGCGCGAAGTCGCACGCGAGATGGAGCGCCGGGGGGCGTAGCCCCATGAGTGGGCTCGTTTTCCTCGAACTCGGGGCGGTGGTCTTCGGCCTCGCGCTGTTGGCCCGCGTCGCGGACCGGGTCGAGGTCAGTCCGATCCCGTTCTACCTCGTGGCCGGCCTGTGTTTCGGTGAAGGGGGCGTTGCGCACCTCGACCTGAGCGAGAATTTCGTCGAGGTCGCGGCCGAGATCGGTGTCGTGTTGTTGTTGCTCACGCTCGGCCTCGAGTACACGTCGGCCGAGCTGGGCCACGCGTTGCGAACGGGCGCACCGGCCGGTGCGGTCGACATCGCGCTGAACGCGACGCCGGGTGTCATCGCGGGCCTGCTGCTGGGCTTCGACGCGAAGGCGACGTTGTTGCTCGC
>JAWXCJ010000229.1:0-8207 GCA_034408875.1 Actinomycetota bacterium
CTCGTAGTGCTCCATCGCGGCGCTGATATCGCGCACCGGCAAGACCTTCAAGGGCGCCTGGTCGGCGAAGTGACCGGCGAACCCACTGCTTTCACCGAACTGGCCGCGGTCTTGCCGGTGCGCGATATCAGCGCCGCGATGGAGCACTACGAGAAGCTGGGATTCAACGTCCGGCGCGAGGGCGGCCACGTCGATCCGGACGGCAACCTGATCCGGTTCGGCTCGCCCTTGGCGTAGCGGCGGGTCGCCACGTAACGTGCACCGTCCGCACATCGCGCAGGAGGGGGCCGAATCGTGGCCGACACGAAGCTTTTCATCAACGGCGAATGGGTCGAGGCCGCCTCGGGCGAGTCCTTCCCGACCTACGCGCCGTCGACCGGCGAGAAGATCGCCGACGTCGCCAAGGCCGGCCGTGACGACGCGGTCAAGGCCATCAATGCGGCTCGCACCGCGTTCGACGACGGCCCGTGGCGGCGCCTGTCGGGCAAGGAGCGGGCCGAGAAGTTGCGCAAGGTCGCCGAGATCATCAACGGCCGTTCGGCCGAGATCTCCGAGATCGAAGCGCGCGACGGCGGCGGCACCATCAAGAAGGCGATGTTCGCCGACGTACCCGGTGGCGCCGGGTCGTTCTCGTTCTTCGCCGACTGCGCCGAGAACGAGCCCGATGTGATCGACCGCGGCACCAACCCGTTCCCGGTCGCGACGAGCACGGTGCGCCGCGAGCCGATCGGTGTGTGCAGCGGCATCGTGCCGTGGAACTTCCCGTTCATCATGGCGAGCTGGAAGATCGCGCCCGCGATCGCGGCCGGTAACTCCGTCATCCTGAAGCCCGCGAGCTTCACGTCGTTGAGCGCGGTCGAGATGGTGAAGGCGTGCGAAGAGGCCGGCATCCCGCCCGGTGTCGTCAACCTCGTCACCGGTCCCGGCGGCAGCGTGGGTGAAGAACTCGCGCAGCACCCCGACGTCGACAAGGTCGCGTTCACCGGTTCGACCGAAGTCGGCCGCCGCATCATGCAGCTCGCGTCGGGCAACGTGAAGAAGGTGACGCTCGAACTCGGTGGCAAGTCGGCCAACATCGTGCTCGACGACGCCGACCTCGACCTCGCTGCGGCCGGCGTGTTGTGGGGCACGTTCTTCCACAACGGCCAGGTGTGCGAGTCGGGCACCCGTGCCCTCGTGTCGCGCAAGATCTACGACGAGTTCGTCGGCATGCTCGTCGAGCGTGCGGGCAAGATCGTCCTCGGCGACAACATGGAGATGACGACCGACCTCGGCCCGCTCGTCGCACCGGCGCAGGTCGACACGGTTGAGCGCTACGTGAAGCTCGGTCTCGACGAGGGCGCCAAGCTGCTGTGCGGTGGCTCGAAGCCCACGAACCTGCCGGCGGGTCTCGACGCGAGCGCGTTCTACCTGCCGACCATCTTCGAAGCCGACAACTCGATGAAGATCGCCCAGGAAGAGATCTTCGGCCCGGTGTTGTGCGTGATCCCGTTCGACTCCGACGACGAGGCGATCAAGATCGCGAACGACTCGATCTACGGCCTCGGCGGCGGCGTGTGGTCGACGAACAGCGACCGAGCCAACAACGTTGCGGCCGAAATGCGCACCGGCACCGTGTGGATCAACGACTACCACATGATCACGCCGGGTCAGCCGTTCGGTGGGTACAAGCAGTCGGGCATCGGCCGTGAACTCGGCGACTACGGCTACAACGAGTACCGCCAGATCAAGCACGTGTGGCAGAACACCGCCACCGACCGCAGCGGCTACATGCACTTCGCCGCACTGTCGGGGAACATCTAGACACTCATGAAAATCGAGGGCACCGAGGCGGCGGCGCAAGTCGTCGAGCGCGCCAAGCGCGACCGCCGCGGTGCCCTCGTTTTCACGATCGGGACGGGCTGCTGCGAGAGCACGGCACCCTTCCTCTACGAAGACTTCTGGCCGGGACCCGATCACGAAGAAGTCGGCGTCGTTGCAGACGTGCCGGTGTTCGCGCCCGCGTACCTGCGCGCGCTGTACCCCGCGAACGACGGCGTGACGATCGACGTCGAAGAGGGTCTCATGGCCGAGTCGATGTCGATCGAAACCGAGTACGGCTGCCGGTTCGTGTTGCGCGAACCCGGTGGCGCGAAAGCGCCCGGGCAGGACTCCGAGGTATGCGCCGTGCCCGACGAAACGTCGGCCCTGCGTTCTCGCGGCACCCAGGAGTTGCCGGAGGCGCTGCGCCGCATCCGCATGCGCTGACCCCCGCTTCCGGGAACCACCCTCGCCCGGATAGTGAGAACATTCACAAGCGGCTGTACGGTTCGCGTCCATGACCGAGCCGCTGCTGGTGGCCGAAGGTGTCCGCAAGGTGTACCGAACCGGCGCCGAAGAGGTCGAGGCGCTTCGTAGCGTCGACCTCGTCGTGCACGACGGCGAGTTCGTGTCCGTCATGGGGCCGTCGGGTTCGGGCAAGACCACACTGCTCAACTGCTGTTCGGGTCTCGACAGCATCGACGGCGGCCGAGTTCTCCTCGTCGGCGAGGACCTGCACGCGATGTCCGACGGGCAACGCACCCGCAACCGCGCGTCGTCGATGGGCTTCATCTTCCAGGCCTACAACCTCATCCCGGTGTTCAGCGCGGTCGAGAACGTCGAGTTGCCGCTCCTGCTCGCGGGTGCCGACCCGAAGGACGCGCGCCGCCAAGCGTCCGAAACGCTCGAGCGCGTCGGGCTCGGCGCGCGGCTCAAGCACCGTCCCAACGAACTCTCCGGTGGTGAACAGCAGCGCGTCACGGTGGCGCGGGCGCTCGCCGGACGCCCGCGCGTCGTGTGGGCCGACGAACCCACCGGTGCCCTCGACTCCGAGACTGCCGCGACCGTCATGGAGCTGCTCAACCAGCTCCACGCCGACGGCCTCACGCTGATCGTCGTGACGCACGACGAAGGCGTCGGCCACGAGGCGAACCGGCTCATCCGCATGCGCGACGGTCACATCGTGAGCGACGAACCCGTCGACGCTCCGGTCGCGTAGCCGTGCCCGCGCCTCTCGTCCTGGTCGTCGTCGTCTCGCTGCCGTTCCTGTTCGTTCTGGCGCGCCGTCCGGTGCTGCGCCGCCTCGCCCTGCGCAATGCGTCTCGGCGGCCGCGGGAGTCGCTCCTCGTGATCGCCGGGTCGCTGCTCGGCACCGCGATCATGACCGGGTCGTTTGTCGTGGGCGACACGTTCAATGCGTCGATCCGGGCCGGCGCGTACGACCAGCTCGGACCGATCGACGTGATCGTGGCGACGCTCGGCCCCGACCGCGGCGCAGCAGTCGACGACGCATTCGCCGACTTCGAAGACCCGGCGGTCGACGGCGTGCTCGCACTGACCACGGCCGATGTCGCAACCGCGACGACGTCCGAGCCGCGCCGAGGTGAGGCGAACTCGCAACTGCTCGAAGTCGACTTCGCCGCCGCGCGCGAGTTCGGCGACGACCCGGCCGCAACCGGCATCAGCGGCGAAACCCCCGGGGCGGGCGAAGCCGTCATCGGTGAGGATCTGGCGCGGTCGCTGGCGGTCGGTGTCGGCGACGAGATCGACGTGTTCGCCCGCAGTGAGTCGTTGCGCCTGCAGGTCACGGACGTGCTGCCCCAGCGAGGGATCGCGGGGTTCTGGGTCGGGTTCGAGTCAACCTCGAACAACCTCTTCGTGGCCCCGGGAACCCTCGCGGCCGAGCTGCCCGCGGCGAGCGAGACCGCGCGCCGGATTGTCGCCGTCTCGAACCGCGGCGGTGTCGAATCGGGGGCCGAGCTTTCCGACGAGGTCGTCGCCGCGCTCCAGCCCCGCGTCGAAGGACTGGATGCGAGCGTCATCGACGTGAAGCAACGGCTCCTCGACGCGGCCACCGCGGCGGGCGACCAGCTCACGCAGCTCTACACGTCGCTCGGATTCTTTGCGGTCATCGCCGGAATCTTGTTGCTCGTCAACATCTTCTTCATGCTCGCCGACGAGCGGAAGTCCGAGCTGGGCATGCTGCGCGCGGTCGGACTGCGCCGGTCGTCGCTCGTCGGCGCGTTCGCGACCGAGGGGTGGTGCTACGCGATTGTTTCCGCGATCGCGGGGACATTCGTCGGCCTCGGGTTGGGCCGGCTCATCATGGCCGGCGCGAGCCGTGTGTTCTCGAGCGGCGACGAAGACTTCCGCCTGAAGCTGCGCTGGGACTTCGAGTGGTCGAGCGTGTTCGCCGGCCTCGCGATCGGCTTCACCATCGCGATCATCACCGTCGCGATCACGAGCATCTGGCTCGCTCGGTTCAACATCATCCAGGCAGTGCGCGACATCACCGAGCCCCCGCGCCGCCGGCCGCGCAAGCGCGCGTACTTCGCAGGGTTGGGGCTCGCTGCCCTCGGGCTGTTGCTGGCCGCGGTCGGGGTGAGCACGGCCGCGTTCTTCCCGCTCATCGTCGGGCCGGTGTTCGTGTTCGTGGGTCTCGGACCCGCCCTGGCGCGCAACTTCCCCCGCGGTGCCGTCACGACCGCGCTGGCCGCGATCGTCCTCGTGTGGGGCGTCCTGGCCGTTCCGATCACGATCATCCTCGATACCGAGCCTGAGGTATTCCTCTTCGTCGTGCAGGGCCTGGTGCTCGTCGGCGCGGCGGTCGTGCTCGTGACCGAGCACCAGAGTGCGATCGGGCACGCGTTGGGACGCCTCGCGAATCGGTCGCTGCGTGTCCGGCTCGGGCTCGCGTACCCGCTCGCTCGCAAGCTACGAACCGCGTTGACGCTCGGGATGTTCGCGCTCGTGATGTTCGTCCTCGTGTTCGTGTCTGTGATCTCCGCGATGTTCGCAACGCAGGCCGACGAGTTCACCGCCGACGTCTCGGGTGGATTCAACACGCTCGTCACGTCGAACGAAGGCAACCCCGTCGACTTCGACGCACTCGCCCGGGAGCCGGGCGTCACGGCGGTTGCGCCGGTCGTCACGCTCGAGGCCGACGTCATTCTCGAAGGCGAAACCGAGCCGCAGGTCGGCCGGCTCTCCGGCATCGACGCATCGTTCCTGACCGGCGGCGCGGTCTCACTGGCCGATGCCCCCGACTTCGCCGACGACGAGGACGCGTTCCGGACACTCATCGACGATCCGTCGCTCGTGTTCGTCGACGAGTTCTTCCTCCAGAACGGGGCCGGTCCGCCCCAGGCCGCGCTCGCGGTCGGCGAAACGTTCATTGCCCGCGATCCGGCGAGCGGCCGTGAAATGACCTTCACCGTCGCCGCCGAGAGCGAGACCGACCTCGTGTTCAGTGGCGCGTTCATCAGTGCACCAGCCGCGCGGGAACTCTTCGGCGCGCGTGCGGTTCCGAACCGGGCGTACGTCACGGTCGACGACCCGGAGACGTTCTCGGCCGAGTTTTCACCGCGGTTCCTCGAGAACGGCGGCGAAGCCGACCCGATCCGAGCGTTGGTCGAGGACCAGATCAGCCAGCAGAACCAGTTCTTCCTGCTGATGCGCGGCTACCTGGCGCTCGGATTGATCGTCGGTGTCGCCGGAATCGGCGTGATCATGGTGCGGGCCGTGCGCGAACGCCGACGTCAGGTCGGCGTGCTGCGGGCCCTCGGCTTCGATGCCAAGGCGGTCGGGTGGGCGTTCGTCATCGAGTCTGCGTTCGTCGCGGTCGAAGGCACGCTCATCGGTACCGTGCTCGCGCTGATCACGGCGTACTCGATCACGATGACAGACACCTTCGGCGACTCGTTCGACTTCGTTGTGCCGTGGCTGACGATTTTCGTCCTCATCACGGGCACGCTCCTGTTCGCGCTGCTCGCGACTGCCGCGCCGGCGCGGTCCGCGGCGAGGATCAAGCCCGCGGTCGCGCTGCGGATCGCGGACTGACGCCCTGCCGGGAAACGTCGTCCCACAGCATCCACCCGCCGTTCATCGGCGACGTCGACGGGCGTCACCCGCGGCGGGCCATGAACAGCAGCGTGTCGTAGTACACGTCGATCGTGCCGCCGTGCGCGTCGATCAGTTCGGCGATGGCGCCGTGCAACGCGTTCCGGCGTTCGTCGGGAAGTAGCCGGTGGTCGGAGTGTGTGCGCTGGTTCTCGACGTACTGCTCGCTCGTATAGGTGTGCGACCATGCGAACACGTGCTTGGTGATGTCGGTGAACGCGACGAGTTCCTGCGGCGTTTCGAGCAGCTTCACGAAGCTGCCGTAGCCGCTGCGGAGGTCGGGCCCGTGCTCCTGGAAGATGGTGTCGATCCGGTCGTAGAACTCGCCGGTGAACTGGCGGGGCTTGTTCCAGAACAGCGCGATCGTCCCGCCCGGCGCGAGCGTCGCGAGCGCCTTGTCGTACCGGCCCTCGGTCGGTACCCAATGCCACGACTGCGCGGCGAACAACAGCGGGAACGCGTCGGTCGTCACCCAGTCCTCGAAGGCCGACGCGACGACCTCGACTCCCTTGGCGCGTAACACGTCGGCCATACCCGGGCTCGGTTCCAGCGCAAGGATGTCGAGACCGCGCGCCACGAACGGCATCGTCGCCGTGCCCGTCCCCGCGCCGATCTCGACGGCGCGATCGCCTGCGCTCAGGCCGCCGTACTCCATGACCGTGTCGAAGAGGACTTCGGGATACGTCGGCCGGGCGCGGTCGTAGAGGTCGGCGACTTCGCCGAAGATCGTCCGCTGCTCGCGGCCCTCCGGCGCTGCCATTACGCGAGGTTCTTGGCCAGCTCGAAGATGCGCGCCGTGCACCCGGCCATCTCGACCGGCGGCAACAACTCCGTGACGATGCGGTCCGCGACAGCCGTGAACGCGAGCGCGGCGGGGGAGTCGGGATGTTCGACGACGACGGGCTTGCCCGTGTCGCCGCCGCGCGACACCGCGGGCTCGATCGGGATCGACGCGACCAGCGGCGCGCCCGTCAGCGCCGCGAGCCGTTTACCGCCGCCGCTGCCGAAGATCTCGTGCGTGCTGCCGTCGGGCGCGACGAACGCGCTCATGTTCTCGATGACGCCGAGGACCTTGAGGTAGGAGCGGCGCGCCATGTCGGCGACGCGCGACGCCACCTTCTGCGCACCCTTCGCGGGCGTGGTGACGACGAGCATTTCGGCCTGGGGCAGGAGCCGCGACAATGCCATCTGGATGTCGCCGGTGCCCGGCGGCATGTCGATGAGCAGGTAGTCGAGATCGCCCCACTTCACGTCGGTGAGGAACTGCTCGAGCGCCTTGGCGAGAATCAGTCCGCGCCACATGAGCGCGGTGTCCTCGTCGTCGACGAGCAGGCCCATCGACACGATCTTCAAGGTGCCCGCGCCGACTGCGACTTCCTGGGGAAGGATCTTGCCCTTCCCGCCTGCGGTCTTGGTGGCGCCGAGACGGCCCGCGACGCCGAGCATGCGGGGGATCGAGAAGCCCCAGATGTCGGCGTCGAGCACACCGACCGTCAGCCCGCGCGCCGCGAGTGCGGCGGCGAGGTTGGCGGTCACGGACGACTTGCCGACGCCGCCTTTGCCGCTGCCGACCGCGATGACACGCGTCGTCGGTGCGATCTCGGTGGGCGGCGCCTGGTCCTGCGCGTGCTTGCGCGCCCGCTGCATCAGTTCGGACCGCTCGTCGGGGGTCATCTCGCCGTATTCGACGACGACGTCACTCACGCCGGGGAGCCCCGAGACCTTCGACTTCACGTCGGTCGAGATCTGGCCCCGCAGCGGGCAGGCGGCCGTGGTGAGCGAGACCTTCACCGTGACGACGCCGTCCGGGTCGACGGCGATGTCCTTCACCATGCCGAGGTCGACGATGCTCGCCCGCAGCTCCGGGTCGAGAACGCCCGCGAGGACGCCTCTGACGTCGTGGATTCCCGGAACGGGGCCGGGCGGCGGGGGGAGCTCAGTGTCGGTCATGCGTGAATAAAAACAGGTTAGACCTTGAAAATATGCCCGTTGCACCGGTACGGTCAAGGCCCAATGGACCTGCTGGCGGTACTGAAAGCACTCGGCGACGAAACCCGGTTCTCGATGTATCGGGAACTGGCGGGGTCCACCCGGCCGCTCTCCGCGACCGAATTGGCCGAACGCCTGGGCCTGCACACGAACACGGTCCGCCTCCACCTGGAGCGGCTCCGCGACGCCGGCCTCGTCGACGTCGAAGCGGTGCACCGGGGCCGGGTCGGCCGCCCGCAGCACGTCTACTCGCTCGCCGCCGGTGCGCCCGGGCTCGGGTTCGACCCGCCCAGCTACAC
>JAWXCJ010000230.1:0-12328 GCA_034408875.1 Actinomycetota bacterium
CCGCCCGCCGCTTCGTCGCGCAGGTCCCGGGTGCCGAGCTGGAGATGATGGCCGGTGGTCACGCCCCTTGGCTCGACGACCCCGACAAGGTCGCGACGAGCGTGCGCGACTTCTTCGCCCGGGTGCCGTAAACCGTCTCACCCATCGGCGAGACTGCCGGGCATGGCGTTCGGACAACAGTCAGGCCCACCCGCGACCGGGCGGCAGGTGAAGGAGCTGCTCGAGCTGCTCAACGCCGCGGGCCACACCGATTTCCGCGACGCGCGCGGGCCGATGGGGTTCACCCAACGCCAGGCGGGTGGAAAGTTCTCGCGCGACGAGGCCGAGGCGTTCATCGAGCAGCTTCAGGAGGCGGAGCACGAGGGTCCCGCGGCCGAGCCGGCGCCACCCAAGCCGAAGTTGTCCGCGGCGGAGAAGGCGTTGAGCAAGATCCCGGCCGGCCAGCTCGCCGCCGAGTTGCAGCGCCGGGGCTGGGTCGTCCTCGAGCCGTAACGGCTACGGCAGGGCGGCGCGGAACAGTCCGACGCAGCCGACGACTTCGACGGTCGGTTCGGCGAAGTGTTCGGAGAGCACGGCGCGGAGCGCGTCGAGCGAGTCGTCGGCATTCGAGAAGATGCCGTGCTTGTTGTTGCGGTCCATGACCTGGCGGGCGTACCAGTTTCGCGTTACACCGTCGTGCAGCAGCGTCGCGCCGAAGAAGACGGCGCCCGGGTTCGCGACCGCCTTGAGGTGCGTGAACACGACCCCCTTCGACTGCATCGTGCCCGGGAGGCAGTGGAGGAGGTAGTTCATGCCGACGGAGTCGAACTTGGGTGCGTCACTGACGATCGGTTCCAACACGTTGGCCGTGTACCGCTCCGGCGCGTAGCGCTCGATGCGTTTCGCCGCGACGTCGAGGCAGGTCTCGTTGAGGTCCATCAGCGCGATGCGCGGCTTCGGTGTCGGAAACTCGCACTTGTCGAGGAAGTACCCGGTACCGACGCCGACATCGAGGTGATTACTCGAGACGTGCGCGTTGTAGTGCTGGAGAAGCCGACTCGACGGGCACTTCCACGCGACGCGCGAAAAGAACCCGAGAATCGCCGGGTCATAGAGAGCCAGCGCCCGCTTCGTATAGAACGCGTGCCCCGCCTCGACCTCTTCGGGAGTCGCGCCCATCGGCGCAACGTACTGCGCGGTCGTCGGGGCGGCCGAAGCCACCCCGACGCCGCCAGTCGCGGCGGTACGGGACGTGATCGAGACGACCGGTCACCGTGGTCACCCGGATCGCTCGTGGTCACCGATCTTCAGGAATACCGGGCATATTCGTGACCACGGCGAGGTCGCGTTCGGCGTAGCCGCGGTGTTCCCGTTCCTCGTTGAGCACGATGAGGAGGCACTCCTTGAAGGGGAATGCTTCCAACCGGGGCCATCCGGGTTCGGTACGCGACACCCGCGATGCGAGTTGCTCGTCGGTGAGTGATGCGATGACACCGCTGACCATCGCGTGGCGCTCGCGACGCACCGCGAGCACGTCGTCGAGCGTTGGTCGTGCGGCGCGGTCCCAGGGGATGCCCTCCCAGCCGGGCGCGTCGTCCCACGGGAGATCCAACGGATGCCACGGGGTTGGATCGCCCAGGATCATGCGACCGACCCATGCCGCGCTGGCGAAGTTGAGGTGACGCAGAGTCTCGACGAACGACCACTCGTCGCCGACCCGCGTCTGTAGGGTCTCGGCGGGCAGGGCGAGGGCGCGTGTGATCGTTTCGTCCCAGCGGCGTTCGACGATCGCCCACGCGTCCTTGAAGCCGTCGACGTCGTCGGGCCGCATCTTCGCCCGTTCGGGTGTGCGCCGGTTCAGCTCCTGCTCGACGAGCGGGCCGATGTCGACACCGTTGACGAAGCGGGCGCCGGTGAGGTCCTGCTCGACGGATTCAGTCACGGAGAGCGGGTGACGAGGATCGAACTCGCATAACCAGCTTGGAAGTTCGGTCGCTCCGCGACCGAACTTCGGGCGTGCAGATGTTGGTGCAGGTCCGCACGATGTCGAGTCGCCTGAATCTCGTCGCGTTGCCGGAGCTGTTCCGGATCGCAACCCCACATGGCGCTGTCCGATCCGCATGCCGGACAGGTCGAAGGCCCTTTACTCATGATCGCGTTTGGCGGAAGGTGCACTGGCTTCCCGGCGATTCCAGACAACTGTTCGTCGGCCTCGTCCCGTGGCACTCGAGCACGTCCCCTGGGCGAAGCCGTTCCCATTTCGTTGCTCGTTGCTGCGCTCACCGGAGCATTCTCGCGCCGCTTCCGCGCTCCGCCGGTTCCGTCTAGCAAACCGGCAAGTCTGTAGCGGTTCCTGAGAGCCGAAGCGACGGGTCGAGTCGCGTCGTCGTGATCGTTCGCGCTTGTCGTGATCGTGGCGGAACTCTCGCAGTTGTTGGATGCGGCAAGGCTGGCGGAACGGTTCGACGTGACGGAGCGGCACGTGCGGCGGCTCGTTGCCGAGCGGCGAGTTCCGTACGTCAAGGTTGGTCGCTTCGTTCGCTTCGACCCGGACGCTGTCGCCGCGTGGATCGATGCGAACCGCGTTCCGCCGCGTTCGCTGTCGCACCCTCTCGGTAGGGTCGTTCACGAGGAGCCGCCGCGCTCCGTATCGCAGCGCCCAGGCGCCGCCTGAGAACCCGCTACCGGAGCAGGATCATGGGTCGGCGCACCTTCGGGAATGTTCGCAAGCTGCCGTCAGGGCGCTACCAGGCGCGTTACCTCGACCCGTCAGGTCACCGACATCGGGCACCGCGGACGTTCGCCACGATCGGCGACGCGAACCGATGGCTGTCCGACGTCGAGACCGAGATGGCGCGTGGGGCGTGGATCGATCCGCGCGCAGGCGAGATCGTCTGTGCTGAGTATGCCACTGCATGGCTCGAATCTCGTCCCGGACTGCGGCCGCGAACGGTCGAGCTCTACGAGGGCCTCCTCGACCGGCACCTCGTGCCGGCGCTCGGTCACGTACAGCTCGGCAAGCTCACGGCCGCCGTCGTGCGCCGGTGGTACGCAGACTCGCTTCGGTCCGAGACGCCGGGCGCGGTGACGCTCGCCAAGTGCTACCGACTGCTGCGAGCGATCTTGAACACGGCGGTCGTCGACGAGCTGATCGTCCGCAACCCGTGCACGATCAAGGGCGCCGGAGTCGAGCGCACCAAGGAACGGCCAGTCGCCAATGTTGCCCAAGTGTGGGGGCTCGCCGACGCAGTCGAGCCTCGGTTTCGCGCGCTCGTCCTCGCCGCCGCGTTCGCGGGCCTCCGCTTCGGCGAACTCGCCGCGCTGACCCGTGCCCGGATCGACCTCGATGAACGCACGATCACCGTTACGGAGAACTAGATCGAACTCGCTCGCGGAGAACTCATGATCGGCCCGCCGAAGTCCGACGCCGGTCGGCGCACGCTCGTCATCCCCGACGCGCTCGTTCCCGAACTCGAGGCGCACCTCGAGAGATTCGTCGGACAGGATTCCTGGGCCCGCGTCTTCACCGGTGCCAAGGGTGCGCCGATACGTCGGCACAACTGGTGGGCGAAGTGGGCGGCGGCGACCGGTGCAAGTACCCGCGAGCTGATGCGCCGCATGGGCCACTCGTCAGCTGCGGCCGCGCTTCGTTACCAACACGCGACCCGCGAGCGCGACGCCGTCATCGCCCGTGCCCTCGACCAGATCATCCAGGAGGGAACGGCATGAGGCGACGCATGCGCCGCGGCGAACCCGCACCCGACGAGGAGACGGTGATCATCCGGGGCGACGAACTCGATCCCGAAGTGCTCCGCACCAACGCGAGTGACAACTACGAGTACTACGGGTTCTACGGCGTCTCAGTTTTCGCCGACACCATCGACCTGCGCTGGTACGAGCGTGCCGGCCGGTTCACCGACCACCAGTGGATCGTGCTGTTCACCGCCGGCGACCTGTACCTGTCAGGCCTCGAGCTCTGGGACACCGGCCAGGCTCCCCACTTCGACATCGTCCACGGGGATCTCGACGAGCTCGTGCGTCGTATCCTGGAGACGCCACACCGCGTCTACCCGAACCCGTTCTACGAGGAGCGACCATGACCAAGCCGCCCCGCCTCGACCTCTGGGCCGACTTCAACAACGAGGACGACGACGGTTTCGGTTGGTCGGGGTTGCATCACGCCGCCGACCCGGCGCGGATCATTCCCGGGGCCCGAGTGATTGCCGGCACCGAACGCGCATGGGGTGTCGCCGAGATCCTCGCCGTCGACGACGACGGCATGGTGCATTTCCGGGTGCTTCCGAGAAACGACCCCGACTCGCAACGCGTCCTCGCGGATGCCACGAACGATTGAAGGCTCGCGTGGATGAGCCGGATCTTCGCTGGGGTAAAAGCCTCGCCATTCGACCCGATGCCCCAGCCGCATATCGTCCGGGCGAAGCTGTCGGCGTGCTCTCAAGTCTTCCGACGACCGGCGAGCACACCGATGCGGTACTCGTCGAGTACCTCGTGAGCGGCGAGCACGCGGAGGTTCCTCAACACTGGCTGGAGCCGCTCGAAACGGATACGTGGTTTCGCAAACTTGGCTTCCGGGTCGTCGTGAACGAAGACGGCGTCGGCGGTTACGAAGCGGACTTCGTTGCTCTGTCGAGCGATCGATCCGCGACTCGCCGCTACGGCAGTGGCGAGACCCGCGATCACGCGATTGAGAGCGCGCGCCGTCGTTACTTCGTCGAGCAGATCGGATCCGAGGCGGAGCGGCGGCCACGACGACCACTGCCGTAGGGCACGTGGAGGGCAGGAGCAGTGCCCGCGGTGGCGGCGCAGACCGTCGTCGAGGTCTGTGCACCCCCCGGAGCAGGGCATTCTGCGAGAGCGGGTGACGAGGATCGAACTCGCATAACCAGCATGGAAGGCTGGGACTCTGCCATTGAGTTACACCCGCGAGGTGTTGCAATTTACTGCCGTCGGGGAGGGGGGATTTGAACCCCCGACCACCGGCTCCCAAAGCCGGTGCGCTACCGAGCTGCGCCACTCCCCGTGCGAGGAGCCAGGCTACTCGGCGTTCAGTCCTTGAACTCCGGTGCGCGCTTCTCGCGCCGGGCGCGGATTGCTTCTTCGAAGTTCTGGGTCGTGAGGCGCACGTAGAGCTGGGCGATGCCTTCGTGGTCCATGTGGGCGAGCATGCTGCCTGCTTCGAGGCTCGACCACAGCATGCGCTTCGTGATCTCGCTGCCGACCCGGCTGTAGCCGATCATCCGGTCCGCGTACTCGTAGCAGCGTTCGAGCAACTGGTCGGCGGGCACGACGCTCGACACGAGACCGATGCGGTCGGCCTCGGCCGCGTCGACGTCTCGCCCCGAGAGCATGATGTCGAACGCGCGCGACGAACCGATGGCGCGGGGGAGCAGATAGCTGATACCGAGCTCGCTCGCGGTGAGGCCGTTGTTGATGCCGGCGGCGCGGAAGTACGCGGCCTCCGACGCGATGCGCACGTCGGTCGCGAGCGCCAGGCAGAAGCCGCCGCCGATGGCGGCGCCGTTGATCGCGCCGATGACGGGCTGGTGCATCTTGCGGATCGCGAGGATGACGTCGTCGAGTAGTTCGAGGGCGCGCCGGGCGATCGACGTGACCGTCAGGCCGTCGATGTTGGGCATCACGCCCGGGTCTTCGAGGTCGGCGCCCGAGCAAAAACCGTGCCCCGCGCCCGTGAGCACCACAACCCTCGTGTCGTTGTCGTGACTGACCTGTTCGAGGGCTTCCCGGAGCGGGATCATCACGTCGAACGCCATCGCGTTCATGCGTTCCGGCCGGTTGAGCGTGATGAGCGTGACCTGCGGTCGGGGCTTTTCGATCAGGACGAACGACATGGCCGAGACCGTAGACTCCGACCTGAGCCGAGCGCCCGCTGAGCGGGGTCTGTCGTCGGCGCGGAGCGAGGCGTGGCCCGAGCGGCCCTACAGAGCGGAAAACAATGACGACGTACAAAGAGCTCTACATCGGCGGCGACTGGGTCGCATCCTCGGGTTCCGACGTGATCGAAGTGGTGTCGCCGCACACCGAAGAAGTCATCGGCCAGGTCCCGCACGGCACCCCCGCCGACATGGACGCAGCCGTTGCCGCGGCCCGCCAGGCGTTCGACGACGGCCCCTGGCCGCACATGAACCCGGTCGAGCGGGGCGGCGTGCTGAGCCGTTTGTCGCAGGCGTTGCAGGCGCGTTCGACGGACATCGCCGACACGATCTCGTCGCAGAACGGGTCGCCGAAACAGTGGTCGATCATGGGCCAGGTCTTCTCGGCGACGATGGTGCTCGACACCTACGCCGGCCTCGCGACGCAGTACGAGTGGGTCGACACCCGCGCCGGGATGATGGGCAACCAGGTGCGCGTGCGCAAGGCGCCGGTCGGCGTCGTCGGCGCGATCACGCCGTGGAACGTCCCGCTGTTCATCGCCGCACTCAAGCTCGGTCCCGCGCTGCTCGCCGGGTGCACGGTCGTGCTGAAGCCGTCGCCCGAAACGCCGCTCGACAGCTACCCGCTCGCGGAAGCGCTCATCGAGGCGGGCGTGCCGCCGGGTGTCGTCAACATCGTTCCCGCCGGACGCGAAACGGGCGAGTACCTGGTCAAGCACCCCGACGTCGACAAGATCAGCTTCACCGGTTCGACCGCGGCGGGCATGCGTATCGGCGAGCTGTGCGGCGGCCAGCTCAAGCGGTGCACGCTAGAACTCGGCGGCAAGTCTGCGGCGATCGTGCTCGACGACTTCCAAGTCACCGACGACGCGCTCAGCCAGCTCGTGCAGTCGGGCCTCATGAACAACGGCCAGGTCTGCGGTGCGCAAAGCCGCATTCTCGTGTCACGCAACAAGTACGACGAAGTGGTGGAAGCGCTCGGCGCGGCAGTCGGCGCACTCATCGTCGGCGACCCGCTCGCCGACACGACGCAGGTCGGCCCGCTCGTGGCCGAGCGCCAGCGCACCCGCGTCGAGGGCTTCCTCGAAGCGGGCAAGTCGTCGGCGCGCCTGATCGTCGGTGGCGGCCGCCCGGCCGACTTGCCGAAGGGTTGGTACATCGAGCCGACCGTGTTCGCCGATGTCGACAACTCGAGCAAGATCGCGCAGGAAGAGATCTTCGGCCCGGTGTTGTCGGTGATTCCGTACGACGGCGACGACCAGGCCGTGAAGATCGCCAACGACTCCGAGTATGGGCTCTGCGGTTCGGTGTGGACCTCCGACGTGCCACGCGGCGAACAGATCGCGGCCCGGGTGCGTACGGGTGTCGTCGCGATCAACTCGTCGATGATCCTCGACTTCAACAGCCCGTTCGGCGGGTTCAAGAAGTCGGGCATCGGCCGCGAGCTCGGCCCCGAAGGCATCGCCCCGTACACCGAGCTGCAGTCGATCATCCTGCCCGCGGGGTGACGACCTGGGTCGCCCTCCGGCGGGCGGTCAACCTGGCGAGCAAGCGCAACGTCCCGATGGCGGACTTGCGCGTCGTGCTGACCTACTTCGGTTGTGCCGACGTCGTCACCTACATCCAGAGCGGCAACGCGGACCTCACGCACGCGTCGCGCTCGGCCCCGAGACTCGAAGCCGACCTCGGACGCGCGCTAGAAACGGCGTTCGGCTTCGAGATTCCGGTGATGCTGCGCACCGCGAAGCAACTCGGCGACATTGTGCAGGCCACGCCGTTCCCGAAGGCGACCGAGGAGGCACGTTCGGCACGATCGACAAACTGCTCGAACTCGCGACGCGCTGACGTGGGTCGCTACGGCCCGAGGTTGATGAGGAAACCGTCGTTGTATCCGGCGCTGGTGAGTGCGCTGCTGCCGAAATCGGCGGTCCCGACGAAGTAGCCCGTGAGGACCACGCCGTTCGGGCCGGACGCGGCGCCGGTTCCCCAATCGAAGCTCGTTCCTCCATAGCGCTTGGACAACAGATGCACGCCTGCGGGCGAGTACTTCGCGACGAACACGTCAGCAAGATGCCAGGGTGCACTCGACAGCGGCCCGCCACCGAAGTCGATGGTTCCGTTGAAGGCGCCGGTGACGCAATCGCGATCGCGATCGCGATCGCAGTTGCCGACTCGTCGGTCGTCGTGCCCGCGCTCCCCGAGTTGCATTCGACGTTCGACGTGTCGATCGTCGGTGTGTCGTGGACGATCACGGCGTACAACATTGCGATCGTCGTCGGTGCACTCGCGTGCTCCCACTCGAGTCGCCCTCAAGGCCGGGCCGGTGCGCGCGATCGACGACGCCGACGACCGCGACACCATTCCGGCGCTTGCAGCGCGGGCGCTGAAGTTCGCCGCGGAGCGAGCGCCGATCGACTGGCTTCTCGGCCGGGTCGCCATCCCGTTCCTGGAAGACTGAGTCGCGACGCGCCGATTCCGTTAGCGGCCTGTATTCAGGATGAACAGATCGTTGAGCGCGCGCGGCTGCACCGGTCCGAACCCGAAGTCGGTCGTGTCCGTGAACATTCCGGTGACGACGGCGCCGGTTAGGCCCCGCGTGACGCCTTGCGCCTGAGTGATGCCGAACGTCCCGTACCGGTTCGACGCGATGTGCGCTCCCGACGACGAGTACTGCACAACGTACGCGTTGTAGCCGCTTCCGCCGCTGACGAGGGGACCACCTCCGAAGTCGATCGTCCCGCCGTACGTTCCAACGAGCGTGACTCGGCCCGCCGCGTCGACAGCCACGCCGTTTCCTTGGGTCATAGTTCCGCCGCCAAAACCTTTCGACCACACGGGTACGCCGCTGCTGGTGTACTTGGCCACAAAGGCCCATCCGTCCCAGCCCTGCTTCCCGAGCGGTCCGGTCCCGAAATCGACGACCTCGGCAAACGACCCGGCGATGATCACATTCCCGGATCCGTCGACGGCGACGCTCTTGGCGCCATCGCCCCACATGTTCCCGAACGCCTTTGCCCAGAGGAACGAACCCGAAGCGTCGTACTTGGCGACGAAGACATCGGTGTTGTTCTGTGTCACGAAGCCACTACCGAAGTTGCACGCCACGCTGAGCGCCCCGGCGATGACGATTTCGTTGTTCGGGCCGATGGCGATGCCGTGGGCAACGATGCTGCCGCACGGTGTCGCGAACGCCAGCGAACTCGTGCCCGTCGCCGACGACAATTTGACGACGAAGGCGTCGTAGCCGCCGAAGACTGCACTCGTAAGTGGCTTGCCGGCGAAGTCGATGTTCTTGCCTCTGAAGAAGCCGGTGAAGACCGGATTGCCAAAGTTGTCGACCGCGACGGCGTTCGCCGCGTCATCTATGATTCCGCCGAAGCGGCGAGACCACAGGTGCGCGCCGGTCGGTGAATATTTCGCGACGAAGGCGTCTCTGTAGCCCGACTGACCGTTGACGAGTTGCCCGCCGCCGAGGTTGAACGTCCCGAAGAATGCGCCCGCGACGAACACGTTGCCGGCCGCGTCGGTCGCGACGCTGTTCAGCTCGTTTCCGTTTACCTCGCTGGGGTAGTTGTTGGCCCAGAGCAGTGCACCGGCTGGTGAGTACTTGGCGACGAAGATGTCGCCGGCCGGGCTTGACGTGACGTCGCCGTTGCCGAAGTTGGCGGCGCCGCGGAACGTCCCGCCGATCACGGTGTTGCCGGCCGCGTCTACGGCGACGCTGCGGCCGTATTCGGACCCCGTGCCGCCGACGGTCTTCGACCACGCGCCGGCCGGCGGGCACGCGATCGTGGTGGTTGTGACCGGTGCCGACTTGGCCGATTCCTGGTTCGCAGCGTTCACGGCTGTGACCGCATACGAGTACGTCGTCAGTGGTGCGAGTCCGGTGTCCACGGCGGTGCCTGCCGGCGCGTTGACCGTCTTCGTGAGCACGTTGTTGCGGTAGAGGTTGTACTTCGTGATGCCGTACGTGCCGTTGGGGTCGAAGATCGGATTCCACGAGGCCACCGCGAACCCGCAGCTCGTCGCATTGGCCTTGAATGCGCCGGGTACCGGGACCGTCGGGTTCGTGGGACACGTCGGAGTCGTCGCGGACTTGGGTGCGCTCTTTGCCGATGGGTTGTTCAACGTGTCGCGCGCCTGCACCGCGTAGGAGTAGGTGCGGGCGCCGACCAGACCGTTGTCGGTCGTGACCGTGGTGGGTGCGGTGACGTATTTCAGGAACACGCCGTCTCGCCATACGACGTAGTCCTTCAGCGGGTGCGTGCCGGGCGTCGAGTCGTTCCAGTCCAAGATGATGCTCGAACACGATCCCGAGACCGGGGAGGCGACGAGTCCGGACGGGACCGACGGCAGGGTCGTACCCGGCGTCGTCGTTGTCGACCCACCGAGGGTCGAGGCGGTCGCCGCAGTCGACCACGACGATGCGCCGGTGACCGGCTTCAGGGCGCGGACGCGGTACTTGTACGCCGTGGCCGCGGTGAGCTCGGTGTCGCCGTAGGTCGTGGCGTTCGTGGGTGCGGTGGCGATCTTCTTGAACGTCGTCGTGTTCGCCGGGCTGCGCTGGATCTCGAAGCCGATCTCGTTCGAGCTCGCGTCGGTCCAACGCAACGTGATGGCCGACGACGACGCGGCGGTCGCCGTCAGGCCCGTGGGCCTGGGTGTCTCAGCCGACGCAGGCGCGGCTGCGACGACGACGAGTGCGACGGCCAGTGCGACCGGCCGGACGAGGCGGCGCGCGTTCATCTCGGTTCCCCTGACTTATCCCCCGGACAGAACCGACTCTGTGCCAAACGTTATCGGCGCGTCACCACCGGAGCCCTGAGCCGTTCTCCTCATTGTCGCCGGCATATTCAGGGGAGCGTGTGTCAGGCCCCCAGGTACCTTTCGAGGTTGCGGTGCAGGTTCACGATCCGGCATTCCTCAGTGGGGGAGATCGTGAGATGCGTCAGGCCCGGTTGGTTCAGGCCCTTCTGGCTGCGGGCGAAGTTCGCGAGGTCCTGGCCGAGGACCAAGCCAATGGGCGCGTCGGCGCCCGCCGGCAGCTCGACGTCGACAGGCTTGACGAGCGGCGACGGGTCCGTGGGCGGGTGCCGCTCGAACGCGTAGATGTCCATGAACGCGTCCTCGTGGGTGGCGGCGGGCCGAGACCGCACACAGATGAGCATGTCGGAGAAGACCAGCACCGTGATGTTGGGGAACAGGTTGTACTGCGACATGTTCGTCGTCTGGTCGAGCGTGAGGTCGGCCATGAAGTCGTGCCCGGAGGCCACGCCGCGCTCGCGGATGATGCGCGCGATCTGTTCGCGGATGGTGCTGCCTTCGGGAACTTCGGGCGCGGGCCCGGCGTTCTTCTGGTCGTGGTTGCCGACGCGCGTGCCCATGATCTCGACGAACGATTCCCACACCTGCTGGTCGCTCGGCCGTTCCCGCAACCGCGGTGACCCGAGGCCGTACGGCTGCTCGAGTTTCCCGTGCCGCTCCCACACCTGTTGCGGACCGTTGACGTCGTCGGTCATCGGCAACATCTCGCGGTGGATGCTCTGCACGTGGTACGTCTCGCTGAACCCGTCGATGAGTGTCTTCCAGTTGCACGACGCGGCGATCGACACCACCGCGGTGCAGCGGAACTCTTCGATGCGTGCCCACGCGCAGTCGCCGGGCACGGCCTCGAGAAACTCGTCGAGCGGCTCGGCGTCGAGATCGAGGTTCACGAACACGAACGGACCCCACGTGCCGACCCGCGCCGCGATGAGCGGCAGGTCCTCGTTGCGCACACCGAACACGCGGCGCGACGGAACTTCGCGCAGCTGCCCGGCGAGGTCGTAGGTCCAGCGGTGGAACGGGCACTCGATCTCGGTCAGCCCCGAGCCCGAACCCTCGCACAGGGCGCTGCCCCGGTGGCGGCACGCGTTCTGGAACGCGCGGAGCGCGCCGTCGTCGCCCCGTACGACGAGCACCGAGTACGGGCCGACCTGGTACTCGAAGTAGTCGCCGGGGTGGGCGACGTGGTCGACGCAGCACGCGAGCTGCCAGACCTTCGGCCAGAGCCCTTCGAGCTCGCGTTTCGCGTAGTCGGGAGAGGTGTACCGCTCGACCGGGATCGAGACCGGTGTGGTGAGAACCTCGGGCATGCGGCCAGACTACGACGCCCACGGAACACGACGCCCGACCAAACAGGGAGCGCAGATGGCCGGCACGGTTCGCCTCGAGATCGACGGCGCCATCGCCACGATCACGAACGACAACCCGGACAAGCACAACGCGTTCGACGACGACATGGACGCCCAGCTGTTCGACGTGTTCGCCGAGCTTGTCGGCCGGGACGACGTCCGCGCCGTCATCTGGCGCGGCGAGGGGAAGTCGTTCTCGTCGGGCCGCGACGTCGGCTCGATCGGCGCCATCGATTCGGTCGGAGCGCACCACAACCTGATGCA
>JAWXCJ010000231.1:0-8007 GCA_034408875.1 Actinomycetota bacterium
GACGCGTCCGCGGACGCGTAGCCCGGCTACTCCGATCTCCCTTGGCGTTCGCGACCCGTATCGAAGTACCGCGTCAGATACTCCGAGGCGGGTTGTTCACTGTCCCGCATCAAGGGAGAAGACTTCGTCTCCGTCCTCGATCACGTCTCCGACCGCGAGGTGGAAGGCCTGCGCCGGGCCGAGGTAGGTGCTGTTGACGATGCCGGCGTATTCCTCGGCTTCAGATTCGGCGCGCGTGATGGCCTCGTCGAAGGAGCCCGCCCGCCACAGCGTGATGCGCTCTTCGTACGTCGCTGTCCCATTGGCGTCGCGAAAGACGCAGCGGACGGCGTACCAGGGCTCAGCATCCGTCTCGGTCATGACGCAAGTGTTGTCGGACCAGGTGCTCTTCGATCGTTCATTTTGTGTTTGCCGCCGAAATACGCGTGCATCGGTAAGACAAACGGTTAGACCGGTGCCGGCGGGGAGAGGTGGTGTTCTCGCCACCAAGTGATCCTGCCGTCGAGCAACTCGCAGATGGACAGGCCTCGCCACGCGATCAGCACGTCGTCCTCCCGGCGGCGGGCGCGGATCGTCCAGTCGGCGAACACCAACGAACCGTCAGCGTGCGGACGCAGCGCAGACCCGCTTGCCGAAGGCCGCTCGGACGGAGCGTAGGGAGCCATGGATACCGCCCAGGCGTGCACGTCGAACGAAACCGGCGCGGCCCAGGCGAAGCTCCCGACGACCAACCGGCGGTACTTGTCGATGCCGCGCACGACGCCGGTCGGCATCGTGAGTTCCATGTCGTCGTGCCAGCACGTCATGTACGCGTCGACGTCTTCCGCCAGCCACGCGGAGACGCGGCGGTTGAAAACTGCGCGGGCTTCGGAAGCGGTCGTCACGGATGCACGGTACGGCGAAATGTTCTGCCAGGCGCGTGCGCCGGGGCGGTCACGCCTCCGGAAGACCGGCGATCAGCGTGGAGGGGATGATCTCGAGTGGGAACGGCGTGTTCACGACGAAGGGCGCGTCGCCAGCTCTGCGACAGCACCTCGACGCAGAGCAGCGGCGGACCTTCGAGGCGCTTCTGGGTCAGGTCCTGCGGGCGGCACACGACGACGTCTGGCTCGAACACCGTGTCGTCCGAAACCTTCCAGTCGAGCGGCGCGCAGAAGACGAGGAGGTCGCCGGTTCGGGCCGCCTCGAGCGCGACGCCGATGCGCAGTACGCACGCTTGGTGGGCTGGGATCGGCGATGGTGACACCAGGAGCATTCCCTCGACGAGCTCGTAACGGTTGCCGTCGCCGAGAGGGAAGTGGTCGAGGTCGTCGACTGTGAGTGCGCGGCCGCGCGGGATCCGGATCGTCGAGGCGGGCTCGGTAGCCGGCGGATCCGGAACGGCGACGCTCACGGACAGAAGTGTACGACTGACGTGAGACGCCGAAAAGCAGTGCCGCTCACGACGACCGGAAGACGAGGCCGTCGACGAGGCCGGTGAGGCGCTCGCGCACAACCGCGTCGAGCTGGGGTGCACCGTTCAATGCCTCGTTGGCTTTGACTGCGTGTTCCCGGGCGACGGCCATCGAGGCGTTGACTTCTTCCGCCGAGACGAGCGCGACGACCTTGGCGACCTCGGGCCAGTCGAGCCGGCGGCCGAGCAGCGAGCGCAGTTCGTCCGATGCGCGCAGCGCGTAGATGACGGGCAGCGTGTAGACGCCTTCGTGGACGTCGTTGCCCGTCGGTTTGCCCAGCTCGGCTTCGCTCGCGGTCACGTCGAGCACGTCGTCGACGACCTGGAAGCACATGCCGAGGTGATGACCGAACTGCGTGAGCGCGTCGAGTGTGTCCGGCGAGACGTCGGACACCATGCCGCCGATGCGGCACGCGGTCGCGAACAACGCGGCGGTCTTGCCTTCGATCGCCGAGAGATACGTGTCGACGCTGCGGTCGGCGTCGAACAAATACTGCAGTTCGAGTACCTGGCCGCGGCACAGTTCACCGATCGTGTCGGCGAGAAGCCCGGCGACATCGGCGCCCAACGACGCGGCCAACGACGATGCCTGCGCGAGCAAGTAGTCGCCCGAGAGGATCGCGACGATGTTCGACCACCGGGCGTTCACGCTCGGCACGCCCCGGCGGGTCTCGGCCTCGTCGATGACGTCGTCGTGGTACAGCGATCCGAGGTGGACCAACTCGACCGCGGCGGCGCCGGTAATCGCCCGGTCCGATGCGGGGCGCTCGGCCCCGTCGGCCGCGTAGGTGGCGCAGAGCGTGAGGACGGGTCGGAGCCGTTTGCCTCCCGCCCCGAGCAGGTGCCCGGCGACTTCGGCGAGAAATCGGTCGCCGGCGTCTACGGCCCCGGAGAGCCGGTTCTCGACACGGACCAGGTCCCCGGGCAGGGGCGCGAGGCCGACTTCGGGGAGGAGTCCCACGTCGTGAGGCTAGAGCAGGGTCCGGAACGGGCGCTGATCGGGAACATCTGAGGGCGTCGAGGCGTCATAAACCTGTCCGGGGCGTTCGTCGGGCCATACCGTCGGGTCCCAGGAAACGAAGAGGAACAAAGATTCACCCGCTCGGGCGCCAAAGGAGCGACCGAACCGGCCGATAACATCAGTACCGGAAACCGGAGCGAGAGGCGGTTCACATTGTTCGAGCGCTTCACGGATCGTGCCCGCAGGGTCGTGGTCCTCGCCCAGGAAGAAGCGCGGCTTCTCAACCACAACTACATCGGGACCGAGCACATCCTGCTCGGCCTGATTCACGAGGGCGAAGGCGTCGCGGCCAAAGCCCTCGAGTCGCTCGGCATCTCACTCGAAGCCGTGCGCGCGCAGGTTGAGGAGATCATCGGTCACGGCGGGCAGGCCCCTTCGGGTCACATCCCGTTTACGCCGCGAGCGAAGAAGGTGCTCGAGCTGTCGTTGCGCGAAGCGCTGCAGCTCGGTCACAACTACATCGGCACCGAGCACATCCTGCTCGGCCTGATTCGCGAGGGTGAGGGCGTCGCCGCCCAAGTGCTCGTGAAGTTGGGTGCCGACCTCTCGCGCGTTCGCCAGCAGGTCATCCAATTGCTTTCGGGTTACGCAGGCACGAAGGAAACGTCGGGCCAGGGCGCGGCTCCGGGAGCGACCGGCGAGTCGCAGCCTTCCGGTTCGCTCGTACTCGACCAGTTCGGCCGCAACCTCACGCAGCTCGCCCGCGAGAAGAAGCTCGACCCCGTCATCGGGCGCGAGCGCGAGATCGAGCGCGTGATGCAGGTGTTGAGCCGCCGCACGAAGAACAACCCCGTGCTCATCGGTGAGCCCGGAGTCGGCAAGACCGCCATCGTCGAGGGCTTGGCCCAGAACATCGTCGAAGGCGACGTCCCCGAGACGCTCAACGGCAAGCAGCTCTACACCCTCGACCTCGGTGCCCTGGTTGCGGGTTCCCGCTACCGCGGCGACTTCGAGGAGCGCCTGAAGAAGGTGCTGAAGGAGATCCGCACCCGCGGCGACATCATCCTCTTCATCGACGAGCTGCACACCCTCGTAGGTGCCGGTGCCGCCGAAGGCGCCATCGACGCCGCGTCGATCCTCAAGCCGATGCTGGCTCGCGGTGAGTTGCAGACCATCGGTGCGACGACGCTCGACGAGTACCGCAAGCACCTCGAGAAGGACGCGGCGCTCGAACGCAGGTTCCAGCCGATCAAGGTCGAGGAGCCGACGGTCGTCCACACGATCGAGATCCTCAAGGGTCTGCGCGAGCGTTACGAGGCGCACCACCGCGTCACGATCACCGACCAGGCCATTGTCGCCGCCGCGAACCTCGCCGACCGCTACATCTCCGACCGCCACCTTCCCGACAAGGCGATCGACCTCATCGACGAAGCGGGCTCGCGCCTGCGTATCCGGCGCATGCAGGCCCCGCCCGACTACCGAGAACTCGAAGACGAGATCGCCAAGGTCCGCAAGGAGAAGGAAGCGGCGATCGAGGCGCAGCAGTTCGAGCGGGCCGCGAAGTTGCGTGACCGCGAGAAGGAACTGCTCGAACAGCGCTCCGCCAAAGAGCAGGAGTGGCGCGCCGAAGGCGTCGACCTCTTCAACGAAGTGAACGAAGAGTCGGTCGCCGAAGTCCTCGCGTTGTGGACGGGTATCCCCGTCTACAAGCTCACCGAGGAAGAGACTGCGAAGTTGCTGCGCATGGAGGAAGAGCTGCACAAGCGGATCATCGGCCAGCACGACGCCATCAAGGCGGTGTCGCAGGCCATCCGCCGTACGCGCGCGGGCCTCAAGGATCCGAAGCGGCCGTCGGGTTCGTTCATCTTCCTGGGCCCGTCGGGGGTCGGCAAGACCGAGACCGCGAAGGCGCTCGCCGAGTTCTTGTTCGGCGACGAAGCGGCGATGATCCAGCTCGACATGTCGGAGTACATGGAGAAGCACACGGTTTCGCGCCTTGTGGGTTCTCCTCCCGGCTACGTCGGCTACGACGAGGGTGGCCAGCTCACCGAAGCCGTGCGGCGCAAGCCGTTCTCGGTGGTGCTCTTCGACGAGATCGAAAAGGCCCACCCCGACGTCTTCAACACGCTCCTGCAAATCCTCGAAGACGGACGCCTCACCGACGCTCAGGGGCGCACGGTCGACTTCAAGAACACCGTGATCATCATGACGTCGAACCTCGGCACGGCCGACCTGCGCAAGGCGACCGTCGGATTCACGAAGACCGGCGAAGACGTCACGTACGAGAAGATGCAGCAGAAGGTGCACGAAGAACTCAAGCGCCACTTCCGGCCCGAGTTCCTCAACCGCATCGACGACATCATCGTGTTCCACGAGCTGAGCACCGACGAGATCACCGAGATCGTCGACCTGCTCATCAAACGGGTGCACGACCAGCTGGAGGCGCAGGGCCTGGGCTTCGAACTCACGCATGAGGCCAAGTTGCTGCTCGCACGCAAGGGCTACGACCCGTCGTTGGGTGCCCGGCCGTTGCGTCGGGCGATCCAGCGCATGGTCGAGGACGCGCTCTCCGAGAAGATCCTCTGGAAGGAGTACCGGGCCGGCGACACGATCGTCGTCGACGCGGAAGGCGAGGAGATCGTGTTCCGCACGGTCGAAGGCGTCGAACCTCCGCCGGTCGAACTCGCGGACAGCGGCACGCCCGAGTAGGGAAGGCCATAATCCTGGGCGTGCCGCTTCGTCGCGCGCTCGTGTTGGTCGTGCTTGTCGTTGTTCTCGCCGGGTGCCGGGTCGACGTGAGCGTCCACGTCGTGCTGCGCGACGACGGCACCGGGACGGCATCGGCCGAGGTCACGCTCGACGCCGAGGCAGTTCAGCGGACCGAGGCCGACGGCCGCACGCTCGCCGGCGCGATCCGGCTCGACGGCTTTGCCGACGCGGGGTGGGAAGTGTCGGCGTGGCAGCGCGGCGACGACGGGAGCGCGTCGCTCGAACTTGCTCATGAGTTCGCGAACGAAGCCGAGTTGCGCCGGCGACTGAGCGAACTCGACGGTGGCGCCGTGTTCGGCGACGTCAAGGTCGTGCGCGAACGGGGGCTGTTCCGGTCGCGCGACGAGGTGTCGGTCGATGTCGACATGCGCGAGGTTGGGGCCCGTCTGCTCGACGATGAGGAGTTGGTCGCGTCGCTCCAGGCGGCCGGGCTCGACGTCGCGACGCTCGACCAACAGCTCGAGGCGGAGTTGCGCGACTCGTTGCGCGTGAACGTCACGATGGAAGCGCCGGACGAAACGGTGACGGCCGCCGAACTCGCGCCCGGTCAGCGCCAGTCGGTCGCGGCGGCCGGCTCGGACTTCAATGGCGACCGCGCGGTCGCGGTGGTGATCGCGGGCATCCTGTTGTTCCTTGGCCTGCTGCTCTATCTCGCGGCGAGTGCCAGCTCGCGTCGGACGCGCGCGCGAGAAGCCGACGGCGAGACCGTCGATCGCACGCCGCTCATGTAGGCGGGAGTTGCTCCAACCAGGCGGGGAAGGCCTCGAGCGTCGCGAGCACGACATCGGCGCCGGCCGCTTCGAGATCGGCGCGCGCGTGCGGTCCGGTTGTCACGCCGACCGCGACGGCGTGCGCGCCGATCGCCGCCGCGATATCGGCCGTCGTGTCACCGACGTACACGCGAGCACCGGCGGCCGTGAGTGCGACCGCCTTCTCTTCGCCATGCACATGCCCCGCGACGTCGTCGATCGCGAGACCGACCGCGTCGAGGCACCGGCGGGCGTGGGGCTCGGCCTTGGCAGTGACGACGATCACGTTGCCCCCACCCGCTCGGATCGCGTCGACGGCGGAGCGCGCGCCGGGCAGCAGTTCGGTGCCCGTGACGCAGAGGTCCCAGTAGTGCCGCCGATACGCGACCGCGGCATCGGCGATGGCGTCGGCCGGGAACCAGTACGCCAGCTCCGTTTCCAGCTTCGGTCCGATGCGCGCGAGCACGGCTTCGACGTCGACCGGCACGCCGGTTTCGGCAGAGAGCGCTTCGAAGCTCGCACGAATGCCGGGCCGGGAGTCGACCAGCGTCATGTCCAAATCGAACCCGACAACGAGCATGGCGCAGCATACTGACGGGCACGGCGACGGTACGTCCCGCATCGCGTCGAAGCGCACGCGTTCTACGAGGCGGTCGGGTTCGAGCCGAGCGCGACGGGGTACCGCCGCTACTTCTGAGTCAGCTCTGCCAACTCGGCGAGTGATCCGATGCGCACGACGCCGTCGGGTGGTGACCACGGGTCGTTCCACCGGTCGAGCCACACGGGTACCAGGCCGACTTCGAGCGCGCCTTCGACATCGGCGCTGACACTGTCGCCCACGTACGCGATCGCTGACGGCGCGAATCCGAGTTGCTCTGTCAACGGTGCGAACGCGCGCGGGTCGGGCTTGCGGCACGCGGGGTCGGCCACGACGATGCAGTCGAAGACCTCGGTGTGGAGCCCGTGCCGCTCGAGCACCCGCGCGCCGTAGGGATTGTTCGTGAGCAGCGCGAGTCGCACAGCGGGCGCGAGGGCCGCGAACGCGGGCGTGACGTCGTCGAAGAGCGGCGGGTCGAGCGCAGCCAGGAACGGATCGACCAGGTCGGCGGCCATGAACGCATCGGGCTCGTGTTGGAGCCGCCAGTGGTGGCGGTTGATGACCACGCCGTCCCGCCGGAGCCACGTCTGCTCTCGGACCCGGTCGAGGATCGTCGGATCGCCGACGGCGGCCGCCGCCCGCTCGATGCCCGTCCACCAGTCGGTCAGCGTGTCGTCGAGGTCGAATGCAATCGCCTGCAGGGGCATCCGCGGATCGTGTCACACCTTCCCTTGTCGCCCTCGCACACGGTTTGGCGTGCAAAGCCGCGTGACGCGCGGGACTCCGGCGAGCTCCCTGGCCGTCCCTCCTCCGGTCGCCGCTCCACCAAGCTGTCTCTCGGGCGTTGTACGTTGTGCGCCATGACTCGAACGTCTGTTCGCTTCCGGTGCCAGGATTGTGGCTACGAAACCACGAAGTGGTTGGGCAAGTGCCCCGACTGCGGCTCCTGGGGCGGCCTCGACGCCCCCAGCTCGGCCTCTGGAGCCGGCGCGACGGCGCGGCCCGTACCGCTGGCCGACGTCGACACGACGGGAATGCCCCGCCGGCCGACGCTCCTGCCCGAACTCGACCGGGTGCTCGCCGGCGGGCTGGTCCCCGGCTCGGTCACGCTGATCGGCGGCGAGCCGGGCGTGGGCAAGAGCACGCTGTTGCTCCAGGCGCTCGGCGCGATGGCCGCCGCCGGCGCGCGCTGTCTGCTCGTGTGCGCCGAGGAGTCGCCCGCTCAGGTCCGCATGCGGGCCGACCGGCTCGGCGTCGTAACTCCAGACCTGCTCCTCGTTGCCGAGACGTCGCTTCCGGCGATCGTCGCGCACGTTGCCGACGTCGCGCCCGACATCCTGGCCGTCGACTCGATCCAAACCGTGCACGACCCCGACTCGCCCGGCGCGCCGGGCTCCGTCAGCCAGGTGCGCGACGCGGCCCAGCGTCTCGTTCGGCTCGCGAAGGAGCAGAACGTGTCGACGGTGCTCGTCGGCCA
>JAWXCJ010000232.1:0-4649 GCA_034408875.1 Actinomycetota bacterium
CGACGCCGACGTAGGAGTAGTCGACGTATCCGTTCGATGTGCCCTCTTCGAGTAGGCTGCCGACGCGGCTGATCCGGTCGTTGATTGAGCCCGACGCGCCGTAGGCCGCCTCCAGTTCCCACCCGTCGGGATAGGACAGCACCGTGCGCCGGCTGCGGTTGCCGCTCGCCACCGGCTGGATGTCGTAGTCGATGCCGACCGAATCCGAGCCGCCGGAGATGTCGCCGTCGGGCTGCTGCGTCGCGCTCGCGACCTGCCAGAGGTCGTCGTAGCCGAACTGCACGGCGTTGACCACCGCCTGCCCGCCCGTGCCGTGCTGCGTGTACGAGCGGCTCGTCCTCAGGCGTCCGAGCGTGTCGAACTCGCTGGCGATGGCGTCGACGGTGTCGTCGATCTGGAAGGCCGAGATGGACGTCGAGACGGTCGCCTTGTCGAGCGTCACGCGTCCCAACGCGTCGCGCGTGTAGACGTGCTGCGTGACGTTGGCGTCCCACGTCTCGACGACCTCGCTCTGCCGGTTGTACTCGAACCGCACGGGCTGCGGCTCCGTGGGCGGGCCGAGCACCTGCCTCTGCGAGTCGGGGTAGTGGATCTCCGCGAGCAGGTCGTTGGACTCAATCTCGCCGTTGAATCGGCGGCCCGAGTCGTACAGGTACGCCGTCTCCTGCATGCGGGTCACCGGCGTGAACGTTGGCGGATCGCCGAAATCGGACTCGAGCTCCACCAAGTACGCCGCCTGTCGGACCACGTTGCCGAGGCCGTCGTAGACGAAGCTGGTGGCGCGATTGCGATCGGGGTGATCGATGTCCAGACCCGACACGATCTTCCATCGCCTCATCAGGACATCGGCGACTTGGTCCAGCGGCCCCTCCCACACGAACTCAACCGGATTCGACGGATCGAAGTTCTCGATCACCATGATCCGCCGACCGAGGGCGTCGTGATGGAACTTCGTCATCCGGCTCATCGGGTCGGTGACCGTGTCCACTAGCCCCCGCGCGTCGTAGCTGGTCTCGGTCACAAGCTTGGTCGCGTCGGCCGCATTCGACGCGGGAGGAGCCGACTGGACGATCGACGGCGCCGATCCGCCCGACTGGAAGCCGGTGGCGTTGCTGCCGTACTCCGCCTGTCGGATTGCGCGGTTCGCGGCGTCGTACCAGGCGCCGGAGTAGGTCGTGATCACCTTGCTCGACGGATAGCCCCCGGAGTCGAGGGCGCCGACGTCGGAGGTCGTCGCGTCGTGCGTGCGGACGCGACGCGTCGAGAAATCCATCACGCCCCGCCCGGTGACGTATCGGCTGCTCGACTGCTCCAGCACGACGTCGTCGGAGACGTTGGTGGCGTGCGTCGAGAGATTGAAGACCGCCGCGAAGTTCCCCGAGGCCCCCGGAAGCGGGTCGCTGCGACGATCGCTCAGGTAGACGATCTTCGGACGACCGAGGCCGTCGTAGGACATCTTCTGCATCGGTCCGTTGGGACCCCACGCGCCGACCGACCGGCCGACCTGGTCGAACCACGTGTGCGACTCGATGAATGTCGGGCTCGACGACTTCGGGTTGGTGGCGATAGACCGGCGGTAGACGAGCCCGCGCTGGCTGTAGCTCGTCTCCGCGTAGCGGCCACGAAAATCGGCGCCGCTGTCGAGCGGAGCATTGATCGCCGTCGGCTCGGCCGTGAACACCGCGTGCCTGACCACCCGGTCGAGGTTGTCGAACTCCGTCCAGTCGTGAGGCGGCAGCGGGTTGACCGCGCTGTACCGGCGGTCGCGCCAGTCGTACTTCAGGATCGTCGACCTGACGACCTCCGACATCCCGCTGCCCGAGACCACCTGATCGATCCGCGTCAGGTTGCCGTTGCCGACGCCTGCGGTCGTCGAGGTCCCCGAGTCGTAGTAGCTCCGTGCGACGAACTTCATCGTCGCGTCGTCGGGCACCCAGTCGCCGATGTCGGCGAGGCCGACCTCCGTCGCGACCACGCGGTCGAGCACGTCATAGCTCAGGCGCTCCGCCGTGCCGTTGGCGTTGATCGTCCAGAAGGGCCGACCCAACCGGTCCTGCCCGAAGAGCGTGACGTGAACGCCGTTGTTCGGGCCGTCGAGGAGGTCCTCCGGTTCCTCCTGCGGATCCACCGGGAGCGGTCCGGTGAGCGCGTTCCACTCCATCACCGCCTTGACCTGTCCGGCCACGTCGTGCCGCACGATGCGGCGAGAGAGCTCCTCGGCAAGCATGTAGCCGGAGACGAGAATGGGCCAGCCCGCTTGGGAGGCGGCCGGCGCCGCGAACTGGTAGCCGCCGATGCCCGGCCGGTAGCCGCTTGCCGCGAACATCTGTCCCGCTGCCGTGTACCACGTCACCGAGGCAGGACCGCCATACTGCCCGGTCGCGGCGTCGACGACCGGCGGAAGCGTCACGTCGCAGGAGTAGCGGATGCCGGGCCGGTCGGGGTGGCTGAAGGAGTTCCGGAGCGTGTATGTGCTCACGTCGCCTGGCTGGATCGTCTCGCGGACCCGGCCCATGAGATCCCGCGCGTACCGAGTCTCCAGTGCGCCGCCGTCGGAGTTGCGACCGAAGCCGGTCGTGCTCAGTCCCGCGATCGTCGATGGCAGCGTGTTCGGAGCGTTGCGGACGACCTTCAGAAGCTGCCCGGCGTTGCCGCTCTCGAACTCTCTTGCCGTGATCGCCCCGTCCGCCGCGACGCTCCAGACGTTGTCGCCGCGATCGTCGAAGATGTCGTACGAGGCGTACCACGCGGGCGTGCCCGGGCCGTTCTCCGCGACGAGCTCCGCCTCGACCTCGGTCTTGATCCAAGCGACATCGTCGCCGCTGCCGCCGTGGAAGGCGTAGGTGTACTTCGTCGTCTCGACGTCCGTGCTCGAGTCGAAGTCGACCGCATCCGGATCCTTGCGGTACCGCCGCATCTCGTTGGAGAGGTGCTTGCGCGTGTTCCCGGTGCCGTCGCCGTAGATCGTCTCCTCCACCAGCACGCAGTCGGTGCAGGCCGTGCCGGTGAACGTCGGCTGGCCGTCGCTTACCTCGCGCCGGGCCAGACGGTTGTCGGCCGTCCAGCCGGAGACGAGGACCAGTCCGCTCGTGGCGATGGTGTAGCTCGGCGCCGCCATCGCCGTTCCCGGCGTGTACGCGCTCACCGCCGCAGGCGTGTACTCGGCCAGCAGCGTTCGCGTCGAGGGGTCATGCTGGTAGAGCGTCACCCAGCGCCGGCTCGCGCCGCCCTGCTCCTGTACGGCACTCGAGCGCAGATAGGGCACGTCACCCGCTCCCGCAGGACGGTCGTACTCCAGCCAGTAGGTGCGGTAAGGCGTGGTCTCGAAGACGGGCGACGTCCCGGCGAGGTTGCGCAGCCTCTGCTCGATCTTGACCGTCTCGGCGACGGAGGGGTCGCTGTCGCGGTCGACGTAGTCGTACACGAGCAGGCTGCCCTGGGTGCCGGCAGCGCCGCAGGTCCCGCATCCGCCGCCGCTCGTCGAGGAGACGGTGAGGATCCGATGCCCCCCGAAAGTCTCGTAGGTCGCCGCGACCATCGTCGCGAAATCGACCAGCGGCGCCTCCTCGACCGAAGTGACCTCCCCATCGCCGTCGGCGTCGTTCGCCCAGACGAGGTCGCCATCGGCCATCCCAAGCGCCACGGGCGCGAGCTGGTCGACGTCGTAGACGGGAAGTCCGCCCGGGCCGTCTCCCTGCGCCACCAGCCGCTGTGCGAGGTACTCGAACTGCTCGGGTTCGATCACCAGCTTGATCTGGTGGGCTCCCCCGGCCCAGGTGTATCGCCCCGTCACACCCGCCGATGCGCCTTCGCCGCCGCCGTGATACCGGTACTGAGTGACCCGACGTCGCCAGGACTCAACGCCGAAGGGCGTCGCGCCGCCCGCGCCGACCACCGGATCGAGCCGCTCCGACACGACGACCTGCACGAGGTCGCCGGACGTGCCCACATCGGCGTGGTGCACTGCGTCGTCGAAGTAGGTGTAGGCGACCCGCTGCACGAGCACCTTGCCCTCGCCGACGAACCGGAACACGTCCATGCGCTCGAGGCGCCCCGTGTCATCGCCATCTTGGATCCAGCCGAACTCGACCAAGGCATCCGGCGGCGTTCCGAGGCTCAGGGACTGCGGAGTGCCGTTGACGAAGATCCGGCGCAGCCGCGGCACGGGATTCTCGATGCCATAGAACGCGTAGTCGTAGAAGTGAAGGTTGCCCGAGGGATCCTGCGTCTGGAGCAGCAGGCCGTCCAGCGCCACAAGTTCCGGATCCATCGCGCCCGAAGTTCGGTAGTAGTCGGTCGTCGTCCGGCCGGGATCCGTGATCCGCCAGACGTTCACCGAGCTTCCGCCGACGGTGGCCGAGGTCTGGATCAGCACGCGTGAGGTCGGACCCGGCAGCGGCCACGGGCCACTCCCGCCCCCGGCGATGTCGACCGTGATCGTCTGAAGAGCGCTTCCGGCGATGCGGAGCGACCCCGGCTCGCTGTCGTCTACAAACGAAAGCGCACCGTTCGTCCAGTTCTCCGGGTTCTGACAGCCCGAGTCGAACTCGTCATCCGAGGTGTACTGCCGCCCAAGCACGAGCGTCGGGCCCGCGGCCGTCACGACCGCGTCGGTTTCCGACCGCGTCACGTCGCCGTACGCCGCGTCG
>JAWXCJ010000233.1:0-19923 GCA_034408875.1 Actinomycetota bacterium
ACCTACGCGACGGTCGCGACGCCGCGCCGGGCGAGCACCGGGCCGAGCAGGTCGACGAAGTTCTCCCAGTAGAACCGGGAACGCGCGTCGGCGTCGATCGCGGCGGCGTCCATGCTGCGCTCGAAGCGACCGAGCGGGTTGCGCCCGCCCTCGACGTGCGGAAAGTCGGACGAGAACAGGCAGACCTCGGGACCGGCGTTGGCGATCGTCCACCCGGTGTCTTCGTGCGGGTAGGGCGTCGCCCGCACCTGGCGTTGGACGTACTCGCTCGGCTTCATCTCCATCTGCCGGAGCCGGTCCTCGTTCTTCCGGAACGCCTCGTGCGCGGAGTCGAGCATCCGCATCCAACCCGGTACCCACGACGCGCCGAGCTCGATGACACCGATGCGGAGCTCGGGATGCGCTTGGAGCACGCCGTCGATGATCAACGCGTTCAAGGTCTGCATGACGGGCAGCGGGATCGACATGTAGTCGACCGACTTGAAGTTCGTGTCGCCACCGTGAAAATCGGGGACGGGCGCACGACCGTTCTCGAAGAACGCGGGTGACATCACGTTGGCACCCGCACCCGCGACGTGCAGCACGACGGGCACGCCGGCCTCCGCGCACATCGCCCACACCGGGTCGAGACCGAGGTGGCTCGGCGAGTGGGTCGGCGTCGGGTACTGCCCGATCCATATCGCCGCGGCGCCGCCGTCGATCGCTTCACGCGTGAGTGCGGCCGCGGCGTCCATGTCGCCGACGGGGAGCACGACGACGGGAAGCAGTCGCGGGTCGACCGAGCACCAGTCGAGGACCGCGCGCCGCTGCGCACGCGCGAGCGCAATGGCAAGCTCGACGTCGCCGTCGCGATCGAACCGCAACACGTGCGGACTGGTGAACGTGTCGAACACGAGCTGGCTCGCGAACCCGAGGAGGTCGAGGGCCAAGGGTCGGTCGGCGTTGAGGAACGAACCGGTCGCCGCCATGTTCTTGCGGAGCATGAGCTGCGACTCGTCGTCGGCGCGGTAGGCGGCGTCGACGTGTAACTGGCGCGCCCGGTCGAGCTGGCGGTCGGGTTCGTCGTCACCCAGCGACCACACGTAGGGAAACCGTTCCCGGGTCGCCGCATCGAGGTACGGGTGGAGCCAGTCCGGCTCCTCCATGATGTGGGAGTCGGCATCATGCATGGGGCGCGGGGCGTACGGCACGCCCCGACGATACGACGGGTTACGGCTCGACGACCACTTCCACGTCGGCCACCACGGGCCGGTGGTCGCTGATGAGTGGCTGCGGCACCGACGTGCGCACGATCTCGAGGTCGCCTTCGACCGCGATCCAGTCGATGCGGGTGCGCGGGTTGGTCGCCGGAAACGTCGGGCCCGTCTCCGCCGGTCGGTAGCCGCGGCGGGACAACTCGGGTTCCACGACGTCGGCACCGAGGTTGAAGTCACCCGCGATGATGCGGGGCTGTGGCCGCGTCGCGAGCGCGTCGAGCGCGGCGGTGAGCTGCGCGGGTGCCCCGCCGCGGTGTTGCAGGTGGGTGCACGCGACCGAGAGCACGGCGCCGGGCAGGTTGACCGTGGCCAGGAGCACGACCCGCTCTTCGTCGTCCGGGCCGCCCGGCAACGGGACGATCTCGACCTCGGTCAGCGGGCCGCGCGCGCAGATCGCGTTGCACTGCCAGCCGCCGACGGGCGTGCGTTTGGCGCGCGCGGTCGCCACCTGTTGACCGAGGCGGCGGCCGATCAGCGCAGGCTGGTCGACGAACCACGAGCGGATCACGCGCTGGTCTACCTCTTGCAGCGCGAGGATGTCGGCGTCGAGCGTCCGGCAGGTCGCGACCAGATGGCGATTCAACCCGATGCCGAACGGTCCCGCGCCGTGACGCGCGTTGAACGTCGCGACTTTGACGATCTGGTTAGACGCCAAGTAACTGCCGGCGGACGACGGGCGGAACGAAGTGCCACTCGTGCGCGTCGACGTGGTAGAGCCGCGACGTCACATCGGGGCGCCGGCGCACGACACGCGGGTCGAGCGATTTCGACGCGATGCCGAACGTCCAGAACGCGCCGGGATACGTCGCGATGGCGCCCCACAACAGGTCGGCGTGCGCGAACCGGTTCGCCAGCGCGGTGAAGCAGTTGCGAACCGTGTCCGGATGGAAGTGGATCGACTCGGTTTGCGCCACGAGGAACCCGTCTTCGCGCAAGGCGGCCTCGCACATGGCGTAGAAGTCGTCTTCGAAGAGCCGGGCGGCGGGCCCGATCGGGTCGGTGAGGTCGACGAGGATCGCGTCGAGCCGGCCGGACAGCTCGGCGATGGATTCGAACGCGTCGCCGGTGCGCACTTCGACACGAGGGTCGTTGAGCGCGGTGCGGGCGACCTCGTAGTGCTTGCGAGAAACGTTGACGACTTCTTCATCGAGTTCGAGCAGGTACACCCGCTCGATGCCGGGGTGCTTCAACACCTCGGCGACCAGGTGCACGTCGCCGCCTCCGACCACCGCGACGTCGCGCGGGTTCGGGTGGGCATGCAGCGCGGGATGCGCGAGCATCTCGTGGTACACGTACGTGTCGAGGTCGGTCATTTGCACGATGCCGTCGAGCGCCATCACGCGACCGAGGCGCGGCGACTCGAACAGCATCAAGTCCTGGTACTGCGTGCGCCGCTCCTCCAACACCTGCACGACGTCGTACGACGCATGCGACGCGGAGAACGGCTCCGCTTCCTCGAAACGATCGATCGGGCCGCCGCGTTCGAGGAACCGGCATGCGACGCGCTCGGCCTCGAACGCGTTACGGAGCGAGTCGATGACCGCGTCGAGATCGGCGGTGTCGCCGCAGGTGAAGAAGTCGGCGGCCATGTACTCGTGTTCGGGCCACGTGTGGATCGCGAGATGGCTCTCGGCGATGACGGCCACGCCCGAGACGCCGTGCGGCGAGAACTGGTGCACGAACACCTCGATGAGGGTGACGTTCCCGGCTACGGCGGCGGCGCGCAGCGCGTGTTCCGCGACTTCGACCGAGTCGAGATGCTGCGCACCCCAAAACTCGCAGATCGCATGACGTCCTACCGGCGTCTGCTCCACCTTCACCTCCTCGACCGGGCGCAAGGCGCAACACGCTACTTGTCGGGAGCCCCCCAATCGGGACCGACTACAATCGTTTGCTCCTGGTGGCTGTAGCTCAGTTGGTTAGAGCGCCTGGTTGTGGTCCCGGAGGTCGCGGGTTCGAATCCCGTCAGTCACCCTCCGACGGCGCGGGCTCAGGCCCGCGCCGTCACCGCGTCCAACGCACTTTCGAGCGTCGAGTGGCGGAACGAAAACCCGGTCGCCTCGAGCCGGGTAGGCATCACCCGCTGGCTGGAGAGCAGGAGCGACTCGACCAGTTCGGCGCCGTAGCGGGCCTTGAGCGGGAACAGCGGCGTTGGCAACACGGTGGGGCGATGGAGCGCCCGGCCGAGCGTGTGGACGAAGTCGGCGTTCGTGACCGGCGTCGGTGCAGTGAGGTTGACGGGGCCAGAAAGTGACACCGTGTCGATCGTGTGGCGGATCGCGGCGACTTCGTCGGCGAGCGCGATCCACGACATCCACTGCTTGCCCGAACCGATACGCCCGCCGAGCCCGAGGCGGAACGGCAACAGCATGCGTGCCAGTGCACCGCCGTCCGCGGCGAGCACGATCCCCGTACGGATGATCACCGTCCGCACACCCGCGTCGACGGCGGTCTGCGTTTCGGCCTCCCACGCGGTGCAGACGCCGGAGAGGAAGTCGTCGCCCGGCTCACTTTCCTCGGTGAGCACTTCGTCGCCCCGGTTGCCGTACACGCCGATGGCCGATCCGGAGACGAACACGCCCGGTTTGAGTTCGCGACTCGCGATCGCGCCGGCGAGCGTGGCCGTGCCCCGCACGCGACTGTCGAGAATGCGGCGCTTCTGTTCGTCACTCCATTTCTTCTCGCCGATACCCTCCCCCGCGAGGTGGACGACCGCGTCGAGGCCTTCGAGCGACGGCGCGTCGATGCGGCCCGACTCGGGATCCCAACCGATCTGGTCCTCGTGGGTGACCGCACCCCGCCGCAGCCGGATCACACGGTGGCCGTCGGCCCGCAACGATTCGGCAAGCGCAGAGCCGATCAGACCGCCCGCCCCGCTCATCGCGACATCCATGCGCCCCACACTAAGCTCGCCCCTTCGCCAGCGCGCGCCCCTAGCTCAATTGGTTAGAGCATCAGACTCTTAATCTGCAGGTTCCGGGTTCGAGTCCCGGGGGGCGTACCACCTTCCCCGCCTTCTTCCCTCGCCTTGGGCATTCGTGTGCCCTTCACTCGGCTGTAGGGGGATCCGATGGCACACGAATTGCCGCTCGGCACGATCTCGCGGTTGAGTTCACGCTCGTGCGGGGGTGTTCCGGGGACTCGATGCGGTCGCTCGGGCAGTGCTGCACCTCATCGAGGAAACCGCGCACCACGCCGGCCATGCCGACGGCACGCGCGAGCTTCTCGACGGCACTACGTTCGGATAGCGTCCGGCAACTGGCTCCCCGCCCCATCCGTCGGTCTTGTGAGCCTTGCATACCGCCCGGTGAAGAGGCCGTGATCACCGCAGTGCGGCTCATCACGAAGGAGGCGTGACCCGCCCTTCGCGACGACCGAAGGCTGTGCCCGCGAGCAACAACCCGACGCTGACGATCAACACCATCGACGCAAGCACGTTGATCTGCGGCGAGATGCCGCGTTCGATCGCGCCGGCGAGGAACAGCGGGAACGTCTCGACGCTGCCCCGCACGAACAGCGTGATGATGTAGTCGTCGATCGACAACGAGAACGACAGGAGCGCAGCGGCCAGAACTCCCGGCGTGATGAGCGGCAACGTCACCCGGAAAAAGACCCGCCTCGGCCGAGCACCGAGGTCCATGGCCGCGTCCTCGAGCGACCAGTCGAAGCCGCGCACGCGCGCCTTGACGGTAAGCGCGACGAAGCTGACGCAGAACAGGATGTGCGCGATGAGAATCGTGCGGAACCCGCGGTCGACGCTGTTCCCGAACAACGGTGGGTCGACGAAGAGGTTGAGCAGCGACGCGCCCATCACGATCTCGGGCGTCGTGAGCGGCAGGATCAGCAACAGGTTCACGATCGGCGAGCCCATGAAGCGGTAGCGGCTCAACGCCAGCGCCATCAGCGTGCCGATGATCGTCGCGATCACGGTCGCGATCGCCGCAATCTGGAGACTCTTGACGAACGCGTCGGTCAGGTCAGCCTGTGCGAATGGATCGGCCCAGTTGTCGAGCGTGAACTCCTGCCATACCAGGTTGAACTTCCCGCGCGGCTTGTTGAAGCTGTACAGCACCGTGACCAAGATCGGCGCGAACAGATAGACGAACCCACCGATCGCGACCAGGTTGAGCGTCCACGAGCCGAGCCGGCGCAACCAGCGCGGTGCGGCGCGCCGTTGAATCACCGCCGCCGTCATGTGAGGTCCTCGGTGCCGAGCACCTTGGCGTACACGAGCACACCGGCCGTGATGATGACCATCAGGATGAGGGAGATCGCGGCCGCGCTCGTGTACCGGTTCTGCACGAGGAACTGCTGCTGCACGACGTTGCCGATCATCGTGTTCTTCGGCCCGCCGAGGAACTCGGCGTTGATGAAGTCGCCCGACGCAGGGATGAACGTGAGCAACGTCCCCGCGAACACCCCGGGCAGCGACATCGGAAGCGTAACTTTGCGGAACGATCTCGCCGCCCCCGAGTACAGGTCCTTGGCCGCCTCGACAAGTGCGACGTCGATCTTCTCGAGCGATACGTAGATCGGCAGCACCATGAAGGGCAGGAAGTTGTAGGTGAGACCGCCGATCACGGCCCATTCGGTGGCAAGCAGGCGACCGTTGTCGGTAATGCCGATCCCGTCCAATGCACCGTCGAGCGCAAGCGCGCGGATCAGGTCGAGGAACGGCCCTTCGTCGCCCATGATCGAAACCCACGCGATGGTTCGCACGAGATACGAGGTGAAGAACGGCACCACGACCAGGCCGAGAAGCAGGTTGCGGTAGCGGCCGCCGCGAAACGCGATGAAGTACGCCATCGGGTAGCCGATGGCGATGCACAGCACAGTTGCAATGCCGGCGTACCCGAACGACCGGAGGAAGATGTCGCCGAACTCCGAGAGCACGTCGGAGTAGTTCTTGAACTCCCACGTGAAGCTGAACTTCTGCTCGAAGCGGCTTTCTTGGGTCGAGAGCGAGACGCGTACGAGCGTGAGCAACGGGACGAGAAAGAACAACGCGAGCCACACGACGCCCGGACTGAGCAGCCCGTAGGGCACCCAGCCGCCGCGGCGCTGCGTGCGGTCGTCGGTCTCCTTCGCCATTGTTATGGCTAGCCCGTTGTGATCTCGGCCCACCGGTCGTCGAACAGCGCGCGCTCCTCTTCGTCGAGGTTCGGGTTGAACGCGAGAACGTCGGCAGTCGGCGGCGGGAACATCACTTCGCTGTCGGCCAGCGCCGCGGTGTCCTCCGACTTCCGCAGTTCCTCCTGCACGCCTTGCACCGGGCTGAGGAAGCCGAGGTACGCTGCGATGCGGGCCGCGTTGACCGGGTCGTAGCAGAAGTTCATCCACTCGGCGACGGCTTCGATGTTTTCCGTGCCCTTCGGCATCAGCATCGTGTCGGACCAGATCATCCCGCCTTCGTCGGGAATCACGAACGCGAGGTCGGGTTCGTCGAGCGCGAGTTGCCCGACATCGCCCGACCAACTCACGCACGCCACGAAGTTTCCGGCGATGAGATCGTCTTGGTAGTCGTTGCCCGTGAACTGGCGGATCTGACCGTCGGCGACGGCGGCCTCGACGCGATCGAACGCGGGCCCCGCCTGTTCGAATGTGACGTTCTCGGGGTCGACACCGTCGGCGCGGAGCACGAGACCGAGCGAGTCGTTCATCTCCAGTAGGAACCCGATCTTGCCGCGGAACTCGGGGTCGAAGAGATCTTCCACACTCATGAGCTCGCGCCCGGCCGCAGCGCGGTTGTACGCGATCCCCGTGAGTCCCGACTGCCACGGCAGCGAGAACTTGCCGGTCGGGTCCCACGCGGGGTTCACGAGGCTGTCGACGAGGTTCTTCGCGTTCGGGACATCGGCGATCGGGAGTTCGTCGACCCACCCGAGGTCGATGAGTCGCTTCGCCATCCAGCCGGTGAGCACGAAGATGTCGGCGTCGACCTTGTCGCCACTCGACAGCGACGGCTGGATCGTCGCGAAGTACTCGTTGTTGTCGTTGACGACCGTCGTGTACGTGAGCGAGATCCCTGTCTGCTCCTCGAACAGGGCCGCCGACTCTTCGTCGAGGTACAGCGGCCAGTTGTCGACGTGCAACGAGTTCCCACCGCCACCGCCACTACCGCCAGCGGCGTCGTCGTCATCGTCTCCGCCACAGGCCGCGAGGATCGTCGGACCGAGCGCGACCGCGCCCGCGAACGCGGCGCCTCGCCCGATGAACTGGCGACGCGACAGATTGCGTCGCACCTGTTGCCTGCGAATACGTCGATTCATGTCAGCCCCAGTCGATTCGTCACGTTCACTGAACTATCGCTTCCGACTCTCCCGCGCCGCGCAGCAGCCGGGCCGCGCGCGACTCCCAGGTGGCCCACACCGCGGCGCCGGGTCGAAGTGCCGCAAGCGCCCCGTCGTCGACATGGGCGGTCAACTCGCCGCCGCCCGCGGTTGCGAGTGTCACCCGCACCACTGGGCCTTGGAAGGTCAGGTCGACGATGGTGCCTGGCAACGCGATGTCGCCGTTTACCGGTTCGTCGGGCACCACGCGCAGTCGTTCGGGACGGATCATCAGCGTCGCGAAGTCACCGGGCCCGAGATCTGCGGTTGCCGCGGCTACCGGCACGCACATCGTCCGACCACCGACCTCGACGACCGCGTCGTTTCCATCGCGCGTCTTCACACGCGTCGCGATCATGTTGGCGCTGCCGATAAAGCCGGCGACGAACGTCGTCGCGGGCTCGTGGTAGATCTCTTCGGGCGTTCCGATCTGCTCGACCAGGCCGTTGCTCATCACGGCAATGCGGTCGCTCATCGTGAGCGCCTCTTCTTGGTCGTGCGTGACGAACACGAACGTGATGCCGACCTCGCGCTGGATGCGCTTCAACTCGAACTGCATTGCTTGGCGCAGCTTGAGGTCGAGAGCGCCGAGGGGTTCGTCGAGCAGAAGGGCGCTCGGCTGGTTGACGAGCGCCCGGGCGAGTGCAACGCGCTGTTGTTGGCCGCCCGACAGCTGCGCCGGTTTGCGCCGGGCGAAGTCGTGCAGACGCACGACTTCGAGGATCTCGTCGACTCGACGTTTCACCTCGGCCGCCGGGAGTTTCAAGCTACGGGGCCCAAACGCCACGTTGTCGCGCACCGACATGTGCGGGAACAGCGCGTACTGCTGGAACACGGTGTTGACATTGCGCAGGTACGGCGGGACGTGTGACACGTCTTGGCCGTCGAGACGAATCACGCCTGTGGTCGGCGTTTCGAAACCCGCGATCATGCGCAGCGTCGTCGTCTTGCCGCAGCCCGACGGGCCGAGCATCGCGAAGAACTCGCCCCGGCAGATCGTGAAGTGGGCTTCCTCGACCGCGACGAACCCACGGAACCGCTTCGAGACGTGCTCCAAGGCAATGACGTCGTCTCGCTCCGCCTCCGGCAGCGTCAACCGTCACCCCTCTCGTCCCGGAATCGGCGCGGACCCTACTACCGGGTCTACCGCGTAGCTTGTCGAACATGCGGGTGCTCGTCGTGGGTGCAGGCGGTGTCGGCGCGGCGATCGCGCGTGGGTGTTCGGAGTCTGACGTCGTCGCTGACGTCGTCGTCACCGATCTCGACCCGGAGCGGGCCGCAGCGGCGGTCGCACGAACGAACGACGACAGATTCGAGGCCCTTGGGCTCGACGCATCCGATCCCGATGCGATCGTCGCACTGGCTCGGGCGAAACAGATCGACGTGGTCGTCAACGCGTGTGACCCTCGCTTGAATCCGGCGATCTTCGGCGCATCCTTCGAGGCGGGCTGCACCTACCTCGATATGGCGATGACCTTGTCTTCGCCGCACCCCGAGCGTCCGCACGAGGAACCGGGCGTGTTGCTCGGGGCCGAGCAGTTCGCGGCGGCCCCGGCCTGGCAGGAGCGGGGGCTGCTCGCACTCGTCGGCATGGGTGTCGAACCCGGGCTCTCCGACGTGTTCGCCCGCTATGCCGCCGATCACCTGTTCTCGGACATCGACGAGATCGGCGTGCGCGACGGCGACGACCTGGTCATCGACGGCTACGACTTCGCCCCGACGTTTTCGATCTGGACCACGATCGAGGAGTGCTTGAACCCGCCGTTGATCTGGGAACGCGAGCGCGGGCTATTCACGACCGCGCCGTTCTCGGAACCGGAGACGTTCGTGTTTCCCGAGGGCATCGGCCCGGCCGAGTGCGTGAACGTCGAGCACGAGGAAGTGATCCTCATTCCGCGCCATGTGTCGTGCCGGCGGGTGACGTTCAAGTACGGACTCGGTGCCGAGTTCATCGAAGTGCTGCGCATGCTCGACAAGACCGGGCTCGCATCCACCACACCGGTGCGCGTGCGCGGCGTCGACGTCGCGCCGCGCGATCTCGTGGCCGCGGTGCTCCCCGACCCCGCGTCGTTGGGTGACCGCATGCGCGGGCGCGCCTGCGCCGGCACGTGGGTCACGGGTACCGGTGTCGACGGCCGGCCGCGGGAGGTGTACCTGTACCACGTGTCCGACAACGCCGAGACCATGGCGCGCCACGGCGTGCAAGCCGTCGTGTGGCAAACCGGCATCAACGCGGTCGTCGCGCTCGAGATGCTCGCGACCGGCGCATGGTCGGGAACCGGAGTGCACGGTCCCGAAGCCTTCGACGCGGTGCCGTTCCTCGACCGGCTGCGCGCCAAAGGCGAGGAATGGAAGATCGACGAGCGGTGACGCCTAGATGCGCTTCCACGCCTCGGTGAGTACCGAACGCAGCACCTGTTCGATGAAGTCGAACTCTGCCTCGCCACAGATCAATGGCGGCGCGAGTTGCACGACCGGGTCGCCGCGGTCGTCGGCCCGACAGATCAGGCCCGCATCGAACAATGCGCCCGAGAGGTAACCGCGCAGGAGTCGTTCGCTCTCTTCGTCGTTGAACGTCTCGCGCGTCTCGCGATTCTTCACGAGCTCGATGCCGTAGAAGTACCCGGCACCGCGCACGTCGCCGACGATGGGAAGGTCGCGCAGGCCTTCGAGCCGGGCGCGGAACGCGCCTTCGTTGGCGCGCACGTGCTCGTTGATGCCTTCGCGTTCCATCACTTCGAGGTTGGCCAGCGCGACGGCACTGCTGACGGGGTGGCCACCGAACGTCACGCCGTGGAGGAACGTCGCGTCGCCGTGCCGGAAGGGCTCGATGAGGTGGGCGCGGGCCATCATCCCACCGATCGGGCAGTACCCCGACGTCATACCCTTCGCCATCGTGATGATGTCGGGCTGGTAGCCGTAGCGCTCCGAGCCGAACCAATGGCCAAGGCGGCCGAACGCGCAGATGACCTCGTCGGACACGAGCAACACGCCGGTTTCGTCGCAGATCTCGCGCACGCGCTCGAAGTAGCCGGGTTCGGGCGGGAAGCAGCCACCGGCGTTCTGCACCGGCTCGAGGAACACGGCCGCCACCGTTTCGGGACCCTCCATCTCGATCGCGAGCGCGATCGCCTCCGCGGGGTCGATCGGCGCGGGCCGGTACGAGTTCGTGTTCGGCACGCGAATCGAGCCGGGCACGAGCGGCTCGAACGGCGTCTTGAACGCGGGCACGCCGGTGATCGAGAGGGCGCCGAGGGTCGCGCCGTGGTACGCGACGTAGCGGCTGATGACTTTGTAGCGGTTGGGTTGTCCGATGGCTTGGAAGTACTGGCGCGCCAGTTTCCACGCCGACTCGACCGCTTCGCTGCCGCCGGTCGTGAAGAAGGTGTGGTTGAGATCGCCCGGGCTCAGTTCGGCGAGACGCTCGGCGAGTTCGATGGATCGCGGGTGCGCGTAACTCCAGATCGGGAAGTACGCCATCTCGCGCATTTGCTTCGCGGCGGCCTCGGCCAGTTCTTCACGACCGTGGCCGATCTGCGTCGTGAACAACCCCGACATGCCGTCGAGGTAGCGCTTGCCCTTCTCGTCGAACACCCACGGCCCGTCGCCGCGCACGATGACCGGCACTTCGCCGCTTTCGTACGACGACAAGCGCGTGAAGTGCATCCACAAGTGGCTCCGCGCCGATTCGGACAATGCGGCCATCAGGTCCCCCAGGTGTAGGTCTGCTTTTCGAGCCGCAGGTACAAGAACATCTCCGTAGAGAGCACACCCGGGATCGAGCGAATCTGACCGTTGATGACGTCGAGCAGGTGCTCGTCGTCGCGGGCGACGACCTCGACGAGGATGTCGTAGGCGCCCGAACAGATGACCACGTAGTCGATCTCGGCCGACGCCGCGAGCTTGGCCGCGATGTCGCGCACGTCGCCCTCGGTACGAACGCCGACCATCGCCTGGCGGTTGAGCCCGACCCGCAGCGGATCGGTGACCGCGACGATCTGCATCACGCCCGCGTCGATGAGGCGCTGTACCCGCTGGCGGACCGCAGCCTCCGAGAGACCCACTTCTTTGGCAATACTGGTGAACGGCCGGCGCCCGTCGGCTTGCAACAGGCGGATGATGTCGAGGGACCGGTCGTCGACCAGGACATCGGTAGTGTGGATTTCGTCGTTCGAAGCCTGTTTCACAACGATCTCGTCAATATTGGGGCAGGTAGACCACGAATACTAGCCTCGGCCGCGACCACGGCCGGCAGGAGGCCCACGGGATGACGCACGTGCAGAACTTCGTCAACGGCAAGCTCGTCGACGCCCGCGACGGCGCCACGACCACCCTCATCGACCCGACCACGGGCGAGGGCTACGGCGACGCCTCCCTCTCGGGCGCGGCGGATGTCGACGACGCGATGACCGCCGCGTCCGCCGGCTTCGACGAGTGGCGGAAGGCGACGCCGTCCGATCGGGGCCGAGCGCTGTTGCGCATCGCCGACGCGCTCGAGAAGGACGCCGACCGCTTCATCGACGCCGAGTGCAAGAGCACCGGAAAACCGCGCGACCTGATGGAGTCGGAAGAGATCCCGCCCGCTGTCGACCAGATCCGTTTCTTCGCGGGCGCGGCGCGCATGCTCGAGGGCCGCGGCGCGGGCGAGTACATGGCCGGTCACACGTCGTACGTCCGGCGCGAACCGCTCGGCGTGTGCGCGCAGGTCAGCCCCTGGAACTACCCGCTGATGATGGCCGTGTGGAAAGTCGCGCCCGCACTCGCGGCCGGGAATGCGGTCGTACTGAAGCCCGCGGAGACGACGCCCGAGACGACCGTGATGCTCGCCGAACTCGCGGCCGAGTTCCTGCCCACGGGCGTGTTCAACGTCGTCTGCGGTGACCGCGACACTGGGCGCGCGCTCGTCGCGCACCCTGTCCCCCGGCTCGTGTCGGTGACGGGCAGCGTGCGCGCGGGCATCGAAGTCGCGACGTCAGCCGCGAGCGACCTCAAGCGCGTCCACCTCGAACTCGGCGGTAACGCGCCCGTGATCGTGTGTGACGACGCCGACATCGACGCCGCCGCCGAAGGCATCGCGATGGCCGGCTTCTTCAACGCCGGGCAGGACTGCACGGCCGCCACACGAGTCCTCGCGGGCCCGGCCGTGTACGACCGGCTCGTCGACGCGCTCGCGGCGCAGGCCGCGGGAACGTCGGCATCCGAGATCGGACCGCTCAACAGCGCCGCCCAACTCGACCGGGTGCGCGGGTTCCTCGACCGGCTCCCGTCACATGCGACCGTCGTGGCCGGGGGTGGCGCGCCGGACGGACCCGGGTTCTTCTTCGACCCGACGATCGTCGCGGGCGTCGAGCAAGACGACGAGATCGTCCAGCAGGAGATCTTCGGCCCCGTCATCACCGTGCAGCGCTTCACCGACGAGGCCGACGCGCTCGCGAAGGCGAACGGCGTCGAGGCCGGGTTGTCGTCGAGCGTGTGGACGCATGACCACAGCGCGGCGATGCGCATGTCCGCCGCGCTCGAATTCGGATGCGTGTGGGTGAACACCCACATCCCGCTCGTCGCGGAGATGCCGCACGGCGGCTTCAAGCATTCCGGCTACGGCAAAGACCTCTCGACGTACAGCCTCGATGACTACACCCGCGTCAAGCACGTCATGAGCGCCATCGACTAACCCCGAGGGATGCGTCGATAGCCCACATCAGGTGTGGGCTATCGACGCATCCTTCAGGACGTCGAGGCCTTCGGTGAGGGTGGCGTCGTCGAGGACGAGTGGGGGCAGCAGGCGGACGACGTTGCCTGACGTTCCGGCCGTCAGGATCACGACGCCCTGGGCGTGGCACGCCGATGCGATTGCTTTCGCGCGTGCCGCGTCGGGGGCGCCGTCGGGGTGCACGAGTTCCATCGCCACCATGGCGCCGCGGCCGCGCACATCGCCGACGCCGCTCGTGGCCGACTGGATGTCGCGCAGGCGGGCGAGCATCTGGTCGCCGAGGTGGCGGGCGCGCTCGACGAGGCCTTCCTTCTCGATGACGTCGATCGACGCGAGCGCGGCCGCGCACGAGATCGGGTTGCCGCCGAAGGTGCCGCCGAGACCACCGACGTGGACCGCATCCATGACCTCGGCTCGCCCCGTGACGCCCGCGATCGGCATGCCCGCGCCCAGACCCTTGGCCGTTGCGACGAGGTCGGGCACGAGGTGCTCGTCCTCGCACGCGAACCAGGCGCCAGTGCGACCGAAACCGGTTTGCACTTCGTCGGCGACGAACAGCGCGCCGTTGCGCCGGCACCAGTCCGCGATGCCGGGTAGCCATCCGGCTTCGGGCACGACGAATCCGCCCTCGCCCGCGATCGGTTCGACGACGACGCACGCGACCTCGGCCGGGTCGACGCTCGCTTCGATCCACGCCAGCGTTTCGTCGAGGCCGCCGGTGCCACGAAACGGGTACGAGAACGGCGCGCGGTACACCTCGGGCGCGTACGGACCGAACCCCTTCTTGTACGGGTCGACCTTCGCGGTGAGCGTCAGGCCGAGCAACGTTCGCCCATGGAACGCCTGGTCGAACGCGATCACAGCCGGACGGCCCGTCACCGCGCGCGCGATCTTCACCGTGTTCTCGATGGCTTCCGCGCCGGAGTTCACGAGGAACGACCGCTTCTCGTGTTCGCCGGGCGTGCGCGCATTCAGGGCTTCGCACACCGCGACGTAACCCTCGTACGGCGTCACTTGGAAGCACGTGTGCAGGAAGTGCTCGGCCTGGCGTGAGATCGCGTTGACGACGTGCGGGTGGGCGTGGCCGACGTTGACCACCGCGATGCCCGCGCCGAGGTCGATCAGCAGATTGCCGTCGACATCTTCGAGCATGCCGCCCTGCCCGGCGACCATGAACACCGGCAACGTCGTACCGACCGCCGCGGGCACGGCCTGCGTACGCCGGGCCCACAGTTCGCGTGAGCGGGGTCCGGGAATCTCGGTGACGAGACGGCGCGGCATAGCTCCTCCTTACACCGTGGGTGAGAAGCGAACCGGGAGCTCGATCCACCCGTGCATGATCGTCGACCGCGTCGGCCGACCGGCGCCGGCGAGAGCGACGCCGTCGACGCGCGCCAGCAGCTCCTCGAACAGCACCCGCGCCTCGATGCGGGCCAAGCTCGCACCCAGGCACAAGTGCTGTCCGAACCCGAACGCGACGTGCGCAGGGTCGGAGGGCCGCAGCGCGTCGAATGCCCCGGCGGCCGGTCCGAACGCGGACTCGTCGCGGTTACCCGACGCGTAGAGCATGATCAGGTAGTCGCCCTCGTGCACCGGTTGGTCGTGCAGCATCAGGTCCGAGGCTGCGGTGCGCGCGAACGCTTGGACCGGCGTGGTCCAGCGCAGCATTTCCTCGATCGCGCCGGGGATCAGCTCCGGTCGCGCCCGCAACGCCACGAGCTGGTCGGGATGGTCGGCGAGGGCGCGCACTCCGCCCGAGATCAGGTGGCGTGTGGTCTCGTTGCCGGCAACCAGCAGCGTGACGCAGAACATCTGGAGTTCGGCCCGGGTGAGCCGGTACCCGTCGAGGTCGGCTTCGACGAGCCGGGCAACGAGGTGGTCACCCCCGCGTTCACGGGTCTCGTCGACGTGCGAACCGAGGTACTCGAACAGCTCGATCGTTTCGAGCATCGCGCTGGGGTCGTTCTCGCCCGCCGCGATCGCGGCATCTGACCAGCGCCGGAAGTCGTTGTGCACTTCCTCAGGAATTCCGAGCAGTTCGGCGATCACCGTGACCGGAAGCGGCACCGCGACGTCGGCGACCACGTCCACGTCGCCGCTCAGGTCGATGCGGTCGAGCGTGCGCCGGGCCAACTCGCGTACCCGGCCTTCGAGGCTCCGCACCGCGCGCGGCGTGAACGCGCGGCTGACGAGCTGGCGGTACTGCGAATGCTGCGGCGGGTCCATCTGCAGCATTGAAGGCGCGACCGGCGGAGCATTCGTCGAACGCATCGGATCGTTCACGAGCACACCCCGCCCGTTGACGAAATGTTCCGGGTCGCGCGAGATGGCGCGGATGTCGTCGTACCGGCTCACGACGTGGTGCCCGGGCTTGTACTCGAACACCGGCTCCTCGGCCCGCAGCCGGGCGAGCACCTCGTAGTGGTCGGGTGCGAGGTACCAGTCGGGATCGTGCGGGTCGATCACAGGAACGAGGCCTCCTCGGTCAGCCCGAGGTCGGCGTGCCGGCCGCGCCATTCGCCGTTCCAGTGCCCGTCGAAGCCCGGGTACAGGCCGGTACCGAGATGGAAGCCGGTTTCCGAGAGCGGCCTGATCTCGATGGCGCGTGCCGCCCCGTCGTTCATCGTGAAGTGCAGGGTGCGGCCGAGCACGCGCCGGTTGTCGTCGCGCACCTTCAACTCCGGTACCAGTGCCGCAAAGTGTTCCTTGCGCCCGTTCCCGTGCCTGACCCCGCCCTGAAACTCGACGCGCTGCCACGCCGTATCCATGGCTCTCTCACTGCGCCGTCGGTGGCTCCGCTGCGTCCGCACGGCGAGCCGTCGCGCGCGCCCGCCATCGCGCAGACCTTCTCGGTCCAGAACCGGTCGCTCCGGGAGACGGTCGCGAACGTGTCGACGATCTGGTTGTTGAACGTCTCGTCGGCCGCGACCAGCGGACTAATCGTCGGATCGGATGTCACATGACTCCCTCTCTGCGCCGTCCGTGGCTCCGCTGCGTCCGCACGTTGGCTTCGCTGCGTCCGCACCGTGTGCGTAGCCTCTCGTCAATGGCCCTCGCTCGGCAACGTGACGTTACCGATGTCCGCCGTGGTCTCTCAGCCTGGTCGGGCGAATCGGTCGGCGAACTGACCCAACCTTCGGCCGGTGGGCTTTCGAGTGACACGTACCTGTTCCAAGCCGGTGGGCGCGACCTCGTCGCCCGGCTACCACCGTTGGGTGAAGGGTTGTTTCCCAGCTACAACCTGGCGGCCCAGGCGTTCGTCATGGAAGCACTGGGTGAACACGGGGTGGTACCCGTGCCCGAGGTGGTCGAGTACGTCGACGACGAAGACGTGTTGGGTGCGCCGTTCCTCGTCATGGCGCGCGTTCCCGGCCGGGTGCCGACGGACAATCCCTCGTACCTGGTCGACGGCTGGGTGCACGACGCCGCGCCCGACGACCAGCGCGCGCTGCACGACGCATTCGGGTCGGTGTGCGCACGCGTCAACATGTGCGACTGGGACGCGATGGGCTTGACCTTCCTCGCCCGCCCGGGCGGGACCGGCCTCGACGCCGAGATCGCGTGGTGGACGCAGTATCTCGACTGGGCCGCCGCCGGCGCCGACCTCGCGCCGGTACGCGACGCGCTCGCGTGGTGCGCCGCGCAGGCGCCGACCGATCCGCTTCCACCCGCACTGTTGTGGGGCGACGTGCGCATCCCCAACATCGTGTTCGACGACGCCTTCCAACCCGCTGCGGTCCTTGATTGGGAGATGGCGTCGATCGGCCCGGCCGAGATCGACCTGGGCTGGTTCCTTGCAATTCACAAGATGTCGGTCGGCGTCGGCGCCACCACCGAACTCCCGGGCTTTCGCCCGCCCGACGAGTTCGTCGCGCATTACGAGACGCAGCTCGGGCGGCCGCTCGTCGACCTCCGCTGGTTCGAAGCCTGGGGCGCGTTCCGGTCGGCCGCGATCATGGTGCGCCTCGCCGTGTTGTTGCGCGAGATCGGCCTCGTCGACGACCTGCGCTTGCAGGAACGCAACCCTTCTCTGAAGCTGCTGCGGGGGCTGATCGGAAGCTGACAGATCCGTTCTGCCGCTGAAGCACTCGCCCGCGACTTCGGTGCCGGCGAAGCGCGCACGGTCGTCGAGACTGCCCGCCAGTTGGAACAACTCCCCGCGACGGACGCGGCTGTACGCCGCGGTGACCTGTCCTCGAAGCAGGCGCAGATGATCGCCGAGGTCGCCAAGTTCAACCCGTCTGCCGAGACGCAATTGTTGAAGGCCGCCGAACAAGGTTTTTCGCCCTGACGCGATGCGTGCATCGCGGCACGCGCCGCGGTCGAAGACCCGGCGGAGCGGTCGGGAACGGCAACTCAAGTTGCGGAGTCTGCGGACGTGGACCGACGCCGCGGTACAACGGACCTTCCGGGAACGGCGCACCGACCACGGTGCACTCCCGGCCGAACTGAAGACGGCGCTGCTCGGGCGCGGCCACGAATGCGAGACCGACGGCTGTGATTGCACCGGGTATCTCGAAATCGACCAGACCCCCGCCCGCGCGTGTGGCCTAGTCGGCGAACTCCGGGATCACGTGCTTGCCCATCAGCTCGATGGAGCGCATCACTTCTTCGTGCGGGATCTTGTACGGGTTCAACAGGCAGAACAACAGGTCGCACCCGATCGCCTCGTAGCGTTTCGCGATCTCGATGCAGCGGTCGGGGTCGCCGACCACACCCGCCCCGCTGTCGTACAGGTAGTCCATGTTCAGCGCGTCGGACATTCCCGACTCCGTCATCTTCTTGGCCTCTCCGGCGTACGCGTAGTTGCCGAGGTCCTGCCCGTAGGCCTCCATGTACTCGGCGAGCGACGCGATGTGCTTCACCGCGGTCTTGGGGTACCACACGAACGATTCCTCGGCGACGGCACGTGCTTTCTCGTTGGTGTCGTTGCAGTGCACCATCGTGAACGTGGCCGCCTGCGCGTTGCGGAACGCGCCGATCGGCGTCGTGCAATCGGCCTGCCCGCGCTGGTAGTTGACGAGCCGTTCCTCGAGCGCTTCCGGCGGCTGGCCGACCGTGAACGACAGCAGGCCGATGCCGTGCTTGCCGATCTCGTAGTGCCCTTCAAGGCTCGATGTCGCACCCCAGATCGGCGGGTGCGGATCTTGGAACGGCTTGGGCGACACGCGCCGCTTGGGCATCGACCAGTGCTTGCCCTGGAACTCGTACTCCTCGTTGGTCCAGCATCCGACGATGTGTTCGAGTGCCTCGTGCCACATCTCCCGCGTCTCGCGCGGGTCGACACCGAAGCCTTCGATTTCGGCACGCGTCGACGAACGGCCCGTGCCGAACTCGACGCGCCCGCCGCTGATGAGGTCGAGCACCGCGACACTCTCGGCGGTGCGCACGGGGTGGTTGTACGGCTTCGGCAGCAAGCGCACGCCGTAGCCGAGCCGCAGGTTCTCGGTCACCGCGGCGAGATGCCCGTACAACACCTCCGGGTTGGAGCAGTGCGAGTACTCGTCGAGGAAGTGGTGCTCGACGGTCCAGAACGAATGGAATCCCATCCTGTCGCCGAGCTTCGCCTGCTCGATCGTGTTCTGGTACGCGTCGTACTCGGAGCGGGGACCCCAGGGCTTCGCGACCGGGATCTCGTAGAACATCGCGAATTTCATGGGCGCAGCTTGGCAGACTGCGGGCCTGATGCGCCTGGGCGTCGTGATGCTGCCAACCGATCCGTGGCCGGAGACCGTCGCTCGCGCCCGGCGCCTCGAAGCTCTCGGCTACGACCATCTGTGGACGTACGACCACCTCTCTTGGCGCCGCTACCGCGACCAGCCGTGGCACGCGACCATCCCGTGGCTGACCGGGGTCGCCGCCGCCACCGAGCGGGTACGCATCGGGCCGCTGGTGTCGTCGCCCAACTTCCGCCATCCGGTGACGCTGGCCAAAGACGCGATGACGCTCGACCACGTCTCGGGCGGACGGTTCGTGCTCGGCGTCGGCGCGGGCGGACCGGGATGGGACGCGACCGTCCTGGGCGGGTCGCAGCCGGGCCCGGCCGAACGCGTCGCGCGCCTGGGCGAGTTCGTCGAGGTGATCGACGGCTTGCTGCGCAACGCCGAGTTCTCGTACCGCGGCGCGCATTACACGGTCGACGACGCGCGCATGTACCCGGGTTGTGTGCAGCAGCCGCGCGTCCCGCTGGCGATCGCGGCTGCGGGCCCGCGCACGATCGCGCTGGCCGCGCGGTATGCCGACATGTGGATCACGTACGGCGTCGAGACGATGGCCGACCACTCGCGCCGGCTCGACGACGCGTGCGCAGCCATCGGGCGCGATCCCGCGACGATCGAACGCCTCTACCTTGCGGGCACCGTCGCCGACGAGGGCGTCCTCGCGAGCGTGGAAGGGTTCGGCGACTTCTCGGGCCGCGCCGCCGCCCTCGGGTTCACCGACCTGGTGTTCCACCATCCGCGCCCCGACGACCCGGTTTGGACCGAACCCGAGGCCATCATCGAACAGATCGCCGAGAATTTCGCCCAACGCGGGTGATGGTTTCCGGCGGGGCCCGGCACAGACTCCAGCCATGACGCCCGAAGAGATGACGCTGCGCCGTATGCGCCAGATCGCGTTCGCCCTCCTG
>JAWXCJ010000234.1:0-9928 GCA_034408875.1 Actinomycetota bacterium
CCTCGGGGTCGCGTCGGGATATCTCAAGTCGGAGTTCGCTTCGCTCGGCGTCGACTTCGACCGGCGCAACGACCTGATCGACGAGGCCCTCGACGTGATGAAGCGGGTGTGGACCGAAGACGACGTCGCATTCGACGGGCTCACGTTCCGTTCGCGCGGCACGACCATGCGACCGCGTCCGGTGCAACAGCCCCACCCGCCCGTGTGGATCGGCGGCAACAGCGCAGCCGCAATGCGACGCGCGGTCGAGAAGGCACAGGGGTGGGTGCCCTTCCCGAACCCGGGCGGCGCGGCGATGCGCGCCGTACGCACACCCGAGATGTCGACATTCGAGCACCTCGCCCGCGCCCTCGACCACATGCGCGACTACGCCGCCGAGGTCGGCCGCACCGAGCCGATCGACGTGTGCTTCTCGCCGTTCGCGAGCCGGCCGACAGTGGACGACGTGAAGCAACTCGAAGACGTCGGGGTGACATGGTGCGTGCTCGGCGCCCGCAAGGCGACGACACGCGCCGAGTACCTCGACGAGATCCGCCGACAGGGCGACGAGGTCATCGGTCCGTACCGGGGCTGAGCAACAACCACGGCCCGATCGCAACCGGGCTCGCCGGCGTCCGGGCGTGCTACCGACATCGACCCGCACCACCGTCCGTCGCACATCCGATCGCGCCCGTCGACGACGTCATGTACCTGCACGGTGCGACGGGGAACGCGATGCTGCGGTCGCTCGCCGAGGGCGAGGAGATCTGCGTCACGGTCACCCTGCTCGTGATCCGGTTCCCGCTCGACGAAGCGTCGGCCAAGGTGCGCACCGGTCGTCAGGCGACGAGGCCTACTTTGGGGTCTCTTCGCACGTCGTGGTTCATGACTTCGTTGCACAGCGAAAGCATGTCGTCGCGCACCGACGCGTACTCGGGGTCGTCGTAGCGATTGACGAGTTCGCCGGGGTCTTCTTGCAGGTCGTAGAGCTCACCCCACGGCTGCTCGAGGTAGCGGTGCAGCTTGTAGCGGCGCGTCGTGAGCGTGCGCATCGGCATCCACGTGATGATGTCGAAGTCGTTCTCGGCAAGGTGGTGCTCGCGCGGACCGTCGCGGAGCGGGCGGCCTTCCATCCACTTCGGTACCTCGTGGCCGAGCGCGTCGAGCGCGGTCGGGGCGATGTCCATGGTGCCGACGGGTTCGTCGACGACGGCGCCCGCTTCGAAACCGGGACCGCGGACGATGAGCGGCACGCGCAGCAGGCTGTCGTAGCCGAACGGGCCCTTGAAGATGAGTTGGTGCTCGCCCATGAACTCGCCGTGGTCCGCGGTCATGATGACGATGGTGTCGTCGGCCAGGCCCCGTTCGGCGAGGGTGTCGAGCACGCGCCCGATCGCGTGGTCGAGTTGCGCCACCATGCCGTAGTACGACGCGTTCATCGTCGCGAGCTCTTCACGCGTGTAGGTGCCGCCACCCGGGTTGGCCCACTCCATGGGCCGGCCCCGCATGCCATTCGAGAAGAACGCGTGCAGCGGCGGCTTGTTTTCGAGTTCACCTTCGTGGATCTCGGGTACGACTTCGAGCGCGTCGGCGGCCGAGTACTTGTCGCACCACGGCGCGGGCGGGTCCTGCGGGTGATGTGGATCAGTGAACGACACCCACGCGAAGAACGGTGCGTTCACATTGCCGAGCCATTCGACGGCGCGGTCGGCGACCCACGTCGTCGGGTGGTCTTCCTCGGGGAGCGCGTTGCGCCACGTCTGCGTGTGGTCCCACTGCGCGCCCGCGGCCTCGGGCTGCATCAGGCGCAACCGCTCGTAGCCTTTCTCGGGCCCGTCGCGGAAGAGGTACTGCGCGTAGTGCAGACCGAACGGCGGCGGGCCGAACGCCCAACTCCACTGCCCCATCAAATCGGCGATGCGCAGGTTGTGGCCGAACAAGATCATCTCGGCGTGGTCAAACCCGAAGTACGGACCCGTCCAATCGGGTGCGACGCGCGCCGAACCCTCGACCGACTCGACCTGGCCGGTCGGATAGAACGGGAACGTCGTCGCGAAATGCGCCTTGCCGAACAGCGCGGTCTGGTGTCCGGCCGCGTGCAGCAACGTCGCGAGCGAGCGGTCGCCGTTGTCGGCGCCGAGGTCGGTGCCGTTGCCGGTGACGCCGTGCGTCGACGGGTACGTCCCGGTGAGTATCGATGCACGTGCCGGCTGGCACAGCACGTGTTGTGTCCGCGCGTGCGAGAAGCGCGTGCCCTCGGCCGCGAGCGCGTCGAGGCGCGGCGTGGCTCCGAGCGGGTTGCCGTAGCAGCCGAGCGAATCGGCCCGTTGCTGGTCGGTAGTGATGAGCAACACGTTCGTCATGACTCTCTCCCTCGGAGGGCACCGCCGACGAGCCGGGCGACTGCCCGCTGCGCTGCCGCGCTTCCCAGTCCCTGTTCCTGCCGGAGCTGATCCCAGACATCGAACGACAACGCGGCGTCGACTGCCGCCAGCATGTCCTTACGGGCGCCACCGCTCAACTCGAACGCGAACGCCGTGGCAAGCCGGCTGCGCAGCTCCGCCGCCACGCGCTGGAGCCCCCGTTGCACAACGGGTGACGACGGTGCGGCGCGGCGCGCGGCCCGGCGCACCGGCGCGACGTGCTCCCATAGCTGCGCGCGCTGACCGACGACAGCGTCGACCCGGGCCGCGAACGGCAGGGCCGGGTCGACGGGTACGAACAGTTCCCACACGTGGGCAAGCTGCCGCTCGACGAGTTCGGCGTATAACGCTTCCATGTCGTCGAAGTGCTGGAACACCGAGCGGAGCGACACGCCCGCCTCTTCCGCAATGGCGCGAGCGGAAGGTTGCGGCTCACCCGCACTCAACAACAAGAGGAGCGCGTCGACGATCGCGGTGCGGTTGCGTTCACCGCGTTGGACGCGGCCGTCGATTGCAGCGCTCACGTCGCCATCGTATAAGTAGTCGCACTAGTAATGCAACTATATCTTCGCGGTAGCGTTGCCCGATCGACGTCCTCGCCCTGCTCGACGAAGTTCGCGCCATTGCGCGTACCGGACTGCACTACGCGGAGAATCCGTTCGACCGCGACCGGTACGAACGGCTGCTCGAGCTGGCTGCGGGCGAGTACGCGGAGTGCGCCGCGATCGAACCCGGCCCACTGCGAGACCAGTTCCTCTCCGAGCTGGGCCACATCACGAGCAAGGTCGGGTCCGATGCCGCCGTGTTCGACGACGACGGCCGCATCCTCCTCGTCCGCCGGGCCGACGACGAGAAGTGGGGTCTCGTCGCGGGTTGGGTCGAACCGGGTGAGCATCCGGCAGTGACCGCCGTGCGCGAGCTCGCCGAGGAGATCGGGGTCGAGGGAAGCGTCGACGAACTCGTCGACGTCTTCGCGTTCCCCGCGAGCGGCGACTACCCGCACGGCGTGGTCGCGGTCGTGTACCTGTGTTCGCTCGCGAGCACCGACTTTCGCGCCCAACCGCACGAGGTCCTCGACATCGACTGGCACGATGTCGGCGCCGTAACCGACTGGCACGGCTACCACGAGACGTACGCGCGCGTCGCGTTGGAACGATGGCAGCAGCGTCGCGCCCGCTAGCGGAATGGGTGTGCCTCGCGCTCGTCGCGGAGAAGCCCACGCATGGATGGGCCGTCGGGCGCCTGCTCGCACCCGACGGCGACGTCGGCCGCGTCTGGAGCCTGTCGCGGCCCCTCACCTACCGAGCCCTCGCCCAACTCGTCGGCGACGGCCTCGTCACGGAGTCCGGCGTCGAACCGGGGGCGGGTGCGACCCGCGTCATCCTCACCGCGACGCCGGCCGCCCGGCGCGCGGTGCGGCGCTGGCTGCGCACGCCCATCGAGCACCTGCGCGACGTGCGCACGGCACTGCTGGTCAAGCTGGTGCTCTCCGACCGGGCCGGACTCGACCCGCGGCCGTTGCTCGAGGCTCAGCGCGACGCATTCGAACCCGCGCTCGACACCCTGGCCCGCCGGGCCCGGGCGTCGGGCGCCGACGCCGTCGACCGCTGGCGCCACGCCTCGTCGCAGTCGGTGCGCCGCTTCCTCGATGGCGAGCTTCGACGCCAGTAGTCAATCTGTGACTAATGTCCGCTCATGCGGATCGCCAGGATGCTCGCCGCGGCAGCCGCGACGGCTGTCCTCGTTTCGGCCTGCAGCAATGACGACGACGTCACCGATAGGTCGTTACGCGTGTTCGCCGCGGCCTCGCTCACCGATGCGTTCACCGAACTCGGTGAAGCGTTCGAGGCCGTCAATCGGGACGCCGACGTCGAGTTCAACTTCGGGGCATCGTCCGAGCTGGTCGTACAGATCCAAGAAGGCGCACCCGCCGACGCGTTCGCATCAGCCGACGAAGCGAACATGCAGAAGGTCGTCGACGCGGGCCTCAACGCCTCGGATCCCGTCGTCTTCGCGCGCAATCGGCTCGCGATCGCAGTCGAGCCCGGAAACCCGAAGGGCATCACCGGGCTCGCGGATCTCGCCGACCCCGATGTCACCGTCGTGCTGTGCGCGGAGCAGGTGCCGTGCGGCACGTACGCCGATGAGGCGCTGGCCACTGCGGGCGTCACGCTCACCCCGGTTTCGCGAGGAGAGTCGGTGAAGGCGACATTGTCGGTGGTCGAGTTGGGTGAAGCCGACGCGGCGATCGTCTACGTCACCGACGCGCGAGCGAGCGAGCGGGTCGATGGCATCGACATACCCGACGAGGAGAACGTCATCGCGACACTGCCGATCGCCGGCCTGTTGGATACCGGCGCGCCCGATGTGGCCGACGCGTGGGTCGAGTTCGTCACGTCGGCCGAGGGGCTGGCCATTCTCGAGGAGTACGGATTTCTCGCACCGTAACGGCCGGCGTTCGCCCACCGCGTCTAGCGATCGCGGTCGCGGTGTTCGGGCTGCTCGTCTTCTTCGCGCTACCCCTCGTCGCGCTCGTCGTACGCGTGCCGTGGAGCGACATCACCGACGATCTCTCGGATCCCGCCATTCGTCCCGCGCTGCGCCTGTCGCTCGTGTGCTCGGTCGCCGCGACCGGACTCTCCGTCGTCATCGGCGTGCCGATCGCGTGGCTCCTCGCGCGCGTCGAGTTCCCGGGCAAGGCCGTCGCCCGGGCACTGGCGCTGCTACCCCTCGTCCTCCCGCCCGTCGTCGGTGGCGTCGCACTGCTCGTGGCGTTCGGCCGGCGCGGGGTCGTCGGCCAGTACCTCGACGACTGGTTCGGTATCAGGCTGCCGTTCACCACGTGGGCCGCGATCATCGCCGAGACGTTTGTGGCGATGCCGTTCATGATCATCACCGTCGAAGGCGCGCTGCGCGGCGTCGACACCCGCTACGAGGAAGCGGCGGCGACCCTCGGGGCCGGCCGCTGGACCGTGATGCGCCGCGTCACGCTGCCCGCGATCGGACCGTCGCTGCTCGCCGGCATCACGCTCACGTGGGCCCGCGCGCTCGGCGAGTTCGGCGCGACCATCACGTTCGCGGGCAACTTCCGCGGCGAGACGCAGACCATGCCGTTGGCCGTGTACCTCGCGCTGCAGACCGATACCGGCGCCGCGCTCACCTTGAGCCTCGTGCTACTCGTCATCTCCATCGTCGTACTCGCTCTGGTCGGACGCCGGGTGTGGGGACGGTGAGCGGCCTCGACGCGCGCGTCGCGCTCAAGCTCGGAACCCTCGACCTCGACGTCGACGTGCACGTGGAACCGGCCGAGACCGTCGTCGTCGTCGGGCCGAACGGGGCGGGCAAGACGACCCTGCTGCGCGCCGTCGCGGGACTCGCGCCCGTCGACCGTGGTCGTATCGTGCTCGACGGCACGCCCATCGACGGACTGCCGCCGGAGCAGCGGCCGATCGGCGTGGTGTTTCAAGACGGCCTGCTGTTCCCGAAGATGAGCGTGCTCGACAACGTCGCGTTCGGCCTTCGCGCCCGAGGCACCGCCAAGCGAGAAGCAAACGCGCGGGCGGCCGAGTGGCTCGAACGCGTCGGATTGGCCGACCGCGCCGGCGACCGACCGCCGCAGCTCTCGGGCGGCCAGGCGCAGCGCGTCGCGCTCGCGCGAGCTCTTTCGATCGAACCGCGTATCCTCCTGCTCGACGAACCGCTCGCCGCGCTCGACGCCGGCGCGCGCGTCGAGGTCCGGCGCGCGCTGCGCGAACACCTCGCCGCGTACGACGGCGTCCGCATCGTTGTCACCCACGATCCTCTCGAAGCGCTGACACTGGCCGACCGGTTGATCGTCCTCGACGGAGGTCGCGTCGTGCAGGAGGGATCGCCGGCGGAGGTGCGTAACCGCCCGCGCTCGCGCTACGTGGCGCAGCTCCTCGGCCTGAACCTGTTCGAGGGAGTGCTCGAGTCGAACGACCTCCTGCGCCTCGCCAACGGCTTCGTTCTCCACGTCGCGGTCGACGACGCGGTCATCGGACCGTGCGTCGCCGTCGTCGAGCCCGCCGCGATCACCCTGTTCGCGTCGGTGCCGCACGCGAGCGCGCGCAACACGTGGGAAGCGACCGTCGTTGAGCTCGACCACGAGCCGAGCCGGGTTCGCGTGCGGGTCGATGCACCGGTGCCGTTGGTCGTCGACGTCACACCCGGTGCGGCCGCCGAGCTTGCGCTCGAACCGGGGCGGCGGGTCTGGTGCGCGCTGAAAGCAACCGCGGTGTCAGTCGAGCCGCTCTAACGCCGCGGCAAGGTTCGCGAGTTGCCGCTCCGAGAGCTGGTCGACGAAGTGCTCGCGCACGCCGCGCACGTGCGAGGGGGCCGCGGCTCGCAGTTGCGCGAACCCCTCGTCGGTGAGCACGGCGAACGACCCGCGCCGGTCCTCGGGGCACTGGGCCCGCTCGACCCAGCCCTTCCGCACCAGCCCGTCGACCCGGCGGGTCATGCCACTGGGCGAGATGTTCACCCGGGCGGCCAGATCGGTCATGCGGGCCGAGTGGTTGGGCTCCTCGGAGAGTAGGACCAGGACTTCGTACTCGGCGAGCGTCAACCCGTGCTCGGCCTGGAGTTCCTTGTCGAGCTCGCCTAGGAGGCGGTAGGTGCGGCTCACGAGGGCCTTCCAGGCCCGCATCTCGGGTTCTGAGAGCCACCGCGTCATGGGGTTCAGGATACCCGGGAATACCTTTGCGTACACAATGGTTGCAAACGCAAGTAATTACAATCAGCACGCGAGGGAGGGGTCCCACCAGTGGCCATTACTCAGACACAATCCGGCGTTCAGCTTCCGAGCCCCGGCACCTACACACTCGACCCGACACATAGCTCGGTGTCGTTCTCGGCCCGGCACCTCATGGTGTCGAAGGTCCGCGGTCGCTTCGGCGTCACCGGCGGCACCGTCGTCGTCGGCAAGAACCCGCTGGAGTCGTCGGTCGAGGCCTCCATCGACGCCGCGTCCGTTTCCAGCGGCGACGACAAGCGCGATGCACACCTGCGCGATCCCGACTTCTTCGACGTCGGGCAGTACCCGACGGTCACGTTCCGTTCGACCAAGCTCGAACCGGCGAAGGACGGCGAGTACCACCTGCACGGCGACCTCACGATCAAGGACGTCACCCGCCCGGTCGTGCTCGACCTCGAATACCTCGGAACTGCAACCGCCCCGTGGGGCGCCACGTCGATCGGCTTCACCGCGACGACCGTGGTGAACCGCAAGGACTGGGGCCTCGAGTGGAACGTCGCCCTCGAATCCGGCGGCTTCGTCGTGGGCGACAAGATCACGCTCACGATCGACGCGGAGGCGATCCGGCAGTAGGTCGTGTGACACGATCCGGGCGTGATCGACGATCTGCTCGCCCGGATGACACTCGACGAGAAATGTGCGCAGCTCGGCTGCGTCTGGACGACCGCGCTCCTGTCCCAGGGCGACTTCGATTCGGACGCAGCCGCTGTGCATCTGCAGCACGGCATCGGCCAGATCACGCGCATCGGTGCGACGACCGGGCTCCGTCCCCGCGAGCGCGCCGCGCTGACCAACCAGATCCAGCGCTACCTGGTCGAGCACACGCGGCTCGGCATTCCTGCCATCGTCCACGAGGAGAGCACCGCGGGCCTCTGCGCGCGCGACGCGACGCAGTTCCCGCAGGCCATCGGCCTTGCGAGCGCCTGGGACCCGCAACTCCTCGAACGCATCGGCGAGGTCATCCGCGAGCAGATGGTGGCAACCGGGGCGCGGCACACGCTCGCCCCGGTGCTCGACGTCGCGCGCGATCCGCGTTGGGGGCGCGTCGAGGAGACGTACGGCGAGTCCGCGTATCTCGCGAGCCGGCTGGGCGTCGCGTACGTACGCGGCGTGCAGGGCACGCTGACCGACGGCGTCGCCGCGACGGGCAAGCACTTCCTCGGTTACGGACTCTCCGAAGGCGGAATGAACCACGCTCCGGTCCATCTCGGCCCGCGTGAACTCCGAGAGGTCTACGCCGAGCCGTTCCGCGCCGCGATTGCCGAAGCCGGCCTCGCGACCGTGATGAACGCGTACAACTCGATCGACGGCCTGGCGTGTGGTGGCTCGAAAGCGATTCTCGACGACCTCCTCCGGGGTGAGCTCGGGTTCGAGGGCGCAGTCGTCGCCGACTACGGCACGACCGGCCTGTTGATCTCGCACCACCGCGTCGCCGAGACCCGCGAGGACGCGGCGCGGATCGCGCTCACGGCCGGGCTCGACATGGAGCTGCCGCAACTCGACTGCTATGGCGCGCCCCTTGCCGCACTCGTCGGCTCGGGCGAGGTCGACATCGCGCTCGTCGATCGCTCGGTGCGCCGCGTCCTGGCGTTGAAAACCTCGCTCGGGTTGTTCGACCAACCATTCGTCGACGAAGCCGCCGCCGACGCCGCGTATCACCGGCCCGAGCATCGAGCCCTCGCCCGCGAGGCAGCCCGCGCGTCGATCGTCTTGCTCGAGAACGACGGAACACTCCCGCTTGCGCCCGGCATTCGGCTCGCGGTCGTCGGCCCCGCGGCCGACGAAGTGCGTCTCCTCCAGGGCGACTACTCGTATCCCGCGCATACCGAGATCATGGGCATCGACCTACCGTTCTTCCCCGAATCGGTCACACCCCGCGCCGGACTCGCGGCACGATTCGCGCTGACCGAGCCGGAGACGGCCGACGTCGTCGTGTGCTGTGTCGGCGGGAAGTCCGGTCTGATGGCCGACTGTACGAGCGGCGAGTTCCGCGACGTGACCGACCTCGGGTTGCCGGGCGAGCAGCGGGCGTACGTCGAAGCGCTGCTCGACGGTGACCGGCCCGTTGTCGTCGTCGTCCTCGGCGGCCGCGTCCACGCGCTCCCGTGGCTCGTGGGGCGCGCGGCCGCCGTGGTGTACGCGTGGTGCCCCGGCGAGCAGGGCGGGGCCGGGCTCGCCGACGTGCTCAGCGGCGACGTCGACGCGACCGGTCGCCTGCCGGTAACGGTGCCGAGGAACGTCGGCCAGGTGCCGTCGCACCACGACCATCGGGCCGGCGGCGGGCGCAGCCAGATGCTCGGCGACTACGTCGACGCGCCCGCGGCGCCGCTGTACCGCTTCGGGTTCGGCCTGTCTTACACGACCTTCGCCTACGGCGCGCTGCGCGTCGGCGCCGTCACGACAACCGAACCCTTCACGGTCACGGTCGACGTGACCAACACCGGGACGCGACCCGGGGTCGAGGTCGTGCAACTGTTCGGACGCGACGAGGTGGCCCGGGTCGCCCGGCCCCGCCGCCAACTCCTCGGGTTCACGCGCCTTCCGCTCGCGCCGGGCGAGACGCAGTCGGTGGCTTTCACCGTCGACCCGACCGTGTTCGCCTACTACGACGAGGCGATGCACCTCGTCGTCGAACCCGGCGCGCTCCACCTGAACGCGGGAGGTCAGACCGCGCTGGTGACGATGAGCGGGGCGGAACGCGAGATCGCGCCGAACGATCGCCGCCCGACCACCGTCACGTTCGGCTGACACC
>JAWXCJ010000235.1:0-15529 GCA_034408875.1 Actinomycetota bacterium
ACCATCTCCGTCATGAGTGATCCATTGTACCAACTGTTCGGCAGCGGTTTCGGCGGAAGACCAGCGCTCGTCGACGCGTGCGTTCGTCAACTCGTCGAGTAACGCCTTGACCTGCGGAGCCCGATCGTCGTCTTCTTTCAGCATCGACGTGAGCAACCGCTTACTTGACGCTTCGACGAGATTCACCACGACCCGCACGACGAGGTCTTCCGGCGGCGCCGACCCCGACGTGTCCTCGACCGCGAGGCGCTGGAGCAACGCCGCGACCTCGGGCGACGCCTGTTCGAGACACTCGTGCCACGGCCACGTGATGAGCGCTTCGAACGCAGCCCGTGCGAACGGATCGACGAACAACGCGGGGTCCAGCCGACCGCTCATCAGGTCGGGGGCGAGCACCACCCACCGCAGCGCGTCGAGTTCGCGCCGGTCGACCGTTCGCGTCCCGTCGGGTACGGCCGCGCGGCGCGCGGGCTCCGTGTGCGGACGTTCGTGCGCGCGCGCAACTGTCGCGCGCAGACGGTCGGCGTCGATGTCGAGTTCGCCCGACAGCTTCATCACGTACTGGTCGCGCACGAGGTCGTTCGGGTGTTCGCCGACGAGCGCCGCGGCCGTTTCCGCGGCGTGGGCGCGGCCTTCGAGCGACGTGGTGTCGGCGGTGGCGAGCAGGCGGTCGAGCCGGAACTCGAGGAACGGCGTCGCACCCTTCACGGCGCGCACCAGTGCGTCGGGGTCGTCGCGCCACACGTCGGCCGGGTCGCGACCGGCGGGCAGGTCGGCGACCTGGAACTGCACTTCAAAACGCTGCTCCCACTGGTAGCACCGCTCGGCCGCGGCTTGACCGGCGGCGTCGGCGTCGTACGCGAGGGTCACCTTGCGGGCCAGGTTCTTGAGCGTGAGGAAGTGGTCGTCGGCGAGCGCGGTGCCGCACGTCGCCACCGCGATCGGCACACCCGACAGCGCGAACGCCATGACGTCGGTGTAACCCTCGCAGATCACGACCTCGCCGTGGGCAACGATCTCGCCCTTCGACCAGTGCAACCCGTACAGCAACTGCGACTTGCGGTAGATCGGCGTCTCCGGCGAGTTCTTGTACTTCGGACCGACACCGTCGAGGATGCGACCACCGAACCCGACCGGTTCGCCGCGCGAATCCCAGATCGGGAACATCAGCCGGCCGCGGAACTGGTCCTGCAACTTGTTCGCCTTGTTCACGAACGCGAGCCCGGCGTCGGCGATGTCTTGGCGCGCGAACTTCTGCTGTTGCAGATGCTTGCTCAACACGTCGTAGTTGTCCGGCGAAAAGCCGAGCGAGAACTTGCGGGCGTGGTCGCCATCGAAGCCGCGGCTCCGCAAGTATTTACGGGCGTTTCCACCCTCGGGAGATTCGAGCAGCAACGCGTGGTAGAACGCGATCGCTTCCCCCACCGCGGCGCTCAGTCGCTGCTTGCGCTTGCGTTCGACCGAGAACGATGCGTCGTCGTACCGCAGCGTGATGTTGGCGCGCCCCGCGAGTCGTTCGACCGATTCGACGAAGTCGAGGTGCTCGACCTCACGGATGAACGTGATCGCGTCGCCGCTCTTCTGGCAACCGAAGCAGAAATAGGCGCCGAGTTCCTGGTTGATGGAGAACGACGGAGACTTCTCCGTGTGGAAGGGGCAGAGGCCCTGCCACCGGCGCCCGACGCGCTTGAGTGCGATGTGCTCGCTCGCGAGCGCGACGAGGTCGGTTGCTTCGCGAACCCGGGCGACGTCCTCGTCGAGAATGCCCATCGCGCCTCAGGTTAGGGGGAGGTCATACGCCGCGCGGGAGGTCTTCGGGGCGCCAACCGAGCAACTCGACGCCGAGACCGAGCGCGAACCGGTCGGTCATGCCGCTGACGTAACGGACCGCGAACGCGGCCGCGGTGTCGGAACCGGGCGATACCGACTCCCCGCCCGGGATCCGGCCGGGGGCGTCGGCGAAGAAGTCGACCAGGCCCCGCAACAGGGCGACGACCCGCTCGGCCTGGCGCGCCGCCGCCGGGCGCAGGTAGATGCGGTCGAAGTTGAACGCCCGGAACTCGGCCAGTGCGCCGGCCGCGGGTTCGGTCATGCCGATGCGGCCGGTGCGGTCGACGGCGTCGAGTACCGCGTGCACGAAGGTGCCGATCTGCTGCGATCGCCGGGTGCCCACGACGTCGGCCACCGACTCCGGCAGGTCGGCCGGCATGACGACGCCCGCCCGCACCGCGTCCTCGAAGTCGTGGCACACGTACGCGATGCGGTCGGCCCACGCCACGACCTCGCCTTCGGGCGTCGCGGGCGCGGGGCGGCGCCACGAGTGATTGCGAACACCGTCGAGGGTCTGCGCGCACAGATTCAAGTCAGCCAGCGTGACGTCGGCGCCGTACACGGCGTGGTCATACCCGCCCGCGACGTACGGCGAGAACGCATCCTCGGACGCGTGCCCCGCGGGACCGTGCCCGCAGTCGTGCGCGAGCGCGATGGCTTCGGCCAGCGGGACGCAGAGCCTTGTCGCGCGCGCAATGCCCGTTGCGACCTGCGCGACCTCGACCGCGTGCGTCAGCCGGGTACGAAGGTGATCATCCTCGGGCGCGAGAAACACCTGGCATTTCCCCGCCAGCCGCCGCCACGCGCGTGAATGCTTCACCCGGTCGAGGTCGCGCTCGAAGCACAGCCGGAACGGATCCGGTTCTTCGACGCGCATACGGTCACCTGCGCCGAGGGGTCGGGTCGCGCCCACTGCGAGTTGCGCGTCGAGCGAGGCCTCGCGCTCTTCGCGACGCTGCACCCCGGAACCCACGAACGCATCGCGGTGCGCCGTTCGGATGACAGCCTCGTCGAGCATGGTTCGAGGGTACCGGGGCGGTGAGACACATTCCGGGAATCGTTAAATCGCAGCGCCGCCGCCGCGGGTCTCGTTACCGTGAGCAGCGTGTTGTTCGCCTTGTTCGTCGCCGAGATCGCGATCACGCGCCGAGACGAACGCGCCTATCGCGAGATGAATACGACTGCGCCCGTCACGCGTTGTCGGCGGGTCCGCTCTGTTCCATCGCCGCGTGGGCGGCGGCGAGGCGGGCGATCGGCACGCGGTACGGCGAGCACGACACATAGTCGAGGCCGACTTCGTGGCAGAACGCCACGGAGGCCGGGTCGCCACCGTGCTCGCCGCAGATGCCGAGCTTGATGTTCGGGCGAGCAGCCCGGCCCCGCTCGACACCCATGCGGACGAGCTGGCCCACGCCGTCGATGTCGAGCGTGTCGAACGGGTTCGCCTTGAGCAGCTTGTATTCGAGGTACTCGCTCATGAAGCGACCCTCGACGTCGTCGCGGCTGAACCCGAATGTCATCTGCGTGAGGTCGTTGGTACCGAACGAGAAGAACTCCGCGATCTCCGCGATGTCCTTCGCGTCGAGCGCGGCGCGCGGGGTCTCGACCATGGTGCCGACCAGGTAGTCGACGTCGACACCTGCTTCCCCGATCAGCTTCGTCGCCTCCTCGCGCACCCAGCCCTCGATGAGTTTCAGTTCGGGAGCCGACACGATGAGCGGGATCATGATCTCGACGATGGGGTTGCCGCCGGCCTTCTTCCGCGTCACCGCGGCCTGCATCAGCGCGCGCACCTGCATGCGGTACAGGCCGGGCTTGATGATGCCGAGCCGGCATCCGCGGGTGCCGAGCATCGGATTGGCTTCGCGCCACAACGACGAGGCCGCGAGCAGTTTGCGTTCCTTCTCGTCGAGACCGGTCGTCGCTTCTTTGACGATGAGTTCCTCGTGATCGGGCAGGAACTCGTGCAACGGCGGGTCGAGCAACCGCACCGTCACCGGCAATCCGTCCATCGCCTCGAGAATGCCGACGAAGTCGGATTCCTGCTGCGCGCGCAGCTCTTCGAGCGCGGACTCCTCTTCGGCGGGCGTCTCCGCGAGGATCATGCGCTGCACGATCGGGAGCCGGTCACCTAAGAACATGTGCTCGGTGCGACAGAGGCCGATGCCCTCGGCGCCGAACTCACGCGCCTTGATCGCGTCTTCGGGAAGGTCGGCGTTGGTCCGGACCTTCAGCGTGCGGAACTCGTCGGCCCAACCGAGCACCGTGCCGAAATGGCCGGTCGGTTCGGGCGTGATGACCGCGACTTCGCCGAGGACGACTTCGCCCGTGCTGCCGGAGATGGAGATGACTTCGCCTTCGCGCACGGTGGTGCCGCGCGCCGTGAACGTCTTGGCCTTGAGGTCGATCCTGACCTCGTCGGCGCCGCAGATCGCGGGCTTGCCCATGCCGCGGGCGACCACGGCCGCGTGGCTGACGAGTCCGCCGCGCGACGTCAAGATGCCTTCGGCCGCGATCATGCCGTGCAGGTCGTCGGGTGACGTCTCCGGACGGACCAGGATCACCTTCTCGCCGTCGTTGGCATGTTCCTCGGCCAGATCGGCGGTGAAGTACACCTTGCCCACCGCCGCGCCCGGCGACGCGTTGAGACCCTTCGCGAGCACGTCGTACTTCGCCTTGGGGTCCCACTGCGGGTGCAACAGCTGGTCGAGTTGCGCGGGCTGCACACGCAGCACCGCTTCGCGCTTGTCGATGAGCCCCTCGGACTCCATCTCGACCGCCATGCGCAGCGCGGCCGCGGCCGTGCGTTTGCCCACCCGGGTCTGGAGCATGAACAACGTGCCCTGCTCGATGGTGAACTCGGTGTCACACATATCGCGGTAGTGGTTCTCGAGCAGCTTCATGAGATCGAGGAGCTGCGCGTGGCACTCGGGAAACTCGTTGGCCATCGCATCGAGTGGCTCGGTCATGCGAATGCCGGCGACGACGTCTTCGCCCTGCGCGTTCGTGAGGAAGTCGCCGTACGGCGCGTTCTCGCCTGACGACGGGTTGCGCGTGAACGCGACACCCGTGCCCGAGTCGTCGCCCTTGTTGCCGAACACCATCGTCTGCACGTTGACGGCAGTGCCGAGGTCGTCGGGGATGGCTTCCATCTTGCGGTAGTCCTTGGCCCGGCGGCCGTTCCACGACTTGAACACCGCCTCGATGGCGAAGCCGAGCTGCTCGAGCGGATCGCTCGGGAAGTCGACGCCCGACTCGCGCTTCACGATGCCCTTGAACGTCGCGACGAGTCCGGCGAGATCGTCGGCCGAGAGCTCGGTCTCGTTTTTGACCGCGCGCCGCTCGACGAGGTCGTGCATCGCTTCTTCGAAAACGTCGCCGGGGACGTCGAGCACGATCTTGCCGAACATCTGCACGAAGCGGCGGTACGAGTCGTACGCGAACCGTTCGTTGCCCGTCTGCTTCGCGAGGCCCTTCACCGAGTCGTCGTTGAGCCCGAGGTTGAGGACCGTGTCCATCATCCCCGGCATCGAGAACGCCGCGCCCGACCGCACCGAGACCAGCAGCGGGTCGTCGCCGTCGCCGAGCTGCTTGCCCGTCTTGGCCTCGAGCTGACCGCGGGCCACCGCGACCTCGTCCATGAGGCCGGCGGGCAACGTGTCGCCCTTGGCCATGTACGCCTTGCACGCGTCGGTGCTGATCGTGAACCCGGGCGGCACCGGCAGTCCGAGGTTCGTCATCTCGCCCAGATTCGCGCCCTTGCCGCCGAGCAGATACTTCTGATCGCGGTTGCCCTCTTCGAAGGCGTACACGTATTTTTCGGAGCTTGGTTTCTCGGTCTTCTTGGCCTTAGCCATCGGAAGCCTCCGTCACAACGAGCGTCTTACTGGTTCGGTCGTGCATGCCCTGCTGGTTCGGGTTGCGCATCCATCCGAGGACGATGAACAACACGATCGCGACACCGAGCAGCGGCAAGAGCAGTGACAGGACGTACGCGCCGACGACCAGAATTCCGTAGCGGAACAGCGCGCCGGTGATACCGAGCGGACTGCCGTCCATGCGTACGACCTTGAGGTTGCGCAGCTTCTTGCCCAGCGTGCGACCGGTCATTGCACTCGGCACGACGAGAAACAGGAACCCGAACGCGAACGCGCCGGTGTACGCGAGTTGGTACGCGGGCGAAAGCTCCGACGTGACGTCGCTGCGCTCTTCTTCGAGGTCGTCGATCCTGTCGTCCAGCGCGTCGATCTCGTCGTTGGACGCGTCGACTTGTTCGGTCGGGACGGGGTCTTCGGCTTCGGGGTCTTCGGCTTCGAGGTCGTCGAGTTCGTCCTCGAGGTCGTTCTTTTCGTCGTTCAAATCGTCGAGTTCGTCGTCGATGGCGCTGATGCGGTCGACTTCGGCTTCGTGGTTCGACTTGTTGTACTCGCTCGCCGCGTACCAGGAGCCGACGAAGACCACCAACAGGACCATGAGGTCGATGACCATCGCGGTGACGCGCCGGCGCGGCTCGGGCAACGCGTAGCCCTCGGGCACATCGACCGTCGGCTCCGGTTTCGGGGCGTTGCGGTCGCGCTTCGGCGCGGGCTCGAAGAACCTCCGGCGGGCGGGCGGCGCGTCGTCGGTCGTCACGTCGACGTCGTCCGCGTCACTGTCGCCGTCGGCTTCGGCTTCGGCTTCGCGGCCCGCGTCGTAACGGCCCCGCTGGTACGGGTCGGACAACACGTTCCACGCTTTGTTCAGCGCGGCGACGGAGCCTTTGGCGCCCTTGGCGTCGAGCGCGGCCTTCTTGTCGCGGTATGCGGCCTTGATGTCGGCCGCCTCGGCGCTCGGCTTCACACCGAGCAGCGAGTAGTAGTCGTCGTCCATTTATAGGAGTCCCAATCGGGTTCGTAGTGTGCCGACGAGTTCCGCGATCGGCACGCGGTCCTGCGCCATCGTGTCGCGATCACGAACTGTGACCGCGTTGTCGTCGAGTGACTCGAAGTCGATCGTGACGCACAGCGGCGTACCGACCTCGTCCTGGCGGCGATAGCGCTTGCCGATGCCCTGCGCGTCGTCCACATCGATCTGCAGATGCGGGCGCAGCATGGCTGCGACTTCGGATGCGAGCGGGTTCAGCTTCTCGTTGCGGCTCAGCGGCAGCACCGCGACCTTGATGGGTGCGAGCCGTGGGTCGAAGCGGAGCACGACCCGCGTCTCGCCCTTCACTTCTTCCTCGTCGTACGCGGCGAGCAGGAACGCGAGCGTGGCGCGGTCGGCACCCGCGGCCGGCTCGATGACGTGCGGCACGTAGTGCTCGCCGCTGCCCTGGTCGAAGTAGTTGATCTCCTCGCCCGAGAACTTGGCGTGCTGCGTGAGGTCGTAGTCGGCACGGTTGGCGATGCCTTCGAGTTCGCCCCAACCCCACGGGTACTCGTACTCGACGTCGGAGGTGCCGGCCGAGTAGTGCGAGAGCTCGTCGGGGTCGTGGGGCCGAATCTTCAACTTGTCCTGCGGGATACCGAGGTCGGTGTACCAGCGGTACCGCTCGGCCACCCAGTACTCGAACCACTTCGCGCTCTGATCAGGCGGAACGAAGAACTCCATTTCCATCTGCTCGAACTCGCGCGTGCGGAAGATGAAGTTGCCCGGCGTGATCTCGTTGCGGAACGACTTACCGACCTGCGCGATGCCGAACGGCGGCTTCTTGCGCGTCGTGGTCTGCACGTTCTTGAAGTTGACGAAGATCCCCTGCGCGGTCTCCGGGCGCAGGTACGCGATGGCGGCGTCGTCCTCCACCGGACCGACGTGGGTCTTGAACATCAGGTTGAACTGGCGGGCCTCGGTGAACGAGTCTTTGGAGCCGCAGTTCGGGCACGCGCCCGACTCGGGGAGCTGATCGGCCCGGAACCGCTCGTTGCACTTGCGGCAGTCGACGAGCGGGTCGGTGAATGTCGCGACGTGGCCGCTCGCCTCCCACACCTTGGGGGCCATGAGGATCGCGGAGTCGAGCCCGACGACGTCGTCGCGGAGCTGCACCATCGACCGCCACCAGGCTTCTTTTACGTTCCGCTTGAGGAGGACGCCGAGGGGTCCGTAGTCCCAGGTGGACCGGAAGCCGCCGTAGATCTCGGACGACGGAAAGACCAGGCCCCGCCGCTTGCTCAAGTTGACGATGCGGTCCATGAGGTCGGCCTTGGCCATAGCGGCCCAGGCTACTCAGAGGAGGGCCGCGGACCGGAGCCGTCTTTCCATGTGATGTTCGAGCGCCCGGATTCCCAGCTGTTCGACCTCGTGCCCGGCGCCTCCGGACGGTTCGGCCAGCGCGCTGTTGAGACCGCCGTGCAACATCAGGCGCATGAGCGTGAGCGCGCTCTCGCTGATCGGGCGCCCCCCGCCCCGCGCGCACGCACGGCACAGCACACCCCCCTCTTCGAGATCGAACGCGACCAGCTCCTCGCCAACGCCTCCGTCGTCGCAGCGCGCGCAGCCGTCGAGGACCGGGTGGAACCCTTCGAGGGAAAGCAGCTTCCAGAAGAACGCGGGCGTGACGAGCGTTGCCCGGCGCTCGCCGAGCGTGCGCAACGCACCGGTGAGCATGCGGTACAACGCCGGGTTGGGCTCGCGTTCCTGGGCGACCTGGTCGACAGCTTCGAGCATCGGTACCGCGTGGGTGAGGAGCGAGTAGTCCTCGCGCAGCACGCGGTTCGCTTCGAGCGTCTCGACCTGCGTGACGACGTCGAGCTCACGGCCCCGGTAGCACTGGAGCGCGACCCGGCTCGTCGGTTCCAACCGCGCGCCGAACTTCGACGTGGTCTTGCGTATCCCCTTCGCCACCGCGCGCACCTTGCCGTGCCCGAGTGTGAGGAACGTAACGATGCGATCGGCCTCTCCGAGTTTGATCGTGCGCAGCACGACCCCCTCGTCGCGATAGAGACCACTCATGGAGCGAGTGTAACCACCGAAATTGCGCCAATCGGCGACCGTTTCGGTCGCCGTACGGCGCAATTTCGTCAGCGGGTCGGTTAGAGCGCGCCGAAGCGACGGTCGCGCTGTTGGTACTCGGCGATGGCTTCGAAGAGGTGCTCGCGGCGGAAGTCGGGCCAGAGCACGTCGGTGAAGTACAGCTCCGAGTACGCGAGCTGCCACAGCAGGTAGTTCGAGATCCGGAACTCACCCGAGGTGCGCACGAGGAGGTCCGGGTCGGGCATGTCGGGCGCGTACAGGTGGCGCGCCATCATGCGCTCGTCGACCTTGGCCGGGTCGATGCGACCCGCGGCCACCTCGCGGGCGATGGCGCGGGCCGCGTCGGCGATCTCGGCGCGGCCGCCGTAGCTGAACGCGAACGTGAGCGTCATCGTCCGGTTGCGGCTGGTCATCTCCTCGGTTTCGTCGATGATGCGCCGCACGCGCGCCGGAACCCGGCCACCCCGCCGGCCGATGAACCGCACCCGCACTCCCCGCTCGTGCAGCGTGTCGCGGCGTTTCAGCAACAGGCGCTCGTTGAAGTTCATGAGGAACCGCACCTCGTCGAGCGGGCGGCGCCAGTTCTCGGTCGAGAACGCGTAGACGGTCATCCACTTGAGGCCGATGTCGAGCGCACCGTCGGCGGTGTCGAACAGCGCTTCCTCGCCCGCCGCGTGCCCGTCGGTGCGTTTCAGCCCGCGTTGCTGCGCCCAGCGGCCGTTTCCGTCCATGACGAGCGCGACGTGCGTCGGCATCCGGCCGGGATCGAGAGAGTTGGGGTCGGGGGCGCCCACGAGCGGGAAGCTAGCGTTCGAGGCCATGTCGTGGACGGTCATCGTCAACCCCGCCGCCGGGCGCGGGCGCACCAGCCGCTTGCTCGCCGAACTCGCGCACGCCGCGAGCGACGCCGGGGCGAAACTCGAGGTATCGCCCGATCCCGGCGCGCCGGAGCGCATGGCGCGAGAGGCCGCGGCCGCCGGCCACGACCTCGTCGCGTGCGGAGGCGACGGCATCGTCAGCATCGTGGCCGGCGTCGCGGCCGACACCGGCCGCCGCCTCGCCATCGTGCCCACCGGTGCCGGAAACGACTTCGCCCGCGTCCTCGGCTACGACACCAAGCAGCCGATCACCGCGTTTGGCGCGCTCGCGAACGGGCGCGACGAAGTGGTCGACCTCGGCCGGGTCAACGGGCGTTGGTACACCTGCGTGACCGCGTCGGGGTTCGACGCCGAAGCCAACCGGTGGGCCAACACCGTGAAACGCCTCTCCGGCACCACGTTGTACGTCGCCGCGGTTCTGCGCACGCTGGCCGTGTACAAGCCGTACGCGTTCCGCATCACCGTCGACGGTGTCGAACGCGAGACCCGGGCGTGGCTCGTCGCCGTGGGCAACGGTCCGGCGTACGCGGGCGGCATGAAGATCACGCCGGGCGCCGACATGCACGACGGACTCCTCGACGTGACCATCGTCGGGGGGCTCTCCCGCTTCGGTTTTCTCCGCGCGTTCCCGGGCGTGTTCAAGGGCACACACGTGACAAACCCGAAGGTCGAGACACTGCGAGGCGAGCGCGTCGAGATCGTTGCCCTCGACTCCACCCCCATGGACGTGTACGCCGACGGCGAACACGCCGGCCCGCTGCCGGCCACGATGGAAGCCGTGCGCGACGCGCTGACGGTACGCGTGCCCTAAGAACTGCTACTCCGCGGGCGCGTCGGGTGGCGCTTGCTCACCTTCGGCGGGAGGTGCGCCTTCGGTGCCTTCGAGTTCGGCAAGCGACGCTTCGAGCGTCGTCGGGTCACCGGTAATGGTCATGGTGCCGACCATGCCCTGGGCGCGGTGGTCGGCGATCGAGCAGTAGAAGCCGTACTCGCCCGGCTCACCGAAGAAGGCGCGCGCGGCTGCCGTCTCGCCGCCGTTCACCTCGACACCGGGGAAGGCCACTTCGGGATCCTCGAACACCAAGGAGTGGGTTCCGAGACTGCTCGTAAGGCCGATGCGGATGATGCCCGTGCCGCCCTCACCGCTGTCCGGAACGAACCTGACGCCCTCCGTCCCGAACGCAAGCTCGGCCTCCGCCGGTCCCTCGGGTGGGAGCGCCTCCCCTCCCTCGTCGTGAGGTTCCGCGGCTCCGAGCGAGAGCCAGCCGAACAACAGAATCGAACCGACGAACCCGACCGCGACGAGCGAGAGTGACGACGAGCGGAGTTTCGGCGCCGCGGACAGGGTCGCGGCCCCGGCGATGATCGAGATGGTGATCAGGGTGCCGACGATGACCGAAATCGTCCCCGCGCCGGCCAGGAAAATGCGCGACATGTTGATGACGAACATCGCGAGGCCGACGATGATCGCGAGTGGTAACAGGAACGGCACGAGGTAGCGGTCGACGTTGGGCCGCTGAAAGAACGGCTGTTTCTCCGCGGGCTCGAGGGCGGGCGGCGCGGCGGCCTCCGGCTCGGGAACCTCGGGCGTCTCGGTCTCGGTCTCGGTCGTCATCATGCCAACCTCATCAGGCCAACCTCATCAGGAAAGGCCCATCAGTTCACGGTCGAACTCGCGTGCGGTGCGCCGCGATCCGGTTCCGACCTCTTCGGCCGCATACCAGCGGAAGAAAACGATAGCGATGATTATCCACAGCGCCGTGCCGGCACCGATCTTCATGATCAACCCGGCGATCTGCATGTCGTCCATCGCGGTCGTTCCGAACAACCGGGGCACGTCCTCGTAGAACCGGTACAGGGGCTGTTCCCCGAACGTGAGGAACGACGCCGGGATCGTCGGGACCACCGACTGGAGGAACAGGAACGCCATCTGCAGGAGGGGCGCCAACCGGGGAACTTCGGGCAGCGGGCTGGCGAGCGGCATCCACACGATGAGCGCCGAGACCAGCAGAAGTGCGTGGATGCCGAAGTGCACGAGTCCGTTGTGGAGCGCGGCGTCGACGACGGCCGGGACATGCGTGAGCACGACAACGGCATTGAACAGGATCGTCGCCGCGAGAAACCCCGACAGGTAGCGCACGGTACGGAGCAGCCACACGGGCGAAAGGATGAGCCGCGCCAACCAGGCCGGCGTCCCCAACAAGAGGAGCGGCGCGGCGATGATCGAGAGCACGAGGTGTTGGAGCATGTGGACCGAGAACAGGTAGCCCTCGCCGAGGTCGTGGATCGGCCAGTCCGACGCCACGAGCAGCGCGATAACTCCCGAAACGAAACATGTGAGTTGCAGCCGCGTGACGACGGGAGTCCCGGGCGGAGCCAAGCGGGGACCGACGCGCACGACGGCGATCGCGTACCCAGCCGACAGCAGACCGATGAACAGCCACACGTCCGGGTGCGGTTCCCACGCCGGGAAGCTGCCGTCCATCGCTCGGTCAGAGCTCCGACGGGATCGTGCTCGCGAACGTCGCAATGGCGATCCCGTACACGATCATCGCCAGCACGATGCCGACCACGAAGATCCGTTTGAAGAACGGCTGGTCGGTGCGCATGTGCATGTACCAGGAACAGACGAGGAAGAACTTCACCACCGCGAGCACGATCAGCATTGCGATCAGCAGATTGTCGTTGACGTCGCCCTCGAGGTAGTAGAGGCCGACTTCGATCGCGGTCAGGATGCACAGCACGACCGCGATGAGTACGTAGTCGCGCGGCTTCGGGTGAGGTTTGATCTCGCCCGGAAGCATCGGGAGCAGCTCGGGGCGCGGCGCGATTTCGTGCATGCGTTGCTCGTGCTGTTCGAGCGTTTCGCCGGGGTGCTCGGCGACGATGTCGGTTCCTGTCTCGGTTCCGGTTTCGGTTTCGCTCATGACTCGTTGGCTCAGTTCTGCGGGACGAGGTAGATCGCCGTGAAGATCACGATCCACACGACGTCGACGAAGTGCCAGTACAAACCCGAGATCTCGATCGCCTCGGCGTGCTCGGTGTGCAGCCGGCCCTGCATGGAGCGGCCCCACAGGACCAACAGCCAGATGATGCCCATCGTGACGTGCGCGCCGTGCAAGCCGGTAAGCGTGAAGAATGTGCTCCCGAACAGGTTCGTATGCAGGGACAAGCCTTCGCGGTAGAACTCGGTGAACTCGAAGACCTGGCCGCCGATGAACACCATCCCGAAGAACGCGGTGGCCAGCAACCAGATGCGCAACCGACGGTGGTCGCCGCGCTGGATCGCCGCGAGCGCGAGCACCATCGTCAACGAACTCATCAGCAGAACGAACGACGTGACCGACGTGAACGCGATGTCGTACACCTCGCGCGGACGCGGCCCCGGGTTGCCAACCTCTTCGTCGCGACCGCGGTAGAGGAAATACGTCGAGATGAAGGCCCCGAAGAACAGCGCCTCGGACGACAGGAACACCCACATGCCGAGCTTGGCGTTGCTCACGCCGGTGTTCGTAGCGTGGTGGGCGTGCCCGTGGTCGCCCGCGGCCGGGACGAGTTCGGTCGAGTCGGACGGTGCCGCGATTGCCTGCGCCATCAGTGCACACCCTCGTCAACGATGGGTCGACTCCGCGCTCCGCCTTCGACCGCAGCCGAGGCGAGATGCCCGCCACCGGGGCCGGCTCCGCTGTCGTCTCCCTCATCCTCGGCAGTTGCCGGTTCGAGGGCCCAGGCCACGAGCCCGAAGAATCCGACCACGACACCGGCGGCGAGGATGTACCAGTTCTTGAACACGAAGCCGTAACCGAGGATCGGAAGCGCGAGCGCGAACACGAACGGCCAGTACGACGGTGACGGCATGTGGATCCCGTGCCCGTCGGCCTCGAGGTGCTCGTGCTCCTCGGTGTCGACCGCCGCACCCGCGGGCAGGCGCAACAGCCGGCCTTCGTCGTCTTCGGTGTACTTGCGGTGCCAGAATTCGTCGCGGTGCTCGATGACCGGTACCTGGGCGAAGTTGTACTCGGGCGGCGGCGACGGCGTCATCCACTCGATCGTGCGTCCGTCCCACGGATCGGACGGGGCCGGCGGCGAATACCGCGACATGAACGCGTTGACCAGGAACACGAGGAACGCGAGCGCGATCGTGAACGAGCCGAGCGTGGCGAGCTGATTGAGCCCCTCCCACTGGAGCCCTTCGTCGTACGTGTACGTGCGGCGGGGCTGGCCCTCCAGGCCGAGGAAGTGCATCGGGAAGAACGTGAGGTTGAAGCCGATAACGAGCAACCAGAACTGCACCTTGCCCAGCTTCTCGTTCATCATGCGCCCGAAGATCTTCGGCCACCAGTAGTAGAAGCCGCCGAACAGCGCGAACACGAGGCCACCGAATAGCACGTAATGGAAGTGGGCGACGACGAAGTACGTGTCGTGCTGCTGCGTGTCGGCCGGGACGATCGCATGCATGACGCCGGACAGGCCGCCGATCGTGAACTGCGCGATGAACCCGAGCGCAAACAGCATGGGAGTTCGAAGCCGTACCGCGCCTCCCCACACCGTTCCCAACCAGTTGAAGATCTTCACTCCGGTCGGGACCGCGATGAGCATCGTGGAGAGGCCGAACGCAGCGACCGCGACCGGGCCGATACCCGACGTGAACATGTGGTGGGCCCACACGCCCCACCCGAGGAACCCGATCGCGATACCCGAGAACACGACGACCGCGTAGCCGAACAGGGGCTTGCGCGAGAACACGGGCAGGATCTCGGACACGATCCCCATGCCGGGGAGGATCAGGATGTACACCTCGGGATGGCCGAAGATCCAGAACAGATGCTGGTACAGGATCGGTTCGCCGCCCATCGCGGCGTTGAAGAAGTTCCCGTCGAAGTTGCGGTCGATGTACACCTGGATGAGCGCCGCGGTCACGGGCGGCATCGCGAACAGCGTGAGGAACGCGACGACGAGCATCATCCACACGAACACCGGCATGCGCATGAGCGTCATTCCCGGCGCGCGCATGTTCAGCGCGGTCACGATGAAGTTCACCGCGGTCGCGACCGACCCGATGCCCAGCATGATGATGCCGACCGCCCAGAAGTCGGGACCGCGGCCGGGCAGGAACCCGTCGGCCATCGGCGTGCTGTTGATCGGCGCGTAGTTGACCCAACCGCCGTTGGGCGCGCCACCGAGGAGGAACGACGAATACAGGAAGATCCCCCCGAACAGGAAGATCCAGTAGCCGAGCATGTTGAGGCGCGGGAACGCGACATCGCGGGCGCCGACCATGAGCGGCAGGAAGTAGTTCCCGAACGCGGCGGCGATCGGCATTCCCATGAGGAACACCATCGTCGTGCCGTGCATGGTGAACATCTGGTTGTACTGGTTCGCGTCGAGGAACGAGTTGTTCGGCGACGCGAGCTGAATACGAATGAGCAACGCCTCGACGCCACCGACGAGGAAGAAAAAGATCGCCGTGGTGCCGTACATGATCGCGATCTTCTTGTGGTCCACCGTGGTGAACCAGCTCCAGAACCCGGTGCTCGACGTCGGCCGGCCGACGATGCGGGCCCGCTCGACCGGCGCCTGGGTTACGGCTTCTTCGACAGTGGTCATCGGGGGTTACTCACAGTCCGGGTGGACGGTCGGGTCCGTGGCCGTGTCACACAGCAGGAAGTGTGCAATCTCCTCGGCCTCTTCCTTGGTCATGCCCTTGTCCTTGAAGGACGGCATCCAGTTCTTCAGGGGTCCGGCCGGCTTCTGTTCCGGCGCGTCGTACACCCACTCCGTCAGGTTCTCGAGATTCATGTCGTACATACCCGACGCAAACGTCGTGCGATCACCCAGGTGCGTGAGGTTCGGGCCGGTACGGGACTCGGCGC
>JAWXCJ010000236.1:0-11255 GCA_034408875.1 Actinomycetota bacterium
GATCGCCGCGGGCAAGGCGGCCGGCCGGGCCCAGGGTGGGGCCGCGGCGAGCGACGCGTTCTATCCGTTCCCCGACGGCATCGAGGCCGCGGCCGCGGCGGGTGTCGCGGCCGTCATCCAACCCGGCGGCGGAATGCGCGACGAGACCATCATCGAAACCGCCGACGAACTCGGCCTCGCCATGGTCTTCACCGGCGAGCGCCACTTCCTGCACTGATGACCGCGCAACTCCTCGACGGCACCGCATTCCTCGAAGCGGCCAAGGACGAACTGCGCGCCCGGGTGAAGTTGCTCGCCGATCGGGGTATCACGCCGGGTCTCGGCACGATCCTGATTGGCGACGACCCGAACAGCGCGTCGTATGTCGGGCACAAGCACGCGGACAGTGCCGACATCGGGATCGTCTCGCATCACGTCGGGCTGCCGGCGTCGGCGACGCAAGGCGACGTGCTCGCCGCGATCGAGGCGTTCAACCGCGATCCGTCCGTCGACGCGTTCATCGTGCAGCTCCCGCTCCCCGCGCATGTCGACGAGGAGACTGCACTGCGCACGGTCGACCCGAAAAAGGACGCCGACGGGTTGCACCCGTTCAACCTGGGCCGTCTGATGATCGGCGTGCCCGGACCGCGTCCGTGCACGCCGCTTGGTATCCAAGCGTTGCTCGTGCACTACGGCGTCGCGATCGAAAGCCGGCGCGTCGTCGTCGTCGGGCGCGGCCTCACGATCGGGCGACCGCTTGCGGCGCTGCTCTCGCTCAAGGAGCCGAACGCGAACGCGACGGTGACCCAGTGCCACACGGGCACGCGCGACCTGGCCGAGCACACGCGCGAGGCCGACATCCTCATCGCGGCCGCGGGACGCGCCGGCATCATCACGCCTGACATGGTCAAGCCGGGTGCGGCCGTCGTCAGCGGCGGCATTACGTGGGAAGGGAAGCGGCTCGTGCCCGACGTGACCGAGGAATGCGCCGAGGTCGCGGCCTGGATCACCCCCCGTCTGGGAGGCGTCGGACCGACCACGCGTGCCATGCTGCTGCGCAATACGCTCGACGCGGCCGAGCGCGCCGCGGAGGCCGGATGACTGCGCAACAACTCCCCGAAGTCCGCTGTTCGGTATGCGGCACGGTCGTCTCGGTGGATGCGCGCAATTGCCCGAGCTGCGGGCTGCACCGACCCGCCGCGCGCGGTCGGGGTGTCCTCGCCCGCACCGGGCTGTGGGTCGCGGGTTCGTTCTTGCTGGTCGCGTGGGTCGTGGCGCTCGCGGTCGTGGCCGCGGCCCGCTGAACGGAACCGACTGTCGCATGCTGCTCGCCGAGCTCGTCATCCGTCATTCCCGCCGGCACATGCCGACGCGACGCGTCGCGCTCGAAGGCGCGTACCTCCCGACCTCCGGCCCCGCGCACGGCGCCGCGCTCCTCGCCGCGGTCGTCGCCGCGCACCTGCCGGGCGTCGACGAGGAACAGCGCGAACTGCTGCCCCGGCTCCTCAAAGAAGCGGACGGCGGACTCGCCATCCCCCGCATCGCGATGCGACACCGCCTGCAGCACGACACCCACGGCCTCGACCGTTCGAGTCACCGCATGTTCGGCGAGGAAGGGCTGCTCGTCGTCGAGATCGACGTGCACGGCGGTCCGTCGCCCCAAGTGCTCGGCGCCGTGATGGCCGCGGCGTCGCTGCCGTCGTCGGGCCGCGCGGTCGCGCTCGGCGCCGTGCGCCGCGTCATCGAGGGCCGTTGGACGGGCTTGGCCCGCGAGGTCGAGGTGCGCACTGTGTGGGGACGCGATCAGGCGCCGCCGCCGCTTGCCGGAGTGAACGACTGGCGCCAGGGTGCGCCGCCCGAAGAGGAAGCGTGGCGTGGTGTCGCACCGGACCAGCGCTGGGCCATGGAGGTGCTCGGTTTGCGGTCGGGAATGGACATCGACCGCGACGACGTGAACCGGCGGTTCCGGCGTCTGTTGCGTGAGGCGCACCCCGACCACGGTGGCGCCAAAACGGCGGCCGCGGGCCGGATAGCCGAACTCACCGAAGCGCGCGCGATCCTGCTGCCACTCGCCCCGGCCGACGTCGCCGCCGGCGGATAGCCCGAAACGGAAAGAGGAGTACTCGTGAAGGATCCCGTACGCGTCGCAGTGACCGGAGCCGCCGGACAGATCGGCTACAGCCTGCTGTTCCGCATCGCGAACGGCGACCTGCTCGGTAAGGATCAACCGGTCGTGCTCCAACTGCTCGAGATCCCGCCCGTCCTTCCCGCGCTCGGCGGTGTGGTGATGGAGCTCGACGACTGTGCGTTCCCGCTGTTGCGCGGGACCGTGCCCACCGACGACGCCGAGCGCGCGTTCGAGGGCGTGAACTACGCGTTGCTCGTGGGCTCGCGGCCGCGCACGAAGGGCATGGAACGCAAGGACCTGCTCGAAGCCAACGGCGCGATCTTCACGACGCAGGGCAAAGCCTTGGCGAAGGGTGCCGCGGCCGACGTGCGCATCCTCGTGGTCGGCAACCCGGCCAACACGAACTGCCTCATCGCGATGAACAACGCACCGTCGATCGCGCGGGAGCGGTTTACCGCGATGACCCGTCTCGACCACAACCGGGCCAAGGCCCAGCTCGCGGCGAAGGCGGGCGTGGCGGTCACGGCGGTGACACACATGACGATCTGGGGCAACCACTCGGCGACGCAGTACCCCGACGTCTTTCACGCGCAGGTAGACGGCAAGTCCGCATCTGCGCTCGTCGACCGGGACTGGATCGAGAAGACGTACATCCCCACTGTGCAGCAGCGGGGCGCGGCCATCATCGAGGCGCGCGGGCAGTCGTCGGCGGCGTCGGCCGCGAACGCGGCGATCAGCCACGTGCACGACTGGGCGATGGGCACGCCCGCAAACGACTGGGTGAGCATGGCCGTCTGCTCCGACGGGTCGTACGGCGTGCCCGAAGGGCTCATCTCGTCGTTCCCGTCGACGACCAAGGCGGGCGAGTGGTCGATCGTGCAAGGACTCGACATCGACGACTTCTCCCGCGGCCGCATCGACGCGAGCGTCGCCGAGCTGGCCGAAGAGCGCGATGCAGTCGGCGAACTCGGGTTGTTGGGCTAGATGTTGTACTGGCGCCAGGCGAGCCCGCACGGCCGGGTCACGGTTGTCGTCAGCGACTGCGGCCTGCGCGCCATCGGCCTGCCGAACGACGACCTCGACGAACTCGTGGTCGACGCGAAACAACAGCGTGACCTCGCGATCGCGAAGCAGCTCGACGACCTGTTCGCCGGCCGGCGCCACACGGTCGACGTTCCGCTCGACCTCGAAGGCATCGACGGCTTTCGCCGCACCGTGCTCGAAACGCTGACGCGCGAAGTGCCCTGGGGCGAAACCGTCTCGTACGGAGAACTCGCCGCCATGGCCGGCCGCCCCCGCGCGGCCCGCGCCGTCGGCTCGGCAATGCGCCGCAACCCGCTCCCGTTCGTCATCCCCTGCCACCGCGTCCTTGCCGCCGGCAACAAGATCGGCGGCTACGGCGGGGGCGCCAACGCAATAGACCTGAAGCGCGAACTCCTCGCCCGAGAAGGCGTCATCGTGCGTCGCTAGAGGCCAATAGAGGTACCCCTATCGACGCACGATGGGTGAGCGCAGGCGGGCGGGTTTGCTGACCTCGGCGAAGAAGTCGTTGCCTTTGTCGTCGACGACGACGAACGCGGGGAAGTCGCGGACTTCGATTTTCCACACGGCTTCCATGCCGAGTTCTTCGTACTCGAGGACCTCGACCTTGGTGATGCAGTCCTTGGCCAGGCGCGCCGCGGGTCCGCCGATGCTGCCGAGGTAGAAGCCGCCGTGTTCCTTGCACGCGTCGGTGACGACCTGTGAGCGGTTGCCCTTGGCCAGCATCACGAACGAGCCGCCGTTGCGTTGGAACTGGTCGACGTAGCTGTCCATACGTCCGGCGGTGGTGGGGCCGAACGAACCTGACGCGTAACCCTGCGGGGTCTTGGCCGGTCCCGCGTAGTACACGCAGAAATCCTTGAGGTACTGCGGCATGCCGTCGCCGGCGTCGAGGCGTTCCTTGATCTGGGCGTGCGCGATGTCGCGCGCGACGACCATCGGGCCGGTGAGCATCACGCGCGTCTTCACCGGGTAGTGCGACAGCGTCCGACGGATCTCGGCCATGGGCCGGTTGAGGTCGATGTTGACGATCTCGGTGTCGAGGTCGTCGTGCGTGACCTCGGGCAGATACTTGGCCGGATCGGTTTCGAGCTGTTCGAGGAACACGCCGTCGCGCGTGATCTTGCCAAGACTTTGACGGTCGGCCGAGCACGACACCGCGAGCGCGACCGGGCACGACGCGCCGTGGCGCGGGAGGCGGATGACGCGTACGTCGTGGCAGAAGTACTTGCCGCCGAACTGGGCGCCGATACCGAATGCCTGCGTGAGCGCGAGCACCTCCTTCTCGAGCCCGATGTCGCGGAACCCGCGACCCAATTCGTTACCGTCGTTCGGCAACGAGTCGAGGTACTTGGCCGACGCGAGCTTCGCGGTCTTCAGCGCGAACTCGGCCGACGTGCCGCCGATGACGAGCGCGAGGTGATACGGCGGGCACGCGGCAGTGCCGAGCGTGCGCAGCTTCTCGTCGAGCCAGCGCATCAGGCTCTCGGGGTTGAGGAGCGCCTTCGTCTCCTGGAACAGGAGGCTCTTGTTGGCCGATCCACCGCCCTTGGCCATGAACAGCAACTTGTACTCGTCGCCGTCGACGGCCTCGATCTCGATCTCGGCGGGCAGGTTCGTGCCCGTGTTCTTCTCGGTGAAGGTGTCGAGCGGCGCGAGTTGCGAGTAACGCAGGTTGTCGTCGGCGTACGTGCGGAACACGCCCTGCGCGATCGCGGACTTGTCGCCGCCGCCGGTGACGACCAGCTCGCCTTTCTTGCCCTTGACGATCGCGGTACCCGTGTCCTGGCACCCGGGCAGGACGCCGCCGGCCGCGATGCAGGCGTTCTTCAGCAACTCGAGCGCGACGAACCGATCGTTGGGCGAAGCTTCGGGGTCGTCGAGGATCGCGCTCAACTGCGCGAGGTGGCCGGGGCGCAGCAGGTGCGCGATGTCGTGCATCGCCTGGCGGGTGAGCAGCGTCAGGGCTTCGGGCTCGACCTGGAGGAATGTGCGCCCGCCCGCCTCGAATGTCGACACGTGATCGGCAGTCAACAGGCGGTACGGGGTCTCGTCGGACCCGACCGGAAGGATCTCCTGAAAGGAAAACTCGGCCACAACGTCACGCTACCGCCCGCTTTCGGGAATACCGTTCCCGAAGGCACAGGAGGCAGGGCATGGCCGAGTACCGCGTCGAACACGATTCCATGGGTGACGTGCGCGTGCCTGCCGGCGCGCAGTGGGGGGCGCAGACCCAGCGTGCGGTCGAGAACTTCCCGATCTCGGGTATCCCGATCGAGGCGGGGCTCGTGCGTGCCCTCGCGCTCGTGAAGGCGGAAGCGGCGCGTGTCAACGCGACCCTGCGCGACGTACCCAACGTGACGAAGCGGGTCGCCGACGCGATCGGTGCCGCAGCCGACGAAGTCGCCGACGGGCGCTGGAACGACCAATTCCCGATCGACGTGTACCAGACCGGGTCGGGGACATCGTCGAACATGAACGCGAACGAAGTCATCGCACGGCTGGCGACCGAGCGGCTCGGCGAACCAGTGCATCCGAACGACCACGTGAACGCGTCGCAGTCGTCGAACGACGTGTTCCCGTCGGCGGTGCACATCGCGGTCGCCGAAGGAGTGGTGCGCGACGTCATTCCCGCGTGCGAGCACCTGGCCGTAACGCTGCGGCGCAAGCAACGGGCGTTCGCCAAGGTCGTGAAGGCGGGTCGCACCCACCTCATGGACGCGACGCCGGTGACCCTCGGTCAGGAGTTCGGCGGGTACGCCGCGCAGGTCGACGAGGCCGTCGCCCGCCTGCGCGACACGCTCCCGCGTGTCTGCGCGCTTCCGCTCGGCGGCACGGCGGTTGGCACCGGCATCAACGCGCCGAAACGCTTCGCGCCGCAGGTCATCGCCCGTCTTGCCGAACGCACGCAGCTCCCGCTCACCGAAGCGACGGACCACTTTGCCGCCCAGGGTGCGCGTGACGCCCTCGTCGAGTGCAGCGGTCAGCTCCGCACGCTCGCAGTCGCGCTCGTGAAGATCGCGAACGACCTGCGGTGGATGGGCAGCGGCCCGCGCGCGGGCCTGGCCGAGATCCGCCTTCCCGACCTTCAGCCCGGTTCGTCGATCATGCCCGGCAAGGTGAACCCGGTCATCCCCGAGGTGGTCACCCAGGTCGGCGCGCAGGTCATGGGCAACGACACCGCGGTTGCGTTCGCCGGATCGCAAGGCAACTTCGAACTCAACGTGTACGTGCCGGTCATGGCCCGGAACCTGCTGGAGTCGATCCGGCTCCTCACGAGCGCGACCAGGGTGTTGGCCGACAAGTGCGTCGCGGGCATCGAGGCGAACGTCGAACGGCTGCGCGAGTACGCCGAATCGTCGCCCGCCATCGGCACCGCGCTCAACCCGCACATCGGCTACGAGGCGGTCGCCGAGGTTGTCAAGGAATCGAACCGGACCGGGAAGCCGATTCGCGAGATCGTGCGCACGCGCAAACTCATGACAGACGCGGAACTCGACAAGGTGCTCGACGTCTTGGCGATGACGCGCGGCGGCATCTTGTAGCGTCGAATCTCATGGCCGGCCACGAGGGCTCGAAGAAAGCGGTCATCGCCGCACTCATCGCCAACGCGCTGATCGCGGTCAGCAAGTTCATCGTGTTCCTCATCACCGGCGCGGCCTCGCTGCTCGCCGAAGCAATCCACTCGGCCGCCGACACCGGGAACCAGGGCCTCCTGCTGCACGGCGGCAAGTCGGCCCGGCGGCCCGCCGACGAGCAGCACCCGTTCGGCTACGGCAACCGGCGCTACTTCTGGGCGTTCATCGTCGCGCTGGTGTTGTTCAGCCTCGGTGGCCTCTTCGCCATCTACGAAGGCATCGAGAAGCTGCGGCATCCGCACGAGCTCGAAAGCATCGGACTCGCGATCGGGTTGCTGGTGTTCGCGATCGGCGTGGAAGCATGGTCGTTCCGCACCGCGATCCGCGAAGCGAACAAGGTGCGGGGCGAGCGGTCGATGCTGCGGTTCATCCGCACGTCGAAGGGGCCCGAACTCCCGGTGGTCCTGCTCGAAGACACCGGCGCGCTCATCGGTCTCGTGATCGCGCTGTTCGGCGTGACGATGGCGAAGATCACCGACGAACCGCGGTGGGACGCCGCGGGTTCGCTGGCGATCGGCATCTTGCTCGTGATCATCGCGTTGTTCCTGGCCGTCGAGATGTCGAGCCTCCTACTCGGTGAGCCCGCCCTCGACGAGGACATCGCCAAGATGCGGACCGCGATCACCGGCAACGACAAGGTGCGTCGCATCATCCACCTGCGCACCGAGCACATCGGCCCCGACGAGATCGTGCTCGCCGCCAAACTCGAGTTCGACCGCGATCTCACGATCGAACAGCTCACACAGGCGATCGACGACGTCGAGGCCGCGGTGCGCGCCGCGGTACCCGCGACAAGGCTGATCTTCCTCGAACCCGACCTCTACCGAGAGCCGTCGGCAACCTAGCTAGGCCGGAGGCTGACCGCCTCCGCCTCCGCCTCCGCCTTCGGCGGGCTGCTGCGCGGGCTGTTCTGCCACCGCCGGCGCGTCGGTGGGGGCCGCGGCCGGAGCCGGGAGCCCGAGCTGCGTCCTCAGCTCTGACAGGCGGGCCTGCGCTTCGGCGTTGATCGACGCCTGTTCGACTTCCATCATGCGCGACTCGGTCGACGAGCCCTGGAGGTCGGCCATGCCCTGCGCACGCGCCGAACGGCTCTCGATCTTCTCGCGGATTTGCTCGAACGTGGGCACGTCTTCGCCCACCGTCGCGGTGAGCTGCTGCATCGCCTTGTTCATGTGCTCTTGCATCTTCGACTGGTCGAGCTGCGAGAGCAGACGCTGACGTTCGGACAGTTTCTTCTGCAATGCCGACGAGTTCTGCTGCACGGCTTGCTTCGCGGCGTCGGAGTTGCGGGTCGACTCGAGCAACATCGCCTGAAGGTCAGCGACCTCGCGTTCCAACGCGATCAAACGGTTCGCGAACGACTCCGCTGCGGCCTGATACTCGAGTGCCTTCGCCGTGTCGCCCTTCTGGGTCGACTCGTCGGTCAACAAGAGCGCCTGGCGCGCGTTGCCCGTGATCTTGTCGAGCTCCTGCTGCGCGCGGTCGAGCCGCATCTGCGTCTGCTTCTGATGCGCGATGACGTTCGCGGCCTGCTCGGTGAGCCGGCGGTGCTGGTCCTGCGCCTCCGTGATCGCCTGTTCGAGTTGGACCTTCGGGTCGGCCGCTTCCTCGAAGCTCCCCGACATCTTCGCGGTCATGTACTTCCACCAGCGGCGCATCAGCTTGAACATGCCCGCAGCCTAGAGCTATCTACCTGGGGGAGCCGCCTGCGGCGCGGCCGACCTCTTCGAGGCCTTGGCGGAGCGCTTCCATGTCGCCGACGAGCTGGTCGACGTCGGCTCCGAGGCCGGACAGTTCGGAGACGTCGCCCGCCGACAGCGACAGCTCGACGGCGCGGGCGACGGCCTCGTCGAGCCGGGCGTCGAGAACTTCCAGCCGTTGCCGCGCGTCGGAGGCGACGGTGTGGAGCCGCTCGCCCGACGAGAGCTGCGCTTCGAGGGCCTCGGCCGTGCGGTCCCACGAGTCGGCCGCGCCGGGGGATTCGGGCCGGGTGCCTTCCATCTGCTCGCGGCGGGTACGGACTTCGTCGAGGTCGAGCGAACGCAGTCCGGCGTCGAGGAGGTCGCCGTGGCTCGCGACCCGCCAGCACTCCTTCACGGCCGACTCGATGCGAGTACCGATTTCGGCCAGGCGATCGTGCACCGGGCCCGTACGCGCCCCGCGCACGACGTTGTCGAAGCGCCGCTTGGCTTGCAGCGCCTCGTGCACGTAGCGCCGCCACGGATCGGAGAGCGCCATCGGGTCGATGCCTTGGAGGGGACGCTTGCGGCGGGGGAGGCGCAGCGCCACCATGACGCCGTACGCGGCCGCGCCCACCAGGGCGACCGGTAGGAGCCCGGCGCCGAGCAGCACCGCCGCGGACGCACCGACACCACCGGCGAGGATCGCCGACGGCGCCATGACCGCCTCGGCCGTGCGTCCCGTCTTCAGGTGCTCGGGCAACCGCTCGATCGCCATCAGGCCCTCATTAGAAGTTGCTCACCACCGCGGTGAAGACACGCGAAATCGTCGTCGCGTCGGACGCGTCGTACACCTGCGCGTTCGTCGCCTCCGCGATGCGGCGCAGGGTTTCGAGGTCGGCGTCGTCGCCGTACGCGATCGCGAACACGCGCACCGGCTGTGCGTTCTCACCTTCGGCCTGCTCGCGCAGGTTGTTGATGAGGCCTTCGAGATCGGAGTTGCGGTCGTCTTCGTTCCGGCCGTCGCTCAACAGCACGACCGCGTTGATACGGGTCGGGTCGAACTGTTCGAGGACCGCCTCGTACGCGTCGCCGGTGGCGGTATACAGCGGCGTGCCGTTCAACGGCACCAGGTTGCCGACGGTGCGCACCATCTCTTCGCGCTGGCCACCGAGCGGTTCGATGGGTAGGAGGTCCTGCCAGTCGTCGAGCGCGGACTCGCCCATGTTCGTGGTGAAGACCCGCAGGCCGACGTCGTCGTCGGTTGCGAACTCGTCGAGCGCGTCGATGACCGCGACCTTCGCCAGGTCGAGCTTGGTTTCGCCCGTGTCTGGGTTGCCCGGGTCGCCCATCGAGCCGGAGACGTCGAGCAGCAGCATGACCTGGGCGCGCTTGCGGTCTTCCTGCCAGCGGTCGAGCAGACCGGTGAGTACCTGCGGTTCGGGCACTTCGAGCAGCGTCTGCGGCTGCTCCGGGTCGACCCCCCATTGCGCGCTGATCGGTTCGCCGATGGCGACCTCGGGGTTACCGGGCCGGAACCCGAACTCGAGGACGCGCTCCTGCGCGCCCGGCTCCTTGATGAACGTCTCGAACTTGCGGGCCGCTTCTTTCTCCTGCTCCGTCACCCACGACGCGTCGAGCACGATGAAGGGATTGTCGCTGTAGAGGGTGCCTTCGGTCGGGTAGATCGCGACGAGCGGGACGCGTGGTTCGCGCGGCACCTCACCCGGCGACAGGATGCCGTCGGGGTTGCCCTTGTTGTAGTCGATAACCGACTTCTCCTCGACCGCGACCGCCGACACGTAGGTGAGCGACGTACCGCGCGCGTCGTTGCGGAACCAGTTGTTGAGGAACGTCATCGTGATGTCGCCGTAGTGGACCACGGCCGACTCGACGCCTTTCGCGAACTCGCGCACGTCGGCGCGGTCGACGTCTTCGAGCGAAAGGCCCTCGGTCTTGTCGGTCGCCGCGTAGTACTGCGCGATCGTCGACGACAGCGCGCTGGTCGAGAAGTTGGGGTTGGTCTTGCCGAGCCGGAACGGTCCCCATTCGGGGTGGCCGAGCGCGCCCCAACCGCCGGGCTCCTGCGCGAGCCGGAGGATGTCGGCGTACCCGACCGGGGTTTCGGGGTAGCCGAGCGCGTCGGCCATCGGCTCGGGCATCGCGATGACGAGCGGCGTCAACATGAACGGCTCGGACTCGGGTGCGATCGGCTCCTCGCCCTTGTCGTCGAGGCGTTGGTTCAGGATCTGACCCCACGCCGACGACGCGGGCGACCACACGACCGGGCGCGGTCCATTGGCGTCGTTCTCGGGCCAGCCGTCGGTGAGCAACGTCGTGGCCCCACCCGAGGCCTTGCTCTGCACGCGCACGAACGCGCAGTCGCCGCCGCCGAGTTGCGCTTCGTCGGAAGCGTTGAACTCCTCGGCGAGGGTCGTGAGCAATGCGATCTTCTCGGACGAGACCGCCATGTCGATCGGGATGCAGTCGCCGGGGTCCGAAAGCTCCGGGCTGACGGACTCGGCGCTGTCGTCGCCACCACCACCCGAACACGCACTCGCGCTCAGGACGATCGCCACTGCGATCAACCACGTTGCTCGCTTCACGCCCGGATTCCTTCCCAGAGTTGAATCAGTGCTTCGAGTACACCCGCCGGCGGGAGTCCGTCGGTAGCGGGCAACTCGGGTGCGTCGGCGGGTGCACCCGCCGGTGGGGCGTCGTCGACGCGATAGTTCTGCGCTTCGAGCGCGTCGCGCAGGTCGTCTGCGAGGGCGCTTGGGTCGTCGCCGC
>JAWXCJ010000237.1:0-7616 GCA_034408875.1 Actinomycetota bacterium
GATCTCACCGCCCGGCCGGGCGACGATGTCCTACGCCGGCGTCGTTCTGCTCCTCGCTCGATATCCACCCAAGAAGCAGACCGGAACGATGTCATGGCGACAATCAACCTCCGAAACCGGAACGATCTCCAGGCGGTCACACCGGAACGATGTCCAGGCGGGTGTCACCTACGCTGTGAGGCGTGTTCCGTTTGAGCGCGCGCGCCGACCCCGCGTTCCTCGCCGAGATGCTGTACGAGATCGCGTACTGGCACGACGACGGTGAGGAAGAACGGCCGCCCCTCGAGAAGCTGCTCACCGAACCGGTGCACGCGCGCTTCGTCGAGGGATGGGGCCGCACGGGCGACGTCGCTGTGCTCGCCCTCGACCGTCGCGACGAACCGATCGGCGCCGCGTGGTGCCGGCGCTTCACCGCGACCGAGATGCGCATCGCGGTGTTCCCCGAGTTCCGGCGCCAGGGCGTCGGCAGCTTGCTCCTCGGTTCACTCCTCGCGCGCGCACGCGCCGGCGGCGAGGCCGCACTCGAGGTCGAGGTCGTTCCCGACAACCCGGCCCGCCGGTTCCTCGGGGCGCGCGGGTTCACCGACACGGCCGATCGCCCGTCGGTGCTGGTGTGCGTCCTCGACGCCGAACTCATGCGATAGTCGCCGACGATGGCCGCGGGCGACACCAAGTTCCTGGTGACGCGATTGCATCCCCAGGTCACCGTGCGTTACGGGGCCGAGCAGTGCACGGCGATGGTCGCGACGTACCTGGACCCGACGTACGAGATCGGAGTGAAGAACGTCTCCCGGCCCGCCGACTACCAGTGGGTCACCGACGGCCTCAACACCGTCATCCCGGCGACGGTGCATCTCACCGAGATCGACGGCGCGTTCACGTGGTTCACCGACTGCGGCACGCCGGTCTGATCGCTAGTTCCCCATCTCGACGAGGCGCTTGCGGCGCTCCTCGTCGAAGACGAGCCCGCCCGTCATCGTGCCGGTACCGGTCAACGGACCGGAGGGCGTCGTTCCCCACTGCATCTCCCACGCGCCGTCGAACTCCGGTGGCGCGGTGAACACCAGCGTGATGAAACTGATGCCGCTCCCGTGCCGCAGGCGGAGGCACGCTTCCCTGATGAGCGGGACGTCGACGATCGAGTCGATGACGGAATCAACATCTCGAACGGCCGTGCTTGACGCCACCCTTCGGCGCGGCCGCCCCGGGCAGCGATTCCTTGACGAGGACGAGCTTGCCGTGCTTGATCGTCGGCTTGCCGAGCTTGCGCTTACGGTGCGCGAACCAGTCGTTCAGTTCCTTGACCCAGTCGGCGGCCGCGTCCTTGCCGAAAGGGAGGTTGGTGGCGTCGAGTTCGAGTTTGCCGTCGGCGTCGACCTTGGCCGGCACCTTCTTCGGGTCGGCGAACGGGATCTTGATCTCGATGTCGACGGTGCCCTCGGCCGCGCCCGACGCGAACGTCATCTCGGGATCGACGGGGATCGGCAGCCACGTGATCTTGCCCGGGCTGATTTCGAGGGTGGCGCGCTTGCACGAGATGAAGTCTTTGACTTCCCTCGGAGCTTTCTTCGGCACCTTGGGCGGCTTCGGGGCATCTGCCTTGCCGCCGCCGTCGATCTCGTCGCCCATCGGTCACCCCCGAAAACGCGAAGTGTACGACGCCCGGCTGGCAATCGACGCGCTTTGGCAAGTAGGGATGGAGCAATGGAAACCGAGGTCGACGAGGTCGACAAACCGCGCCCCCAGTGGCAGATCCGGCTCATCCTGGTCGGGCTGGTGCTCGGCGGTCTCGTGTGGGGCTTCGCGATCTGGTACTCGGTCACGAGCGATCAGCCCGAGGCCCTGCCCGACGCCGACTACGCGGCGCTGACCGACATCTGCGGCGCCACGCTCGACGACCTGCGCGCGCTGCCCGACCTCGAAGCCGACAGCGACGCGCTGGATGCGGTCGCGCTCGTGCGAGCCGAGAACGATGTGTTCGAGGCGATGGTTGCGCAGCTGCGCGCGGTCGAGCCCGACGGCAACCCCGGCGTCGCGCTCTCGAAATGGACCGACGATTGGGAGACGGTAATCGACCGGCGCGCGACGTACGCCGACGAGCTCGAAGCATCCGGTGAAGGCCGCTTCGGATCCCCGCTCGAGATCGTGCTGCGCATCGGCACGTACGCCGAGGTGCAGGGCCTCGACGACTGCACACCCGAAGCGATGCAACCCGACGTCGTCGACCGACCACGCGACTATCCGGAGGCCTCATGAGACTCGACGGCAAGGTCGCGCTCATCACCGGGGCCGGGAGCGGGATGGGACGCGCCGCAGCCGAGTTGTTCGCGCGGGAAGGTGCGCGCGTCGTCGTCAGTGACGTCGTCGAGGACGCGGGCGTCGACACCGTCGGGGCAATCACCGCCGCCGGAGGCGACGCGACGTTTGTGCAGGCCGACGTCTCGCAATGGTCGGACTGCGAGCACATGGTGCTCGCAGCAACCGACACATACGGCGCGCTGCACGTGCTCTACAACAACGCCGGCGTGTTCCCGGCCGACGACGGCGGCGTGCTCGACACGCCCGAAGACACGTGGGAACGCGTCATGGACGTGAACCTCAAGGGCGTGTGGCTCGGATGCCGCGCCGGCATCCCGGCCATGCTCAAGTCGGGCGGCGGATCGATCGTCAACGTCGCATCGTTCGTCGCGCTGATGGGCGCTGCTACGGCGCAGATCGCATACACCGCGAGCAAGGGTGGCGTGCTGTCGATGACACGTGAGATCGCGGTCGAGTACGCGCGCCAGGGCATCCGAGCCAACGCGCTGTGCCCGGGACCGATCCAGACGCCACTGCTCGAGGAGCTGCTCTCGGACCCGGCGCGGCGCGCCCGGCGCATGGTGCACATTCCCATGGGGCGGCTCGGGCGCGCCGAAGAACTCGCGAAGGCGGCGCTGTTCCTCGCGTCGGACGACGCGTCGTACATGACCGGCAGCACGCTTGTCGTCGACGGCGGCATCACCGCTGCGTACGTGACGCCGGAGGACTAACCCCTCGATTAGCCTGGCGCCCATGGCACGCGGGATGTGGACACTCGGCGAGCTGCACGCCGCGATCCTCGACGGGTCGGTCGACACGATCCTCGTCACGTTTCCCGACCTCCAGGGCCGGTTGATGGGCAAGCGGGTCACGGCCGACTACTGGCTCGACCACATGGAGTCGGGCCGCGAACCGATCCACGCGTGCAATTATCTGCTCGCGGTCGACTCCGAGATGACCCCGCTGCCCGGGTACGAGTACGCGAACTGGGAGCAAGGGTACGGCGACGTCGCCGCGCTGCCCGATCTCTCGACGATCCGCCGCATTCCCTGGCTCGAAGGCACCGCGCTCGTGTTGTGCGACCTGCTCGACGAGGAAACCGGTGAACCGGTCGAGGTGTCGCCCCGGCGCATACTCCAACGCCAAGTCGATCGCGCCGCCGCGCTCGGGTACACGGTCATGGTCGCGTCGGAGTTGGAGTTCTTCCTGTTCCGCGAGTCGCTCGACGAAGCGGCGGCGAAGCGGTACGCCGATCTCACGCCGCACTCGAACGTCGTCGAGGACTACCACATCCTCCAGACGACGCGTGACGAGTACGTCATCCGTGCGATTCGCAACGGCGTCAACAGTGCCGGGGTCCCGGTCGAGTTCTCGAAGGGCGAAGCGGGCAAGGGTCAGCACGAGATCAACCTCTCGTACTCGACGCCGGTGACAATGGCCGACCGGCACGTGATCTACAAGAACGCGGCGAAGGAGATCGCCGGTCAGTTCGGCCGCGCGATCACGTTCATGGCGAAGTACTCGGAGGACGAAGTCGGTTCGTCGTGTCACGTGCATTCGAGCGTGTGGAACGGCGACGCGTCGGAGTCGCTCATGTGGGACGCGGACGCGCCCGACCACCTCACTCCCCTGTTCCGCGGGTGGCTGGCCGGGCAGATTGCGTGCGGAAGCGAGTTCTCGTGGATGTACGCGCCGACGGTCAACTCGTACAAGCGCTACCAACCGGAGTCGTGGGCGCCGACCGCGCTCGCGTGGGGTGTCGACAACCGCACGTGCGGGTACCGGCTCGTCGGGAACGGTCGCGCGTTCCGGCTCGAGTCGCGCATTCCCGGCGCCGACGTGAACCCGTATCTCGCGTACGCGGCGACGATCGCGGCCGGCTTGCACGGCATCGAGAACGAACTCGAACCGCCGCCTCGCTTCAGCGGAAATGCGTACGCGGCACCGGACTTGCCCCGGGTTCCGGCGAGCATCGTCGAGGCGATCGACGCGTTCGCGCAGTCGAAGATCGCCATCGACGCGTTCGGCGCCGAGGTGCACGATCACTTGTTGAACACGGCCCGCCAGGAGTGGCTGGCGTTCAACCGCGCGGTCACCGATTGGGAGCGACGCCGGAACTTCGACCAGTGGTAGAGGCGAGAGATCCGCAGGCCCGGTCAGTTACCCGGATCCACACGGGTGATCGAGGGCCGGAGGTCGGAGCCGCATGAGAGACGTAACCGTCGCGCTCACCGGTCGGAAGCTGGAGAAGTACCTGGACGCAATTGCGCGATCGGGCGCCGACGCAATCGTCTTCGATTCGAACCACGACCCCGAAGGGGTGCTCGACCAGGTCGACGCGCTCATCCTCGGCGGCGGTCCCGATGTCGACCCCGAGTTGTACGGCGACGAGCAACACCCGCAGACCTACGGCGCGAGCCGCGAGGTCGACGAGTTCGAGTTCGACCTGCTCGATGGTGCGATCGCGCGCGGCATGCCCGTCCTCGCGATCTGTCGCGGCCTCCAGGTCGTGAACGTCGCGTTCGGCGGGACGCTGTACCAGCACATCACCGAAGACCCCGGCGTCGAGCGGCACGGCAAACCCGGCGAAGTCGGCGAGCGCGAGGAACGCCCGATCGAGGTCGAACCCGACTCGCTCCTCGCCGCAGTGCTCGGCGGCCGCAACGTGACCGGGTCGTGCCATCACCACCAGGCGGTGGCGAAACTCGGCGACGGGTTGCACGTCACGGCGCGCGCCCCCGACGGCATCGTCGAAGGCCTCGAAGTCGAAGGCGCGTGGGTGCTCGCCGTGCAATGGCACCCCGAAGACACCGCCGGCGAAGACCCCGCCCAGCAAGCTCTTTTCGACGCGCTCGTCGCCCGCGTCAGGTAATCCGCGCGCGGAGTTCGTGCTTGGGGACCTTGCCGCTGGGGTTGCGGGGGCATGACGTCGATGACTTCGATGCGTTCGGGAATCTTCTGCGTCATGAGGCCGACGCCCGTGCAGTGCTCGCGCACGTCGAGCATCGTCGGCGGGTCAGACGCGTCCTTGGGCACGACGAACGCGACGACCATTTCGCCTCGTCCCTCGTCGGGGATACCGAGCACGGCGACGTCGGCGACCTTCGGGTGGCCGAAGAGCACGTCTTCGACTTCCTTGGCCGAGACGTTCTCGCCTTTGCGGATGATGATGTCCTTGATGCGCCCGGTGATGACGACGGCGCCGTGCTCGTCGAAGCGGGCCGTGTCGCCGGTGCGTAGGTAACCGTCGGCGGTGAACGCGTCGGCGTCGAGTGTGCTGTCGACGTAGCCGCGCATCACCTGCTCGCCCTTCACGACCAACTCACCCGTGTCGAGGATCTTCATCTCGACGCTCGGCGTCGGCGTTCCCTCGCCGTTGCGCTTCGAGTCGTCGGGCGCGTCGATGTCGGTCTGGCTGACGATCGGCGCCTCGGTCATGCCGTAGCCCGACGTGATACCCACCGACGTGGGGACCGCGGCCATCAGGTCGTCGTGCAGCTGCGGGGGCTTGGTCGAGCCACCCGACGGGAACGCCCGGATCGTCTTGTACGCGTCGGGGTTCGCCTTCGCCTCGGCGAGGAGTGCGGCGTGGATCGCCGGCGCACCGTTGCCCAGCGTGATCGCGCGCTTCGCGATCAGCTCGGTCGACGCGGCCGCGGTCCACGCTTCCATCAACACCGCGGCCGACCCGGTGAGCAGCGGCGTGAACACCCCGATGATGATGCCGCCGATGTGCGTGAACGGGAACGCGACGAGGGCGAGATCGTCGGCCACGACGTGCGTCTTGTGCGCATAGCCGATTGCACCCATGAGCGCGGACCGGTCGGTGTGTTGCACGCCCTTCGGCGCCGCGGTCGTGCCCGACGTGTAGAAGATCCAGCGCACGGGATAGCCGTAGTCGTCGGGCGCAGGTGCCGGCGACGCCGGGTCACCATCGGGCAAGACGTGATCGGCGACGAGCGTGTGCATGCCGTCGTTCTCGCCCGCGACGTGTTCGGCCAGGCCCGCGTAGTCGAAGTTGTTCCACGTCGACGGTGTGATCAACAGCTTGCAGTTCGTCTGCTTCGCGATGAACGACACCTCTCGGTAGCGGTAGATCGGAAGCATCGGGTTCTGCACCGCACCCAACCGGCACAGTGCGCCGACGAGCACGGCCGATTCGGTCCACGTCGGCAACTGCCACGACACGTTGACGCCGGGGCCGACACCGAGCCCGGCGAGTCCGGCGGCGGCCCGCTCGACGAGGCCGCGGTACTGCGCGAAGGTCGTTTCGCGGTCGCCGTCGTAGAGCATGACGCGGTCGGGCGTCGCGTCGGCCCGCCGCTCGATCAACTCCCAGATGGACGAAGCGTCGTCGAACATGGGGGGGTTTGCTCCTCTATACCGTGATGCCGCCGTCGACCGACACGACCGCGCCGGTCATGTAGCGCGCGTCGTCGGAGGCGATGAACAGCACGACACCCGCGATCTCGTCGGGCGTGGAGTTCCCGAGCGGCGACATGACCTTGCGGAACGCCTTCCACGACACACCTTCGGGCATTTCCATGAACGCCTCCTGGAGCGGCGTTTCGATGCCGCCCGGTGCGACCGCGTTCACGCGGATACCGCGCTTGATGTACTCGTCGGCCAGGCACTTGGTGAGATGCACGACCCCGGCCTTCGACGCGCAGTACGCGGCGCTGTACGGCTGGGCCTTGATGCCGGCGTTCGACGCGATGTTGACGATGACGCCGCCGCCGTCGAGCAGGTACGGCAATGCGGCCTGCGCCACGAGGAACGTGCCGGTGAGGTTGACGCCGATGATGCGCTGCCAGTCCTCGAACGCCACTTCGTGGGTGTGGGCGAACCGGCCGATGCCCGCACAGTTGACGACGATCTGGGGGCGCCCGAGTGCGGTCGCCGCACCGTCGACCGCGGCCTTGACCGAGTCGGGGTTCGCCACGTCGGTCTGGAAGGCGCGGGCCGCGTCACCGATCTCGGCGACGGTCTTCTCGGCCGCGTCCCCGGCGATGTCGAGACACCCAACCGTGGCCCCCTCGGCCGCCAACCGCATCGAGGTAGCCCGCCCCAGCCCGGATCCCGCGCCGGTCACGACCGCAACTCGCCCCTCAAAACGTCCCATGGCCGGAATCTAACAAGGCGTCAGATCGCGCCCCCGGGAAGCAAGCCGGCCCCGGACCACGTCGCCGCGGCCAAGAAGAAGGAGCGGAGGTGCCCCGATGCGGACAGTCATCCGAAGCCGCACGGGCGATAGAGCATCGGGGTCCGCAGCGACCAAGAAAGAAGAAGGAGCGGAGGTGCCCCGATGCGGACAGTCA
>JAWXCJ010000238.1:0-9101 GCA_034408875.1 Actinomycetota bacterium
CATCACGTGTGGGCTATCGACGCATCCTTCAGTAGGGCGGTGACGACGGGGGCCAGGGCGGCGGGGTCCCACTTGGCGGCGTTGTCGACGCCGGGGCCGCGGCCCCACTGCTCCGCGATCGCGATGCGGCCGCCGCCGACGAGGAACACCTGGCCGGTCACGGCGGCCGACTCGGGACTCGCGAGCCACGTGACCAGCGGCGCGATGTTCTCGGGGGCGCGGGGGTCCCACTCACCTTCCGCGGGTGCGGCCATGGCGCCGCCCAGGTTCTCGGTCATGCGGGTGCGCGCGCCGGGGGCGATGGCGTTGACGGTTACGCCGTAGCGGCCGAGTTCCTTGGCCGCGATGATCGAGAACGTCGCGATTGCCGACTTGGCCGCGCCGTAGTTGGTCTGGCCCGGGTTCGCGAACAGTCCCGACGTCGACGACGTGTTGATCACGCGCGCGTCGACGGTCGCGCCCGCCTTCGCCTGCTCGCGCCAGTACGCGGCGGCCCAGCGGGTCGGTGCGAACGTGCCCTTCAGGTGCACGCGCACGACCGCGTCCCACTCTTCTTCGGTCATGTTCACGAGCATGCGGTCGCGCAGAATGCCCGCGTTGTTGACGAGGACGTCGATCGTGCCGAACGTGTCGATCGCCGACTGCACGAGCCGCTGTGCGCCGTTCCAGTCGGAGACGTCGTCGCCGTTGGCGATCGCCTCGCCGCCCATCGCCTCGATCTCGGCGACGACGTCGTGCGCCGGGCTCGCGTCGGCCCCCGTTCCGTCGACCGTGGCGCCCAGGTCGTTGACGACGACCTTGGCGCCCTGGCTCGCGAGTTCGAGCGCGTGCCCGCGCCCGATGCCGCGCCCCGCGCCGGTCACGACCGCGACGCGTCCTTCGCAAATTTGGGTCACTGACCCGGCTCCTTCGGTAGGCCGAGCACGCGTTCGCCGGCGATGTTGCGTTGCACCTGCGCGGTGCCGCCCCAGATCGTGCCCGAGCGGCTGGAGAGGAAGTCGTTCTGCCAACGATCGAGCGCGTAGTCGTCACCCTCGGGACGGACCAGCGACTCGGCGCCGCGCAGGTTCATGACCCACTCGCCGAGATCGCGGGCGTACTCGGACCAGAACATCTTGTTGATCGACGCGCCCGGCCCCGGCTCCTTGCGGGCGACGACCTCCGACAACGTGCGCAACCCGGCGTAGCGCATGATCTCGGCGCGCGTATACGCCCACGCGAGCCGCTGGCGCACGAGCGGGTCGTCGGCCCGGTCGATGCGGCGCACTTCGTCGACGATCTTCCAGAACTGCTTCTGGTACTGCACGTGTTGCGTCGTCGCGTTGCCGCCGCGCTCGTTCCCGAGCGTTGTCATGGTGACGCGCCACCCGTTGTGCAGCCCGCCGATCACGTTGGCGACCGGCGCGCGAGCGGCGGTGATGAACGTCTCGGCGAACCCGCTCGTGCCCGTGATCTGTTTGATCGGGCGCAGCTCGAAGCCGTTCGACGACCCGTCGGGCCGCTTCATGGGCATGAGCACGTAGGAGATACCGCGGTGCTTGGGCGCATCGGGGTCGGTGCGGCACAGGCAAAACATCATGTTCGCCATCTGCGCGCCGGAGGTCCAGACCTTCTGGCCGGTGATCACCACTTCGTCGCCGTCGACGATGCCGACCGTCTTCAGGCCCGCGAGGTCGGACCCCGCGTCGGGTTCGGAGAAGCCCTGGCAGTAACGGTCGGAGCCGTCGATGATGCGGGGCAGGAACTGCGCCTTCTGTTCGTCGGTGCCGTGCACGATGATCGACGGGCCGACGAGCCACTCCCCCATGCCACGCGTCACGCGCGGAACGCGAGCCCGCGAGAACTCCTCGTTCATCACCGCGACCTCGACGCCGCTCAACCCGCGCCCGCCGAACTCCTTCGGCCAGCTCACACACATGTACCCCGCGTCGGCGAGCCGCTTCGTCCACGCTTGGACTGCCGGACCGCCTCGGTACATCAACACCTGTGGGCTGAGTGAGTCGTCGATGCCCTCGGGCCGGTTTTCGGTCAGCCACTCGCGCAACTCGTCGCGAAACGCCCGCGCCTGCGGACCGAGATCAATTTCCATCGTCATGCGGCTACGACCTCCGGCCCTCGATCGCCCGTGAGGAATCTCGGCAGGAACCGGGCCTCCGGGCTGCGCCTGGTACTCATTGCGGACCCCTTACGGGAGCTCCCACTGCAAGACGTTGCGACCGTTCTCGCGCGACTCCCACGTCGCCCGCACGGCCATACCGACCTCGACCGCGTCGGGCGGACAGCCCAAGACGTTGCCCATCACGCGCACGCCTTCGGGCAGATCAACGAGCACGACTGGGTACGGGCCGTCGGCCGCGTCGCGCATCGGGCCCGGCTTGTGCTGCACGCTCACCGCGTACACGGTGCCGTCGCCGCTCGCGGGCCGGTACTCGATCTCGTCGCTCAGGCACGCGGGACACACCGGCCGCGGGTACCAGAACGCCTTGTTGCACGCGGCGCACCACGGCAACACGAACTCCTGCCGTTCGGCCGCTTCGCGGAATTGCGTACTCATGCGGCTACGTCCGCCGGCGCTCTAACTCCAGGCGACCTCGAGTAACGGGACCGCACCTCCGGCTTGCGCCTGGCTGTCACAGCGCCGCCTCGGTGCCGAGCACGATCGTGCCCATCGTCGAGAGCACGCCGCCCGATCCGTGCGCGACCGCGATCTGCGGCGCGTCGAGTTGCCGGGCGCCGGCTTCGCCGCGCAATTGCCGCACCGCCTCGACGAGCAGGAACATGCCGTACTGGCCGGGGTGCGTGTACGAGAGGCCGCCGCCGTTCGTGTTCGTCGGGAGCGCGCCGCCCGGACCGAGCTTGCCGTCTTCGACGAACGGGCCGCCTTCGCCCTTCGCGCAGAAGCCGAGGTCTTCGAGGTGCAACAGCGCGGTGATCGTGAACGAGTCGTACCCCATGAGCAGGTCGACGTCGGCGGGCGTGACGCCCGCCATCGCGAATGCGGCCGGTCCCGAGATCGCGCCCGCGGTCGTGGTGAGGTCGGGCATCTGCGTGATCATCGAGTGGTCGGTGGCCGTTGCGGCGCCGAGCACCGGCACGGGCGCCTTCGCGCAGTCACGCGCCCGTTCGGCCGACGTCATCACGAACGCGCCCGCGCCGTCGGTGACGAGGCAGCAGTCGAGCAGGTGCAATGGCGACGACTGCATCGGCGACGCGAGCACGTCGTCGATCGTGAGCGGATCCTGGTGGCGGGCCCGCGGGTTCAGGCTCGCCCACCGCCGCGTGTCCACCGCGATCTGCGCGAGTTGTTCCGCCGTGGTGCCGAACTCGGCCATGTGCCGGCTCGCGGCGAGCGCGTAGCCACCCATCGGCATGCGCATGCCGTACGGCAGCTCCCAGTCGAGCATCGGGTTCGGGCCCGGCATCATCGGTGGGCGGCCATCGCCACCGCCGCTGCTGCGCTTGCGGTCGCGGCGCGGCGTCGCCGCGTATACACCGACGACGACCTCGCAGAGCCCGGCCGCGATCGCGGCGGCCGCGTGCTCGACGTGGATTTCGTAGCTCGACCCGCCGACCATCGTGCCGTCGACGAACCGGGCGCGCACGTCGAGGAACTCGGTCATGCCGGTGACCATGCCGCCGTAGCAGACGCCGTCGACGTCGGCGATGGTGAGGCCGGCGTCGGCGAGCGCCTCGCGGATCATCGTCGCTTCGAGCGCGCGCCCGTGTTGGTCGAGCTCACCGGTCGGTGACACGGCATCGGCGACACCGACGATCGCGGCGGCCGCGCGCAAGGTTCGTTCGGTCATAGCTGTGGAACTCCGCTCAGGAACTGCACGATGTGCGCGCTGAAGAGCGCGTCGTACATCGCGTCGAGGTGGTCGCCGCTGACGATACGCGCCGTCGCTCTCGGCAGCGCGGCCGCGAGTTCCTGAGGGTTCTTCGCGATCGTGTCGCCGTCGCCGACGAGCACGAGCGCAGGCACGGTGATCTTGGTGAGGTCCGGCCGTTTCGCGCGTGGCGCCTGTTGGATCCCGGCGAGCGCGAAGCGGTCGGCGCCCATGCGATCGGCGAACCGGCGAAAGGCGCGGGCGAGGGGATTCGTGACCGACCGCGGTTCGTCGGCAAGGAGCCCCTCGGCGAGTTCGCGCCGGGTTGTGACGCCTCGGCCTTCGACCAACGACGCACCGACACCGCCGAACACCACCGACCGCGTCCGGGGTTCGACCGGTACCAGCCGGGTCGCGACCAGCGCACCCATCGAGTAGCCGACGATGTCGACCTCGTCGACACCGAGATGGTCGAGCAACGCCTGCGCGTCGCGCGGCATCGCGTCGGGCGCGTACGCATCCGGGTCGTGCGGCTTCCCCGACTCTCCGTGCCCACGCGCGTCGTACGCGATCTCGGTGCCGTCGAACGAGGCCAGGCGCTTCATGCGATGATTCTGCATGCCCGGTGAACGAACCGTCCAAGACGCCGACGGGCTCACGAGCGTCGTCTTCCGCTGGCCGGCCCCGGCACCGCAGGCCGGAGTGCAGATTCTCCACGGTTGGTGCGAACACGCGCTGCGCTACGACCGCCTGGCCAACCAGCTCGCGGCGGCCGGGTTCAGCGTCTACGCCGACGATCACCGCGGCCACGGCCAGAGCGGCGTGCGGTCGGGAACGCTCGGCGACCTGGGCCCGCGGGGCATGGCCGGCGTCGTCGACGCCGTGCATGCGGTAAGCGGAATGATCCGCGCTGAGGACCCGGGCCGCCCGCTGTTCGTGCTCGGTCACAGCTGGGGTTCGTTCATCCTCCAGGAGTACCTGCGCCGTTGGGGCGGCGACATCGACGGTGCGCTGCTCACGGGCACCACGCGGCCCGACCCGAGCGCGACCATCGCCGCGCCCGCCGCCGACGCGCCGGCGCCGCGCACCGCGTACGACTGGTTGAGCCGCGACGACGCCGAGGTCGACAAGTACATCGCCGACCCGCTGTGCGGCTTCGACGTGATGGCCAACGTCCCTGCGACCGAACTCTTCTCGCTGCTCGAGGGCGACGACAGCAACATCCCGACCACGCTGCCCGTGTTCATCTTCAACGGCGCCGACGACCCGGTGGGTGGCGAGGCGGGCGGGCGGCGGCTCTTCGAGCACTACCAAGCGCTCGGGCTCACCGACGTGTCGTTCCGCGCGTACCCGGGCGCGCGCCACGAGTTGTTCAACGAGACCAACCGCGACGAGGTCGTGGCCGACGTGTTGGAGTGGCTCTCAGGCCACCTGTAGCTCGGGTGCGGCGGCGGGCTCGTCGACCGGACCGCGCCGCACGGGGAGCCGATGCGCGGCCCACGCACCCCACGCAGCCGCGCCGAGAGCGGCGAATCCGCCGACCGCAAGTCCGACCCGGGCACCGAACGCTTCGCAGATGACGCCGAGGATCGGTCCGCCGATGGGCGTGCTCCCGAGGAACACGATCGCCTGCAGCGCGAGCACCCGCCCGCGCATCTCCGGCGCGGCCCGCAACTGCACGATCGACGTCGTCGCGACCATGAAGCCAATGCTCGACCAACCGACCGCGATACCGATCGGGAACGCCAGCGCGAGCGACGGCGAGACGGCAAGGAGCAACATCGACACACCGAACGCGGCGCTCGCGACCACGACTTCCCGGATTCCCGCGGTTGTGCGCCGCGCCATTGCCAGCGCGCCCGCGAAGGAACCGATGCTGATCACCGAGAACAGCCAGGTGAACGTGGAGTCGTCGCCGTCGAAGGTGCGCTTCACGAACAAGGGCATGACGACCTGGAAGTTGAACGCGAGCGTGCCGATGACGGCCATCATCACGAGCGGGATCCATAGCTCGGGGATGCGTCGAACGTACGCAAAGCCCTCGCGCACCTGGCCCTTTCCGCGTTCGGTGACCGGACCGGGCCGCAGTTCCGACGTCCGCATGAGCAGGAACGCGCCGATGACCGCGATGTACGACAGCCCGTCGACGGCAAACGTCCACCCGTACCCGACGGTCGTGATGAGCAGACCCGCGAGCGCCGGGCCGAAGACACGGGCGCACGTCATGAGCGCGCTGTTGAGGCTGACCGCGTTGTTGACGTCGGCTTCGTCGACCATCTCGACGACGAACGAGCGGCGGGCCGGGTTGTCGAACGCGACGGCGATGCCGCCGAGGAACGCGACGACGTAGAACGCGGCCAGCGGCGGCTCGTCCATGAACGCCAACGCCGCGAGCAGGAACGACTGCACCATCGCGTACGTCTGCACGATGATCAGCAGGCGGCGCTTGTTCGAACGGTCGCTGACGAGGCCGGCCCACGCGCCGAGCACGAGGGTCGGGCCGAACTGGCACGCGGTGATGAACCCGACCGCGACACCGCTGCCCGTGATGTGGAACACCAGCAGGGTTTGGGCGATCATCGTCAGCCAGTTGCCGACCTGCGAGATGAACTGACCGAAGAAGAACAGGCGGAAGTTGCGGACGTGCAGCGACCGGAAGGTGTCGCGCGTCAGGCCGCGGAGGCGGGTCACGGCGCCACCCGCGTCTTCGCGGCGGTGAGGTGCTCGAGCACGTCGAGCGCGTCGGCGACGCGGGCGAGTTCGTCAGGTGAGAGGTCGCCGAGCTGCGTGGCGAGCCACGCGGTGCGGCGGGCCCGACTCGTCTCGAGCCGGCGGCGGCCCTTCGCCGTGGTGCGGACGCGGGTGACACGCCCGTCTTGTTCGTCGCGCGTGCGCTCGACGAAGCCCCGCTCCTCCAGCGCGCCCACGACCTTCGTGATCGTCGGCGGGGTCACCTGTTCCTGGCGGGCGAGCTCGCCCAACGTCATCTCGCCCTCGCGCTCGATCACGGCCAGGGCCGTGAGCAGCGCCGGAGCAACCCCACTGTCGTCCTGCCGGCGCAGCAAGCGCGCGAGCCGGAACACCGAGTACCGCAACCGGCCCGCGATGGCGGTCGGGTCGCCGGGGTCGGGGGACGGGACAGGCACGTCCGCCAGGATAGCAGCTATTTAGTGTGGCTAACTAATAACTTTCGTCACCCGCATGCGCGAGCCCGGCCCGAACGATTCATGGCGTCGATCTACGTGAGGATCTCGAACGACGCAATGAACTCGTCGAACACTTCGCGGGCGCCGTCTTCCGTGGTCACGCTGACGACATAGAGACGCTGCCCGGCAGATACGACGAGCGCGTTGGCAACAAGTTCGACGCCCGCGCCCGGGTCGTCGTAACGCACCGCGAAGCTACGCGCCGGAAGAAACCCGACTGTCGTTTCGTCGTCTCGGAGCAAGGTCCCGTCATTCTCCGCGACCCCTCCGGCAACGGCGCTGTCGAGCGCGCCTTGGGGATCGAGTTGAAACTCCGGCGGGTATTCGCTGTAGCCGGCCTGGAAGACGTTGAGCCGCCCGACGCGGGCAACCGCCATGTGGATCGTGAAGTCAGCGTCTGTCTCGGCGATCGGCTGCGTCAAATTATCGGAGCGCGGCTCCTCGGGGAACTCGATCGTGAACGAGCCGTCGGGCGGGGTGTACGCGAAGGTTTCGGTCGCGCCTTCGGAGAAGTCGTCGACCGCTTCGGCCGCGTCCTTGTCGTCTTCCGACTGCGCGATCGCGAGCACGACGCCGGCACCGACGACCGCCGCGACCACGACGCCGAGCACGATGAACACGATCGCGACCGCGGAACGCTTCTTCTTCGGCGGCGGCCCGTACACGGGCACCCATGCCGGTGGCGCACCGGGTTGCGGCGCCCACTCCGCCGGACCCGGCGTCTGTCCCGGCGGCGGTTCGCCCCACGAAACGTCTTGCGGCGTCGGGCCCGGCGGCGGACCTTGTCGGGGCGGGGCGGGCACGCCGGGCGGTCCCGGCGGCGCCATTGCCGGGTGCGGAGCCGATGCGCCGCATCCGGCACACAGCGACATCCGACCGACCGTTACCACTCCGGCATCCTTGCCACACCGCTCACACACCGCCATGTCTTCCCCCACTCCGTGGCGTCGCTCGTGAAGGGTAGCGGCCGGGCCGTTCGACGCGTTCCAGTAAGACTGTCTGGGTGCGTCCCGATCAGGCTGTGGTCCGTGTCCGCAAGATCTGCCTGGCGCTACCGGAGACCACCGAGCGCCTCAGCCACGGCGCACCCACCTGGTTCGTGCGGGGCAAGAAGACGTTCGTGATGTTCCTCGACGACCATCACGGCGACGGCCGCCTCGCGCTCTGGGTCGCGGCGCCGCCCGGGGTGCAGGACACGCTGGTCGACGAGGAACCCGACCGGTTCTTCGTGCCGCCCTACGTGGGAACCCGGGGTTGGCTGGGGGTAAGGCTCGACCGGGCGGTCGACTGGGACGAGATCGTGCAGATCGCCGAGGACGCGTACCGCGTCGTGGCGCCCAAGACGCTCGTCGCTCAGCTCGACGAAGCCCTATAGGCCTCGCCGCGCGGCGAGAGCCGGTAGCCGACGTCGAGGCTGATCGTGAGGCCGAGGTTCTTCAGCTTCCGTACGTCGGTCTTGAACGGCTGCGTTTCGCGCCCGAAGCGTTCGGCGAGATCGCCGGCGCGGCGGCCGGGGTGCTCCGCGATGGCGTCGAGCACGGCGGCAGTCCACGGGCCGTGCGTGCTCGCACGGTCGAGGCGAGCGAGGCGGCGTTCGATGTCGGCGACGTCGTCGGGTGTGAGCGCGTCGGTACCCGCGAGTTCGGCACGAGGGTCGGGTTCGGTGACGAGATGGAACTGGATGCGGAACAACGCGAGCCCCGGTTCGTCGCGCAGGTCGGCGACGAGCGCGGCCGCCGACGCGTACCCCGACTTCCGGGCTTCGCGGTCGGTGACGGAGGCGGGTTCGACCTCGGTGACCTTCTCGACCTCGAGAATTCCGGCGGCGGTGCGGTAGCGCCGACCCGCGAGCACCTGCCGCCGTTTCCAGCGCCGGAAGGTCAGGGTGATCGAACCGTCGCGGATGCCCGGCCAGAACGATTGGCGGAACAACATCGGCACCGAGCGTAGGACCTGGCGCACGGCCCGGGCGCGGGCCACGATGGGCACATGACCGAGACGTTTTCCGCCGACAGTCGCCACTGGCAGGACCGGTTCGACACGCGCCGCATCGCCGACCGTATCGACG
>JAWXCJ010000239.1:0-23164 GCA_034408875.1 Actinomycetota bacterium
CATCATGCGTGACGCGACGACAACGTTCGCGATCGCCCTGGTCGACGCGTCACGCATGATGGGACCCGTGCCCGTCGTGTTCGTCCCCGGATTCACGCAAACGGCAGCGTCGTGGGACGGCGTCGTGCCGTACGTTCGCGGCGCGGTCGTGCTCGACGTCCCGTTGCGCAACACGTTCGCGGCGACGGCGGCGGCAATCGGCGCCGCGGGCGGTCCCGCGATCTACGTCGGCTACTCGATGGGCGCGCGCCTCTGCCTGCGCCTCGCACTCGATCGTCCTGATCTCGTGCAGGGGCTGGTGCTCGTGAGCGGTTCGCCGGGCATCGAAGATGCCGGCGAGCGCGAGCAACGGATGACGGCGGACGACGCGCTGGCCGCATCGGTCGAGCGCGAAGGGGTCGAAGCGTTCCTCGCCATGTGGCTCGCGCAGCCGATGTTCGCGAACGTACGCGACGACGCTCCGGGCGTGGCGGCGCGGAAGGAGCTCACAGCCGAGTTCGTCGCGGACTGCCTGCGCGTGCTCGGCGCGGGTGTGATGGAACCACTGTGGGACCGGCTCGGCGAGTTGCGCATGCCGACCGCGCTCGTCACCGGCGCGGCCGACACGAAGTACGACGCGATCGCCGAAGCGATGATCGAGCGCATTCGCACCGGCGTGTTCCATGTGCGGCTCGACGGCGGCCACGCGCTGCCGCAGGAGTGCCCGGCCGAGCTCGGCAAGTTCGTCGCCGCGTTCGCCGCCGAGCACTAGCTGATCCACAGCCCCGCCGCGAGGAGCACGGCGAGCACGATCTGAAACCGTGCGGTACCGAGGAGCGCGCCGACGAGCGCGGGCGGGTCGCTGCGGGTCAGCACCGTGCGGACCGGCGCGATCGCCAACGGCGCCGCGAGCAACGCGAGCACGGACCACGGTTCGAGCAGGGTGCACGCGACGACAGCGACAACCGCGCCAACGATCACGCCGGCGTACAACACCCGGCCCCGCTCGACTCCGAGCCGCACCGCGATCGTGCGCTTGCCCGCGACACGGTCGGTTTCGACGTCGCGCAGGTTGTTGGTGAGCATGATCCCGCATGCGGGCAGACCGACCGCGAACGCACCCCACCACGCGGCCGCGGGCACCGTCTCGTGCTGCACGTACGCGCTCCCGACCGTGGCCACGAACCCGAAGAAGACCAACACCATGATTTCGCCGAGACCGACGTAGCCGTACGGCTTGGGACCACCGGTATAGGTGACCCCAGCGACGAGTGACGCGACACCGAGCAGCAGCAACCACGGGTTGACCACGAGCGCGAGCACAGCGCCGACGAGCGCGGCCACCGCGAACGCCGCAATCGACGCCCGCTTGACCGCGACCGGCGACGCCAACCCCGACGCGACGAGCCGGACCGGCCCGCGCCGATTCGCGTCGGTACCGCGCACGCCGTCGGAATAGTCGTTCGCGTAGTTCACTCCCACTTGCAGCCCGAGCGCGACGACGAGCGCGGCGAGCGCTCGCACCCAATTCGTCGGCCCCGCAAGCGACCCGGCGGCAGTCCCGACGAGCACAGGCGAAATCGCGGCGCCGAGCGTCTTCGGCCGCGCCCCCTGCACCCACAACGCTGCGTTCACGCGCCACCCCCACCCGTGCGTCGGTAGGGGGTCAATATTCCCCCTCAGCGACGCATCGTGTTTTCATGGTCGTTTTGGGTATTGGTCGAAGTCGGGCTTGCGCTTTTCGAGGTAGGCGTTCTTGCCCTCCTGCGCTTCTTCCGACATGTAGTAGAGGAGCGTCGCGTCGCCGGCGAGTTGCTGAATGCCGGCGAGGCCGTCGTCGACCGCGTTGAGCGACGCCTTCAGCATGCGCAACGCGATCGGCGAGTGCTCGAGCATGCGGCGCGCCCACGCCACCGTTTCGACTTCGAGGTCGGCGAGCGGAACGACCTTGTTGACGAGACCCATGTCGGCCGCGGTCTGCGCGTCGTACTGCTCGCACAGGAACCAGATCTCGCGAGCCTTCTTCTGGCCGACGATGCGGGCGAGTAGGCCCGACCCGTACCCGCCGTCGAAGCTGCCGACGCGCGGACCCGTCTGGCCGAACCGCGCGTTGTCGGCGCAGATCGTGAGGTCACACACGATGTGCAGCACGTGGCCGCCGCCGATCGCGTACCCGGCGACCATCGCCACGACCGGCTTCGGCAAGCGCCGGATCTGGATCTGGAGGTCGAGCACGTTGAGGCGGCCGATGCCCTTGTCGTCGCGGTACCCGTCGTCGCCGCGCACGCGCTGGTCGCCACCGGAACAGAACGCGTCGGTGCCCTCGCCGGTGAGAACGATCACGCCGATCGTCGGGTCGTCACGCGCGATCTCGAACGCGTCGCGCAGTTCGAACAGCGTGCGGGGCCGGAACGCGTTGCGGACCTCGGGCCGGCAGATCGTGATCTTGGCGATGCCGTCGCACGTGTCGTACGAGACGTCGGTCCAGCCGTCGGGTGTGGCGGGCTTCCAGTCGGCCCCGGGGCGGATCACTGGCTCCATCGCGTTCTCCTCGAACGGCCGCACGCGGCCCCATCGATTGTGGGAGCGGTTGCTCCCACGGTTACGGTACCCACCGTGCCGGATGCGGACGAAACCAGGGTCGTGGCCGCGGTCCTGGGGGGCTCGGCGCTGGCCCACGCGGCCGTCGCGGCCTGGGACGCGGGCGAGGTCATCGCGCCCCTGAACCCGGCCGCGCCCGCGGCCGAGCTGCGCGGGCTACTCGACCAGCTCCGCCCCACCCACCTCGTCGACGCGACCGGCCGCCACCGCCGGCCGGACGGCATCCCTGCCGCCGCGGACCTCGCAGCACTCGTCGTCACGTCGGGCACGACGGGAACACCGAAGGGCGTCGAGCTGACCCGCGCCGGCATGGAGCTGATGGCCCGCGGCTACTCCGCCGGGGTCGGCGCCGGGTCCGACGCGCACTGGCTGGCGTGCCTGCCGCTGCACCACGTCGCGAGCCTCGGTCCCATTGCGCGGGCGTACGTGATGGGAACCCACTGGACCGCGCACGACAGCTTCGACCTCGAACGCGTCGGACGTGCACCCCGCGCCGAAGGCGCGACGATCGTGTCGGTCGTCCCTACCGCACTACGGCGCCTGCTCGACGCGGATGCGCCGATGCACGAGTATCGGTGCGTCATCGTCGGCGGTGCACCGTGCCCACCCGCCCTGCGCGATCGCGCCGAGCAGGCCGGCGTCCGCGTCGTCGACGCGTACGGCATGACCGAAACGTGGGGCGGGTGGGCACTCGACGGTCGCCCGATCGACGGCGTCGAGTACACACTGGCCGACGACGACGAGATCCTCGTGCGCGGCGCCGTCGTGATGCGCGGCTACCGCTTCGACCCCGAGACGACCGCGGTGACCCTCGACCCCGACGGTTGGCTGCACACGGGCGATGTCGGCGCGGTGGTCGACGGCCGGGTGTGCGTAACCGACCGCACCAAGGACCTCGTCATCACCGGCGGCGTGAACGTAAGCCCTACCGAAGTCGAAGGCGTGCTCGGCCGGCACCCAGACGTGCACGACGTGTGCGTCGTCGGCGTACCCGACGACGAATGGGGCGAACGCGTCGTCGCGGTCATCGTGCCCACCGACGCCACGCGCCCGCCCACCGTCGACGAACTCCGCGCCTTCGCTCGCGACGAGCTCTCGGCGCCCAAACTCCCGCGCGAAATGCGCATCGTTGCGGAGATTCCGCGCAGCACCGGTGGTAAGCCGCTGCGGCGGCTCCTGCGTTAGCGTTCGCGGCGATGAGCTCGGTCTTGAACATGCAGCGCGCCGTACGCACCGTTCGGCGCCGGCAACAGGGCATCTCGTACCACCGCGCACCGAGTTTTCACGACCCGATTTCGCAGGCGTGCACCTTCGACCAGATCGAGTCTCCGGAGTTCCGCACCTGGTGCGCCCGGCTCCACACCCCGCGGTGGTGCCACCGCAAGCTCTGGGAGTGGTGCTTCATCCTCCAGGCGCTCACCGTGAACGACATGGCCGCGCCCGGTCGCCGAGGGTTGGGGTTCGCGGTCGGGAACGAACCGATCTCGGCCTGGCTCGCCGCGTGCGGCGCGACCCTCGTCGCCACCGACCTCCCCGACGCCCGCGAGAAGGCGGCCGAATGGAAGGCGACGGGCCAGCACGCGGCCCGGCTCGCCGATCTCGTGCACGACGACATCTGCCCGGCCGACCAGTTCCTCGAACGGGTCTCGTTCCGCCCGGTCGACATGAACGACATCCCCGCCGACCTGCGCGACTTCGACTTCGCGTGGTCGGCATGCGCGATCGAGCATCTCGGCGACCTCGAAGCCGGGTTGCGCTTCTTCGAACGGCAACTCGACTGCCTCGCACCGGGCGGCGTCGGCGTGCACACCACGGAGTTCAACGTCTCGTCCGACGACGCCACCCTCGCCGACGGCCACACCGTCCTGTACCGCCGCCGCGACATCGAAGAACTCGTCACTCGCGTGCAGGCGCTCGGCCACGACATGCGCGTCACGTTCGCGTTGGGCGAGACCCCGGAAGACCTCCACGTCGACCTGCCGCCGTACACGAACACACACCTGCGCATGAAGACCGCGGACTTCGTAAACACTTCGTTCGGTTTGATCGTGCGCAAGGCGCGATGACCGAACCGGCGGACACGACACCACCGCCGGAGGAGACCGCCCCCAACTCGGCGCTGGTCCTCGCGTTCTTCACCGTCGTCGGTGTGATCTTCGCGTTCCCGTTGAGCCCGGCGAAGTGGACGACGCACATCCCCGGCAACCAGGGCGACGCGCTGCTGAACCTGTGGATCCTGCGCTGGGGCGGCACGCACTTCGACGACGGTTGGGGCAGCCTCTGGGACACCACGATCTTCTCCCCGCGTGCGAACACGCTCGCGTACAGCGAGTCGATGCTCCCGGTCGCGCTCGTGCACCGCGTGCTCGCGTTCGTGTTCCAGTCCGACGTGCTCGCGTTCAACGTCATCTACGTCGCGACGTGGGCGTTGTCGGGATGGATCACGTACCTCCTCGCGCGCCGGTTGACGGGCAACACCACGGCGAGCGTGCTCGCCGGCCTCGCGTTCACGCTGACGACGACGCACCTCATCCACTACAGCTTCTTTCAACTCGGGTTCAGCTTCCTCATCCCGCTGATCGTGTTGCTCGCGCTGAACCTGTTCGAGTCGAAACGCGTCGTCACCGGCGCGCTCCTGGGCGCGGCAACTGCCGTCCTCGCGTTGTCGAGCAGCTACTACGGACTCGTCATCGGCCTGGTGCTGGCGCTGTTGATCCCGACGCTGCTCCTGTGGCACCGAGACTCGTTCCGCCAACTGCTCCCGGCTCTTGGCGCCGCCGCGATCGTCGGTGGTGTCCTCGTCGCGCCGGTGGCGTACCAGTACCGGGAGCTCCAGCAGGACACGTTCTTCCACCGCGACCCCGAGATCGCGGCGCGTGTCGACGACTTCCTGCGCGTCTCGCCCGACAACTACGTCCTCGCCGACCTGCCGCCGTGGGATTCCCGCTCGACGCCCGAGTCGGCAACGATCGAGCAGCGCCTGTTCCCGGGCATCGTCGTGACCGCGCTGACACTGTTCGGACTCTTCGCATTGTGGCAGCAACGCCGATCGCGTTCTGCCAAGTCGATGCTCGCACTCGTCCCGCCCGCACTGTTGCTCGTGGTCCTCTCGTTCGGCGAATACATCGGGTACGGCACCAGCCGGTACAAGGTGCCGTGGGCGCGCGTCTGGAACCTGCCCGGTTTCACCGGCATTCGTGTTCCGGCACGATTCATCGTGTTCCCGATGCTGTTGCTCGCGCTGGTGGCCGCCTTCGGGCTCGCGTGGCTGCTCACCCACATGCGGTCGCGCGCGCTGCGTGTCGCGCTCGTCGTCGCGCTGGGCGGTGTGCTCGCCACCGAGTCGGCAATCGAGATCCAGTTCTCGCGGGTGCCAAACGACGCCGCCTCGGAAGCGGTGAACGAGGCACTGCGCGACCTCCCTCGCGGTGCGGTCGCCGAACTCCCGATGGTCGCGACGCACTTCGGCGGCGCGTGGGCGTACACCGAAATGCCACGCCAGTACCTGTCGCTGATCGACGGGAACGAACGGCTCGGCGGGTACAGCGGTTACGCGCCGGCCGGGTACAACGAACTGGCCCGCGTCCTCGAAACCTTCCCCGGCGAACGCGCGCTCTCAGAGCTCGAGCAACTGGGTGCGCGCTACGTGATCCTGCGTCTCTCGCTGCCGAGCGGCGTTGCACCGCTCGACCGCGAAAGCATCGAAGACCAAGGCGTCGGGCCGTTCAGTGAAGACAAGGCGGAGGCGATCATCGACGCACTCCCGCCCGACCGTGTGCGCAACCTGGGCCGGTTCGGCGACGCCTACCTGCTGGAGTTGGTGTCGTCGGCGGGTGCCTGATCGCCCTCGAAGAAGAACTTCTTCGTCGCCACGCAGCCAGGCTACCGGTCGTCGCGTAACGCTTCTTTCCAGGTCCGGAACCGCGCGTGCTCGCTCGCGCCGGGGCCTTCGCCCTCGCCGTGCCCGTCCGGGTGGAGCCGGAACGTAAACCGCCGGTCGAGGTCGTCGGACGCGATCGCCATGTAGCGCGCGTCGGCCTTCACCGCGGGTCCGGCCCGCCACAACAGGTACCGGCCGATGCGACGCTTGTACGCGACGAGGTCTACGCCGAAGTCGGCACCGAGCCGGCGGAGCGCATCGGGTGCCTCGATCCAACGCTCGGCCGGGATCAGGAAGTCGCGCTGGGGCGTGTCCGGGAGGTCGGCCGTGTGCCAATCGCGGTCGGTCGGCGTTCGTTCCTCGGCAGGGGTAGGCATGTATCTGAGATGATCGCACGGTGACGCTCACCAACCGGAACGGATACTCGTTCCCGTACAACGCGTGGAGGAAATGATGCGCGTCGCCGATCTTTCGACCCCGGCACTGGTCGCCGACGGTGGCGCGCTGGCGCGCAACCTCGACACGATGGCCGCGGCCCTTCCGGGTGCCCGGCTGCGCCCGCACGTCAAGGCGCACAAGTGCACCGCGCTTGCGCGCGAGCAGGCGGCCCGCGGTCACGTCACCTTCACCGGCGCGACACCGCGCGAGCTGGTCGGCCTGGCCCACGCCGGACTCGGCACCGACCTCCTCCTCGCGAACCAGTGCGTCGACCTACAGCGACTCGCGGCGCTCGTTGCAACAGGAGCACGAGTGACCGTGGCCGTCGACTCACCCGCGACGATCGACGCCGCGGCCCGCGCCGGAGTGGGCGAGGTGCTCGTCGACGTGAACGTGGGTATGCCTCGGTGCGGGTGCGCGGTCGACGACGCGGGAACGATCGCCGACACCGCCCGCGCACGCGGACTCGCAGTACGCGGAGTGATGGGGTACGAGGGCCACGTCGTGGGTCTCGAAGGGCGAGACGAACGCGTCGAAAAGACGGCGACGGCCATGGACCGGCTCGCGGCCGCGCACGCGCTCGTCGGCGGCGACGTCGTGTCCGCGGGCGGCACCGGGACGTACGACATCAACACCCTGGCGACCGAGATCCAAGCCGGTTCATACGCGCTCATGGACACGGCCTACGCGAAGCTCGATGTGCCCTTCGACCTGACCTTCGGTGTCGTCGCGACGGTCATCCACGTGGCGCCCAAGTACGCGGTAGCCGACTGCGGGCTCAAGGCGCTCGCGATGGACCACGGGCAACCCGACATGGACGACGGCGACGTCTGGTTCTGTTCCGACGAGCACATCACGTTCGCGCCGCGCGCAGCCGTGAACGTCGGAGACCGGGTCATCGTGCGTCCCGCCCACGTCGACCCGACCATGGCGAAGCACGAGGCACTACACATCGCCGCCGGCCCCGGACTCGACGCCGAGATCATCGACACGTGGGCCATCGACCTGCGCGGCTGGGACGCGTAACGGTGCTCGACGCCGGCGAAGAACTGCGCACCGCCGACCGCGGCACGGACATCTTCGGGGTCGACGCATCCACGAAGGTGTCGACGATGCAGCTCCCCGGGCTCATCGTCGCCGCCAACGCGGTCGCCGAGGGCACGACGACCGAAGCATGGGTCGACACGGTCGTGGGCCAAGTCACCTCCGTCACCTTCGCGGGCTCGTAATCGGTCGGATACCGTGCCGCCCATGGACGACCTCGCGACCCTCGATGCCACCGCCCAGGCGGAACTGGTCCGCAACGGCGACGCGTCACCGCTCGAACTCGTCGATGCCGCGATCACGCGCATCGAGAAGCTCAACCCCGAACTGAACGCGGTCATCCACCCGCTGTTCGAGCGGGCGCGCACGGCGGCGCGCGGTCAACTCCCCGACGGTCCGTTCCGAGGCGTACCGACGCTGGTCAAGGACCTCGACGGTTACCTCGCGGGCGAGCCGTACCACGCCGGCAACAAGCTGTTGAAGGAACTCGGATACCGCGCGGACAACACGAGCTTCCTGTTCGAGAAACTCGAAGCCGCCGGTTTCGTCATCACGGGCAAGACGAACACACCGGAGTTCGGGCTGTTGCCGACGACCGAGACCGAGGCGTACGGCCCCGCGCGGAACCCGTGGAACACCAACCACAGCACCGGCGGGTCTTCGGGCGGGTCGGGCGCCGCGGTCGCGGCCGGGCTCGTTCCGGTCGCACACGCCGGCGACGGCGGCGGATCGATTCGCATTCCCGCCAGCATGGGTGGCGTGTTCGGGCTCAAGCCTTCACGGGGCCGCATCTCTCTCGGTCCCGACGAGGGCGAAGGCTGGGCGGGGCTGGTCGTGCGCCACGTCATCACCCGCTCAGTACGCGACAGCGCCGCGGTCCTCGACGCGCTCGAGGGCTACATGCCCGGGGACCCGTACGCAGCGGCACCACCCGAGCGACCGTACCGCGACGAAGTCGGCGTGAACCCGGGCCCCTTGCGCATCGGCATCCGCACCGTCGCGCCCGGCCATCTCGCGCAAACCGACGACGAGTGCGTCGCCGCGACCGAGGACGCGGCCCGGCTGCTCGAGTCGCTGGGTCATTCGGTCGAACCGGCGGGGCCTGCGGCGCTCGACGAGGCCGCGATCATGGAGCACTTCTCCGCGGTGATGTTCGCCGGTACACGCGCCGACATCATCGAGCTGGAACGGATCGCAGGCCGTCCGGTGACCGAAGCCGACGTCGAGCCGGCGACGTGGATGACCGCGCAGATGGCCGCCATGGTCGAGGGCGGCGCGTACGTCACCGCCGTCGCGAACCTGCACCGTTGGTGCAGGCGCGTCGTGTCGTGGTGGCTCGACGACGGGTTCGACCTGCTGCTCACGCCGACGTTGGCCGAACCGCCGCCGGAGATCGGCGACGTGGTCGCCCAACCCGACGAGCCGTACCGCGCACTCGCGCGCGCCATACCGTTCGCCGTGTACACGGGCCCGTTCAACATGACCGGGCAACCGGCCGTGTCGGTGCCGACATACTTCGCGGCGTCGGGGCTCCCGATAGGCGTGCAACTCGTCGCCGCGCCGTTCCGCGAAGACGTGCTCGTCCGCGTGTCGTCGCAGATCGAGCAGGCGCAGCCTTGGGCCGATCGCCGGCCGCCGTTGCATGCCTGACCCCGCTCTACCGAGGTCGGTCACGGTCGCCGGTGGGCAGGGGTTCTACGGCGACACGCCCGCCGCCGTCGACGCGTTGCTCGCCGACGGCGTCGACTACCTCTGCCTCGAAGCACTCGCCGAACTCACGCTCGCGATCCTGCAGAAGGACCGCCAGCGCGACGAAGCCCGCGGCTACACGCGCGACCTGCCCGCGTACCTGACGAAGGCGCTGCCGTTCGTCGTGGCCGGACGCACGAAGGTCGTCACCAACGCGGGCGGGATCAACCCCGCCGCGGCCGCCCGCGCCGCGATCGAAACCGCCCGCGCCCTGGGCATCTCGGGCGTCACCGTTGCGACCGTGTTCGGTGACGATCTCCTCGGCCACGTCGACGACCTGCACGCCGGCGGTGAGCGCTTCGACCACCTCGACACGGGCGCGGCGTACGAGACGCTGCCCGCACCGCCACTCCTCGCGTCGGCCTATCTCGGCGCGCGCGGCATCGCCGACGCGCTCGCGCAGGGTGCCGACATCGTCATCACCGGGCGTGTCGCCGACGCTTCGCTGTTTCTTGGTCCGCTCGCGCACGAACACGGGTGGCACTGGGACGACTGGGACCGCATGGCCGCGGGCATCCTCGTCGGGCACCTGCTCGAGTGTTCGGGTCAGAGCCTCGGCGGCAACTACTCCGGCGACTGGTGGGCCATCCCCCACCCGTGGGATCTTCCCTACCCAATCGCGCACGTCGAGGCCGACGGCACTGCGGTGATCACCAAGCCGGCGGGTTCGGGCGGGCGCGTCACGACCGACACGCTGCGCCACCAACTCCTGTACGAAGTGCACGACCCGGCCCGCTACGTCGCCCCCGAAGTCGTCGCCGACTTCACGTCCGCGCAGTTCGAAGACCTGCCCGACGACCGCGTGCGCATCACCGGCGTGCGCGGCACACCCGCGACCGATACGTACAAGCTGCTCGTCGCGTACCACGCGGGTTGGTCGGGCGAGGCCCGCGTCGCGTTCTCCTGGCCCGACGCGCACGCGAAGGCGAAAGCGACGGCCGCGATCCTCGTGAAACGCGTCGAGATGGCCGGGCTTCCGGTCGACGAATGGCACGTCGAGTACTGGGGCGTCAACGCGCTCGGCGGCCCAACCGTCCCCGTCGACGACGCGTGCGAGCCGCCCGAGTGCGTGCTGCGCGTCGCGTGGCGGTGCAGCGACCAGCGCACGGCCGCGCTCGTCGGCCGCGAGTTGACACCGCTGACCCTCTCGGCGCCGCCGGCGGGCATGACCGGGTCGGGCCGGGGCGGCGGCAGCAGCGCGACCGAGTTGCTCGGAATCTGGCCGTCGCTCGTGCGCAAGGACAACGTCGACCCGAACGTCCGCGTCGTCCTCGAAGAGGTGACGTGAGAGTCGCACTCCGCGAACTGTGCGGCTACCGCGCCGGCGACAAGGGCGACATCGCCAACGTCGCGATCTTCGCCGACGACGACGAGACGTACGCGCTGATCGTCCGCGAAGTGACCGCCGAACGGGTGAAGGAACACTTCGGCGAGTTCGTCACCGGCCGGGTCGACCGCTACGAAGCCGCGAACGTGCGCGCCTTGAACTTCGTCATGCAGGGCGCGCTCGGCGGCGGCGGGCCCCGGTCGTTGCGCGCCGACAACCTCGGCAAGGCACTCGGCGGCGCACTCGTGCGCCTCGAAATCGACGCGCCCGATCACCTGGCGCAACGTCGCCGCACCCGCCCCGACGTGTCGTGGGCGGACGAGATCCTCGCGGGCGAGTAACTGCTAGCCGCGAACGGTGAGGAAGCCGGCCAGGTTCTCCTGGTCGCGCTTCACTTCTTCGAGCAGGCCCTGCTCGGCCGACGCCGGGATGTCGAGTGCCTCGAGCGTTTCACCGATCGCGAAGTTGGCTTCCGAGGTGACACCGTCGATCTCGATCGCCAGCGCGTCCGACGCGATCAACAACCGGCCCAGCAGCGAGCTGACCTGGCTGGGTTCGGTGTGATGCGCTCCGATCGCCTCGACGAGCTCGACCGGGAACCGCATCACACCGAGTGCGGCGGCGCCGACTTCGGCGTGGGTGGCGCCGAACTCCTGGCGCTCCGCGTCGATGAGCGTCATCGTGTGGTCTTGCGTGAGGCGGTCGATCACCGAGTCGTACCGACGGGGCGCCCGACGGAACACGAGCGCGGTGCCGATGTCGTGGAGAAGGCCGGCACTGAAAGCTTCGTTGCTTTGAATGCCGACCCGGCGCGCCAACGCCGCGGACGCGGCTGCCGACGTGACGCAGTGGGGCCAGAAGTCGTCGGGTACCGAACGACCCTTCTCCGAGAAGAGGTCGAAGGCCGCAGTCGTCGCGAGCGCACGCACCGTGGCCAGACCGAGCACCGTCACCGCGCGCCATGCGCTGGAAACCTTGCCCGACAGCCCGTAGAACGCCGTGTTCGCAAGTCGTATGACCTGGGTCGACAATGACGGATCTGACTCGATCAAACGGCCGAGGTCGGCCGCCGACGTGCGCGGGTCCTCGAGCATCCAGAGGAGCCGCATCGCCGCACCCGGCTGCACCGGCAGCTGTGTGACTTCAGCGATCAGATCATTTGTTTCGGTCGTCATTCGCCTTGCCCCCGTGCCCGCCTGGGCCCGTCGCACCTTGTCCACCTTTATCGGTCGCAAGTCACAGACCCTGAGCGCGAGTAATGAGGGCCTACGCTCCGTAGCCCGGAGGAGCCCGCATGCCCGACACCGGCCGCCTGCCGCGGACCGTCGCCCCAACCCGCTACGACCTGGACCTCACCGTCGACCTCGTCGACCAGCGGTTCGAGGGCGAGGTCGTCATCACGCTCGACGTCGGCGAGCGGACCCGGAACGTGGCCCTGCACGCCCTCGATCTGGCCGTTGAACTGCTCGAACTCGCCCAGAACGGGCGGACGATCGCCGCAGAATTGACCCTCGATCCGGGGGTCGAACTCCTGCGGATCGCGGCCGCCGCCGACCTCGAACCGGGCCCGGCCCGGCTCCGGCTCGCCTTTCGTGCCCCGCTGTCGGCCGGGCTCGTCGGGTTCTACCGGAGCCGCTACACGGGCGACGACGGTGCCGAACACATCCTCGCGGCGACCCAATTCGAGGCGCCGCACGCCCGCCGGGCGTTCCCCTGTTTCGACGAACCCGAGTTCAAGGCGGTGTTCTCGGTCGCGCTGACCGTCGACGACACGCTCCTCGCGCTGTCGAACGGCCCCGAGATCGGTCGCGAACCCGCCGGCCCGGGCCGGGTCCGGGTCCGCTTCGGCGACACCGTGCCCATGTCGACCTATCTCGTCGCGGCCATCGTCGGACCGCTCGACATCACCGACCCCGTCGACGCCGACGGCATTCCGGTCCGCGTCGCGCACGTGCCCGGCCGCGCGCACCTCACCCGCTACGCACTCGACGTCGCCGCGTTCTCCCTCCGTTTCTTCCGCGACTACTACGGCGTCGACTATCCGGGCGAGAAGCTCGACCTGGTGGCGCTGCCCGACTTCGCGTTCGGAGCGATGGAGAACCTCGGTTGCGTGACCTTCCGCGAGACCTCGTTGTTGGTCGACGAGGCGACGGTCACGCACGGCGACGCCACCAATGTGGCGCTCACGATCGTGCACGAGATCGCGCACATGTGGTTCGGCGACCTCGTCACGATGAAGTGGTGGAACGGCATCTGGCTGAACGAGGCGTTCGCGACGTTCATGGAACACGCCGGTGTCGATTCGTTCCGCCCCGAGTGGCGGACCTGGGACGACTTCGCGATCGGGCGGTCGGCGGCCAAGGAGGTCGACGCCCTCGAGAACACGCGGCCGGTCGAATACGAGGTGCACAGTCCCTCCGACGCCGACGGAATGTTCGACCTCCTGACGTATCAAAAGGGCGGCTCGGTCGTCCGCATGCTCGAGCAGTGGACCGGACCCGATGCGTTCCGCGCGGGCGTACGCGGATATCTCGAGCGTTACCAATTCGCGAACACCGAGACGACCGATCTCTGGGACGCGCTCGAAGCCGCGACCGGTCGCCCCGCCCGCCGGATCATGGACTCGTGGATCTTCCAACCGGGGTTCCCCGAGATCATCGCCGAGCGCGGCAACGGAAGCGTGCGGCTGCGCCAGCGGCGCTTCACGTACGACGGGCGCCCGTCACCCGAGGTGTGGTCGATCCCACTCCTCGTCCGCGTCGGTGACCACACCGAGTCGGTGCTCCTCGACGAAACCGAGATGACGATTCCCGTCGACGGGGACGCGCCCGTTGTCGTACACGGTGGTGGCGAGGGCTTCTACCGGGTGAGCTATCCGCCCGAATGGCGGACCGAACTCGTCGAGTCGGGCGCGTGCACCCCACTCGAACGATACGCGCTCGTCGACGACGCGTGGGCCGCAGTCCTTGCCGGCAGCACCACCGCCGCGGAGTTCGTCGACTTCACCCGCCGGTTCGCGGGGGAAACCGACCTCGTCGTATGGCGCGCGCTCGTCGCGCGGCTTCGAGATGCGAGCCGACTGGTCGAAGGCGATGCACTCACCGCGCTGCGCGCCGTCATCGCCGGTCTCGCGCGTCCCGCATTCGAACGTCTCGGCTGGGAGCCGGCCGCGACCGACGGACCGCGGGAACGTCAACTCCGGGGCATCCTCGTCGAAGCGCTCGGCACCGTCGTGCGCGCCCCCGACGTGGTGGAGCGGGCCCGGCACGATCACGCCGATCCCGATGTCGCCGCGGCCGCGCTGGCCGTCGTCGCCGACAGCGGCACCGAGGCCGAGTTCGACGCCTACGTCGAGCGGTCGCAGGACGCGCCGACACCGCAGGAAAAGGTGCGCTACCTCTACTCCCTTCCGCAGTTCCCGACGGAGGCATTGGTCCTGCGGGCGTGCGCGCTGGCCGTGAGCGACGCGGTGCGAAGCCAGAGCGCCCCGTTCGTGGTGCAACGCGCCTTGAAGCACCGCACCCACGGGCGCCTGGCGTTCGAGTTCATGAGCGACCACTGGGACGAGATGAACGCGCGGTTCCCGCGGACGTTGATTCCCCGCATCTTCGACGGCGTGAGCTGGCTCGTCGACGACGATTCGGTACGCGCCGTCCCCGAGTTCGTCGCGGCCCATCCGATCGCCGAAGGCGAGCGCATCATCGCCCAGCACCTCGAGAAACAACGCGTGCATCGCGCCACCGTCGAACGGGAGCGAACCCGATTCTCTGATTTCTTGTTGGGATAGGTCACCCGAAGCGGGTGTTCCACGCCGTAAAACCCGACAAACCCTGACGTGAACTGCCGCGGCCCGGCGGTACGGTCGGGGCGTGACGTGGGATCGCTTCTCGGCGCCGGTGCGGGCCTGGTTCGAAGCCAGCTTCCGCGCGCCGACTGACGCGCAGGCGCAGGGTTGGCCGGCGATCGCCGCCGGCGACCACACGCTCATCCTCGCGCCGACCGGTTCGGGCAAGACCCTCGCCGCGTTCCTGTGGGCCATCGACCGGCTCGCGACCACGCCGGAACCGGCGAAGGACGCGCGGTGTCGCGTGCTCTACATCTCGCCGCTACGTGCCCTCGCCGTCGACGTCGAGAAGAACCTGCGCGCACCGATCGCGGGCATCGCACTCGCGGCCGAACGGCTCGGCGAACCGCTGCGGGTGCCGACGGTCGGCATGCGCACGGGCGACACGCCCGGGAAGGAACGCCAAGCGCTCGTCCGCACGCCGCCCGACATTCTCATCACCACGCCCGAGTCCCTCTACCTCATGCTCACGTCAAAGGCGCGCGAGACGTTGCGATCGGTCGAGTACGTCATCATCGACGAGATCCACGCGATGGCACCGACGAAACGGGGCGCGCACCTCATGGTGAGCCTCGAACGCCTCGAAGCCATCGCGCACAAACCTCCGCAACGCGTTGCCCTCTCCGCCACCCAGCGCCCGCTCGACGAGATCGCGCGGTTCCTCGGCGGCCAGACCGACACTGGCCCGCGTCCGGTGACGATCGTCGACGCCGGGTCGCGCAAGGTGCTCGAGCTCGAAGTCATCGTCCCGGTCGACGACATGGCCGAACTCGGTCGGCAGGCCCCGCCCGCGCCCGACGGTTCACTCGACCTCACGATCGAACCGCGGGCGAGCATCTGGCCCCACGTCCACCCCCGCATCCTCGAGTTGATACGCGAACACCACACGACGATCGTTTTCTGCAACGCCCGCCGCCTCTGCGAGCGGCTCGCCGCACACCTCAACGACCTCGCGGGCGAAGAACTCGTCCGCGCCCACCACGGCTCGCTCTCGCGTGAGCAACGGTTGATCGTCGAGTCCGACCTCAAAGAGGGACGGCTGAAGGCGATCGTCGCGACCAGCAGCCTCGAACTCGGAATCGACATGGGCGCGGTCGATCTCGTGGTGCTCGTCGAGTCGCCGGGTTCGGTTGCGCGCGGCATCCAGCGAGTCGGGCGCGCGGGTCACAGCGTCGGCGAACCGAGTCGGGGCAAGATCTTCCCGAAGTACCGCGGCGACCTGCTCGAAGCCACTGCGGTCGCGCGCCGCATGCACGAGGGCCTCGTCGAGGAGATGCGCTATCTGCGCAACCCGATCGACGTGCTCGCCCAACAGATCGTCGCGACGGTGGCGCTCGACGAGTGGGACGTCGAGGAACTGGCAACGATGTTGCGGCGCACCGCCAACTTCGTCGATCTCTCCGACGACATGTACCGCGAAGTGCTCGACATGCTGTCGGGCCGGTACCCCTCCGACCGCTTCTCGGGTCTGCGCCCGCGCATCGTCTGGGACCGCGTGCAGGGACGCGTCCGGGCGCGCGAAGGCGCGCAGCGCGTCGCGATCACCAGTGGCGGCACCATTCCCGACCGCGGGTTGTTCGGCGTATTCCTCCCCGACGGCGTGCGGGTCGGTGAACTCGACGAAGAGATGGTGTACGAGAGCCGCGTGGGTGAGACGTTCGTGCTCGGCGCGTCGACGTGGCGCATCGAGGAGATCGCCGTAGACCGCGTCGTGGTCACACCCGCACCGGGCGAACCGGCGAAGATGCCGTTCTGGAAGGGCGACCGCCCCGGCCGTCCCCTCGAACTCGGACGCGCGCTCGGTGCGCTCACGCGCGAGATCCGCGCCCTTCCCGCCGATCGAGCCGAAGCGCGGCTGCGCGAAGACGGCCTCGACGAGCGCGCCGCGTCGAACCTCCGGCGCTACCTCGAAGAACAAGCCGAATCCACGGGCGCGGTCCCCGACGACCGCACGATCGTCGTCGAGCGCTTCCCCGACGAGATCGGCGACTGGCGCGTGTGCATCCTCACGCCGTTCGGTTCGCGCGTGCACGCACCCTGGGCGCTCGCGATCGAGGAACGACTCACTCGCGCCGACATGCCGGTACAGGTGTTGTGGTCCGACGACGGCATCATTCTGCGCCTCCCCGAAGCGATCGACGACATCGAGCTCGAGCTGCTCCTGTTCGAGCCGGACGAGGTCGAGGAACTCGTCGTCGAGCGGCTTCCGAACACGTCGCTGTTCGCCTCGCGATTTCGCGAGAACGCAGCGCGGGCACTGCTCCTCCCCCGCCGCCGTCCCGGCGAACGCACGCCGCTCTGGCAGCAGCGCCAACGCGCGGCCGACCTCCTCGAAGTCGCCTCCGGGTACCCGACGTTCCCGATCCTGTTGGAGACGACACGCGAATGCCTGCGCGACGTCTTCGACCTGCCCGCACTGCGCGAAGTCCTCACCGACGTGCGGTCCCGCAAGGTGCGTGTCGTACCGGTCGAGACGCGCCGCGCGTCTCCGTTCGCGCAGTCGCTCCTGTTCGGCTGGATCGCCGTCTATATGTACGAGGGCGATGCGCCCCTCGCGGAACGCCGCGCCGCTGCGCTCGCACTCGACCGCGACCTGTTGCGCGACCTCCTCGGTGCCGAGGAGCTGCGCGAGCTCCTCGACCCCGAAGTCATGGCCGAGTTGGAGCTCGAACTCCAACGACTCGTCCCCAGCCGGCAGGCGCGCAATGGCGACGACCTGCACGACCTCCTGGCCGATCTCGGGCCCCTCGACCTCGACGAACTCCGCGCCCGCGGCGCCGCCGACCCCACCGAGTGGCTCGACGAACTCGTCCGTCGGCGGCGCGCTATCGCAGTAGGAGAACGGTTCGCGGCCGCCGAGGACGCATCCCGGCTCCGCGACGCGATCGGGCTCGCGATCCCTACCGGCCTCCCCGGCGCGTTCACCGACCCGGTCCACCGGCCGCTCGACGACCTTGTCGCCCGGTACGCGCGCACGCACACACCGTTCACCGTCGAAGAAGCCGCGCGCCGGCTCGGCGTCACCGCGGACCGGACCCGCGCCGCGCTGGTGCAACTCGAAGCCGAAGGGCGGGTCGTGCACGGCGAGTTCCGCCCCGGCGGCATGGAACGCGAATGGTGCGATGCCGGGGTCCTGCGCGTCCTGCGCCGCCGCTCCCTCGCCGCGCTGCGCCACGAGATCGAACCGGTCGACGCGACCACATTCGCCCGATTCTTGCCCGCGTGGCAGGGGGTCGGGAGCGGGCGCCGCGGCCTCGACGCGCTCGTCGAATGCCTCGAACAGCTGCAGGGCGTTGCGATTCCCGCGTCGGTCCTCGAACGCGACGTGCTCCCCGCACGCGTCGACGCGTACCGGCCCGCGCTCCTCGACGAACTCTGCGCGGCCGGCGAAATCGTGTGGGTTGGAGCCGGCGCGCTCGGCGCCGACGACGGCCGCGTGCGGCTGTACTTCCGCGACCGCATCCGCCTGCTCGCGCCACTCGCCCTCGGTTCGGCGCCGGGCGAGCCTCCCGACGGCGAAGTACACGACGCGCTCCGCGACCGGCTCCGGACCACGGGTGCATCATTCTGGCCCGAACTGGTGACGGCCGCGGGTACGGCTGACGACGCAGTGGTCCTCACCGCACTGTGGGATCTCGTGTGGGCGGGCGAGGTCACCAACGACACGTTCGGTCCACTGCGCGTTCCCCGGCGCGCGACGCGCCCCTCCCGGGCCAAGCCCCGCCCCGGGCGCCTCACGCGGCTCGGACCGCCGGCGGGTGCGGGTCGCTGGTCGCTCGTCGCGCCACTTCACACTCCGGCGCCCGGCGCGACCGAGGCCGCACACGCGCAAGCACTGCAACTGTTGGAGCGCCACGGCGTCGTCACGCGTGAGGGAGTGCGCAGTGAAGGCATCCCGGGCGGTTTCGCGGCGGTCTATCCGGTGCTGCGCGCGCTCGAAGAGTCGGGTCGGGCCCGCCGCGGCTGGTTCGTCGCGGGGCAAGGAGCCGCGCAGTTCGCGCTCCCCGGTTCGGTCGACCGGCTGCGCACGTTCCGCGACGTCGACCCCGACGCTCCCGCCGCGCTCGTCCTCGCCGCCACCGACCCCGCGCAACCGTACGGAGCAACGCTCGGCTGGCCGGAAAGTACGACCGGCAAGGCCCGTCCCGCGCGCACCGCGGGCGCGTGGGTCGTGCTCGCCGCCGGAGCTGCGATCGCGTACGTCGAGCGCGGCGGCAAGCGCGTCGTCACGTTCGCCGCCACCGACCCCGGTATCTGGGCGGAAGCGCTCGTCGCCGCGCACAAAGACGGGCGTATCGCGAAGCTCGCGATCGAGCGCGTCGACGACGAACCGGCGCGCACGTCAGCGGCGGCCGCGGCACTTCGGGGCGCCGGCTTCGCCGACGGGTACCGCGGCCTGACGCTGCGCACCTGACTCACGAAACCCGACATAATGCGCGAATAGTGCGCGACCTACCAATACGTGCCAGGCAAATGACTCGATAGACCTACCGCTAAGGGTCTTGGGCCCATTGTGACGATTGTCTCCCCCGAGACAGACTTTCCGGTGAGGGTTTACCTCACGGACGAGGGGGACAAAGTTCCATGGCAGGGACAAGCCGGGCGGGTCGCGCGCGAGGATCGAGCACTCTCCGACAGCGCAGAGCGGTAGCTGCCGTAGGAGGAGTGGTCGGCCTGCTCATGGCGGTCGGCGCCGCCGATTTGGCGGCCGAAGCCGACGAATCAGCGCCCGAGGTCACGGTGAGCGGCGAGGCCATGGCGGTCATGGTCATGCCCGACGAGCAGGGCGCGGTCTCCCACGTCCACAGCGTCCATATCGCTACCGACGACGGGCAAACGATCGAACTCGCACCGTCGGAGGCGACGAGCCAGATCGGCGAGCTTGCGGGTCAGCGGATCGAAGTCGCCGGCGACCTCATTGCCGCAGAGGTGCTCGAAGTTGAAGCGTTCACGGCTGAGGCCGCCGCCCCGCCGGCGCCGGCCGCGCCGACGACCAATAAGCGGGTGGCCGCGATCCTCGTCAAGTACCAGACCGGCTCCGGGTACATGACCGACCGCACCACGATCAACGAAGTGGTGTTCGGCGCGGGGCCGCAATCGACGCGTTCGTTGTCGGCGAAGGAGTCGAACGGCCAGTCCAACATCGTCGGCGGGATCGCCGACGTGTACGAAGAAGTCCTCCCGATGCCATTCCCCTCGCCGTACCCCGCGAGTGCCCGGAGTTGCGGCAGCGCTGTGTGGGACGGCGCCCGGACGCATCTACAAAGCCTGGCGAAGTTCTCCGCCGCGAACTACGAGCACTTGATGATCTTCATGCCCAACATGTCCGCAGCGTGCAACGCGCCGGGCGGCGTCGGCCAGATGCCGGGCCGGGTCACCTGGATGTTCGGCTCCTACGCGTCGGTGATCATGCACGAACTCGGGCACAACCTGGGCTTCCACCACGCGAGCGCCCTGTCGTGCAAGCAAGGCAGCGCGACGGTTCCCATGAGCAACAACTGCTCGGTACCGGCCGACCTCATCGCGGGCGAGTACGGCGACTCGTTCTCGACGATGGGCTACGGCGGCCCGTGTGGGTACAACACCTTCAACCGGCTCACCGAGGGCTGGCAGCTCGACGTCGCAGAACCAACCGACACAACGAACGTCCAGCTACGCGCCATCAACTTGGCGCCGAACGGAACCCCGCAGACAATCAAGGTCCGGCGATCGCAAGACGACGGCCAGTTCGGCAAGTGGTACTACATCGAGTGGCGATCGCAGCTGGAAGCCGGGTGTAACGGCAGGGCCGACGACGGCATCCAGATCCGTGTCGGGCACGACCCGCGGAACTCCGTGTTCACCTATCTGGTGGACGCGTCGTCGGCAACCGGCGCCGGCGACTCCGCCCTCCTTCCGGGCAGCACCTTCACCGACCCGGTCGCGAACATTTCGGTGCGGCTCAACAGCATGAACACGACGACGGGCGTTGCCGACGTCACCTTGACGTTCCCCGGCGGGGGGTCAACCACGACGACCCAACCGCCCACAACGACCACCCAACCTCCGGCGACCACCACGACCAACCCCCCGACGACAACGACGACAACTCCGCCCCCTCCGGGCGAGACGGTTGCAGTCGTCTCCGGTCAGCTGCGGGTGACCGATCGTGATGGTGGCGCCAACGACTTCCGCGTCATGGACACGACCTCGGGTGTCGTGGTGACCGACGTCCGTCCCGTCAGCGCGGGTTCCGGCTGCACGAGCCTGTCGGCAACGAGCGCCCGTTGCACCGGCGCGTCCGACATCGTCGTCGACGCCGGCACAGGTGACGACCACATCACCACCACCACGGCGATCAAGGCCGCGGTGCGTGGTGGCGCCGGCAACGACACCATGCACGCCGGAGCGCTCGCCGACGGACCCACACGGTTCGACGGGGGCGACGGCGTCGACCACGCCGACTACTCGGCCCGCACGAGCCCGGTCAAGCTCTCCATCGGGTCGGGTGCCAACGACGGCGCCGAAGGCGAGAAGGACAACATCTGGCGCGATGTCGAGAATCTCACCGGGGGCGCGGGCAACGACCGGCTGCTCGGCACCAACGTCGTGAACGTGTTGCGCGGTGGAGCCGGTGACGACATCATCGACGGCCTCGGCGGCGACGACAAACTCGGCACCGACGAGGTCGGCGCAGGCAACGACCTGCTGCGAGGCGGCGCCGGAAACGACCAACTCAACGGCGGCGACGGGGACGACGAGTTGATCGGCGGCCCGGGTGTCGACGAACTGCTCGGCAGCGCGGGCAACGACCTGCTGCGGGGCAAGGACAGCAAGAGCGAGTCACTCAACTGCGGCACGGGCGCGAACGACACCGTGCGCCCCGACCGCGACATGGATGTGCTGATCTCGTGCGAGACGGCGAAGTACGGATGATTGCAGGGTGAGGGGAACGTACCCACCGGGGCGCACGCGCCGGTGGGTACGTGGACAGACATGAGATTCGCCGGTGCCCTGCGAGAGCAGGACACCGAGTCGCGGCGAACTCCACCACAGCGGAAAGTCCAAGGAGGGGCCGGATGCGCAGGCGGATGTTCGCGATATTGCTCGCGGGTGTGGGGATCATCGGAGGCGCCGGCGCAGCCGCGCTCCCCGGCGCGACATCGACTGGTGATGTACTCACCGGTCGCGTCGTCGTGATCGAAGCGTCGACGGTCGACGGTACGGAAGTGCCGCACGATGTCGTCATCGAAGCCGACGACGGCACGCGCACGTTGCTCGCGCCCTCCGAAGCGACCGACGAGATCGCCGAACTCGTGGGCCAGGAAGTCGAGGTCACCGGCGACCTTGAAGTCACGAACCTCTCCGAGACGGCCGCGCTCGCGGTGAACGACTTCCGGTACATCCCGTCGTACTGGCCGCCGCCGAGCGGGGCGAAACGCGCCGTCGTCATCCGGTTCAACTTCGCGAGCGGCTCGCTGCCGTACGCCAACACGGCCGAGGACCTCCAGGCCCAAGTGTTCGACGGGCCGAACTCGCTGGCCGGCATGTGGGCCAAGGAGTCGCGCGGGAAGCTCACGCTCACGGGCAACGTCATCACGGACACGTTGCCGGCCAACCTCCCGCGCACGTGTGACTCGACTGCGGGCGAGGCGTGGCGCACGCACTTCACGTCCAAGTACCCCGGCTATTCGTTCTACCTGATGATCCCGCCGCGTATCGGCTGCGGCAATGTCGCCGCGCGCGCCGACATTCTTTCGGGGGGCAGTTGGTTCTACACCGGCGTCTCGCCCCGCGAACTGTGGCACGAGCTGGGGCACAACGTCGGCTTCGGGCACGCGGCATCGCTCTCGTGCACCGCCGACGGCAAGTCCGCGTCGATCAGTTCGTCGTGCACGCGTTCGGTGTACGGCGACTCGCTCACGGCCATGGGCGGCGGTTCGGGCGCGTGCGCGTATTCGGGTTGGAACCGCATCACCGCCGAGTGGGACCTCCAGTGGGCGCAGGTCACGAGCGACAGCACGATCCAGTTGCGCGCCCGCGACCTCAACGCCGACGGCCGACCGCAGGCGATCGTGATACCGGGCGCGCCCACCGAGTGGGGCGGCTTCTATTACCTCGAGTGGCGCACCGCCGACTACCCGACGTGTTACAGCACGGCACTGCAGGGCCTCCAGGTCCGAGTGGTCCCGAACGCGCAGGCGGGAATGTACAGCCACCTCTTGTCCGCCGATCCCGGGAAGTCGACGACCCTGGGTGTCGGCCGGACGTTCACCGACCCGATGGCGAAGCTGAACGTGCGCGTCGACGCGCTCGACGCGGC
>JAWXCJ010000240.1:0-21029 GCA_034408875.1 Actinomycetota bacterium
CGCGTGACCAAGCGCGTGAACCGGCCGATCACGCACTACGAGGCTGCGCTTCTACAAACGTTCCCGAAGGATTATCTCTGGTGCGGAACGAAGATCGAAATCGCAAAGCAGATCGGTAATGCGGTCCCGGTAACACTTGCGGCGACGATCGCGAAGGCCGTGCGTTCCCGCCTCAGATAGAGGTTCGTTCACGCCTTCTCGCGCGCACGATCTTTTCAATCTGAGCGGACGCTCGCGTGGGTGAGTCGTGCTCCCATACGACGATCAGTTTCCATCCTGCGATTCGCAGCGCCTTCTCCGTTTCCGCATCACGTTCGACGTTGCGTTCGAGTTTCGCTTTCCACCAAGCCGCGTTGTGGTGGGGCCACGTCGCATGCTTCGGACACGCGTGCCAGAAGCATCCGCGAACCTCGACCGCGACGCGTTCCGATGGAAACACAACGTCGAGCTTCCGGCGCAACGTCGGAAGCGCTCGCCGTTGCACGCGATATCTCAGGCCACGACGAAGGAGTTCGCGTCGTAGCGCGACTTCGGGATGAGTATCGGCCTCGCGCTGCCGTTGCATCGAGCGACGCTTCGCTTCATCTATCGGCTCAGGCACCGGAGCTACTCGAGACTTCGGGGGCGCAGAATCGTGGGTGCAGCAGGTGATTCTTCATCGTCCTCAGCCGTCGCCCACCATCCGCCGTCAGCCTTGAACTTCCGTCGAGTTGAAGTCTCGTCGACCGGCGTCACTCTCACCGCAATCCACTCGCCCTTAATCGGAGTTGCCAGACCTAGATGTTCTGCGACGGCGACCTCCGCGGCGTCGTGGCCAAGAACAATGATTCCCTCGCGGCCGAGGTGTCGCGGTAGCCGAGCATCGCGCGCGCGTTTGGGCCCGTCCTTCTGGCGAGCGACGGTCAGCACCACCTCACGACGCACGATTCGACCCTGCACGAGACGAAACAGTTCATTGATTCGTTGTTGCCCTCCGCCATGACGAAAGATCGCCTCAAGCTCCTCGGCGGGGAGATGAAGGAGCAAGTTCTCCTCCAACGGCCATCGCTGCCACAGCCACCGGATCTGGTCCTGCCCGGCGCGCGACATCTTGCGTTTGCGATCGCGATTGCCTTGGCCGCTGAGATGCGCCTCGTCGACGCGCCAAAGTCCGGCTGACCAACAACCCTGCGCATCGTCGGCCCAAAGAAGAAGAACGATGTGACCAAGTGACTCGAGCGGCAATTCCCATCCTCCGAGCCGCATCGAGTATTTGCAGTCGACCTCGATGCCGGCAATGCGGTAGTCGGTCGTGTCGCCGTCGGCTAGGTCGAACTCCTTGCCGAGATTGATCTCGACGATGGTGCCGACATGGGTCTTCTCGGTCTTGCGTAGGTCCTCGTAACGGAAGCGTCCGGTGCGCGGTCCGTCGAGAACCTGGTCGATGGACTCCCTCAGAACCGCTGCGGTGCGTTGTCCATCCAAGTCGCGGTCCAGGAGCCACGTCGCAACGCGCTCCAGCTCGCCGCGGACTTCGTCGCTGTGGGGCTCCATTGGGCACCAGGCTCGCGCACGCGGGACCCAGTCGTCCGCCCTCAGGGGGAACCTTCGCGCTGGACCCCTGGCGACTTTGGGGACCGAGTGTTGGGGGCCTGATTCTCTGACGACCGCGGGGTAGCTCCCGGCAGTGCTCTTCGGGCATGCGAGTTGAGTGGGCGTGGCGCGTTGGGGGTAGGTGAGCGGGCCGTCGACGAGTTCGGCCGCGAGCCACGTTTCGGCGACGCAGCGGTCGAAGGCCGGCAGAACGAGTGCTCGCTCGACGAAGCGCGCCCACATTCCATCGGGGTTTCCGATCAGCTGGCGGCCGAGCTTCGTGGCGCCGAGGACGGTTCCCGCTCGATTGCTTCGAGCCGAGTCGCTGCGGGTCTTGACACGTCACCGGCCGTCAGGAATGCCCCCACCAACTCGTCCCGGTGGCGCTGCCAACCGCGCGCGCCCACCTGCAGGTCGCCGGCAATCGCGGCAACGGCGAGCATGTCGGAGGTCGCGAGTCGAACCTGGGCCTCGAGCGGCCCCGGAGCGGGCGACCCCGCAATGAGGCCGTCGATGTCAGGAAGGTCGATTTCGGCGGCGTTTGGCACGAGACAGGGTCCTCGTCTGGTCGCGGGTCGAGAGCGTCGGGAGAATTCGCTTGGCGCGTAGCTCCGCTTCGATCGCCGCCACCCGCCGTGCCGCGCCCGGAGCTGCGAGCACCTTCCGTTCCCACGCTCTGAGGCTCATCCGACTCCCCTTGATGCACCTGTAAGCGAAGGTATCCGAGTGTAATACACTCGCGAAGTGGCTGACAGGTCGCCCCGCCCGATACCGACGATCCCTCGAAGTGCCGACCGATCGGATGTCACGAAGCCGCGGCCCATCTCGCTGAGCAGTACCGGAGTGATCGATGACGACACCGAAGAAGACGAAAATGACACGCAAGCAGGAGCACGACTTCTACAAGAAGTCCGAGAACCAAACGCCGCAGGGGCCGGCACGTCGACGCAAGCAGAACCTCACCGAGATGGTTCCGGTCCGATTCGAGCCCGAGGTTCTCGACGAGGTGCGCAAGCGAGCCGATGCCGATGACCGTTCGGTCTCGGCATGGATCAGGCGCGCGGTCGACCAGGCACTGCGCCGCACGGCGAGCTGACTGTTCTCACCGCACTCGCGGCGCGGGTCGTGCTCTTCGAGCCGGGCCGCACCGTCGCCACCCTGCGTTTCGGCGTGATGGGCCCAGCCGAACAGTGATTGCAGTGCGACGCGGTAAACCGCAGGTCACGGCGTCCGGCTGGTCCGTGGTGTCGTCTGATGTCGCCGAATGTCGCCCCGCTACGCGATCCTCGGGCTGCGCGCTCTCTACTTCCTCCTCGCCGGGATGGCCGGCAAGTTCCGGTACCTCAACATCGGGCTCGGCGTCATCACGTGCGTACTGACTGCGACGATCGTCGCGTCGCTGCGCGCCGAGCGCCGCCACCCGTCGTTGGTGCCGGCTGTTACTGAGCCTGGTGCAGGGCCCAGTGACCGGTAGCGGCCCGCCGCAGGGTGGCCGATTCTTACGCGGTGTGGTGACTTGTGCGGGTCCGGGGGGGCAGCGCCAGGCCCACGAGCACCTCGCCGACGGAGTGTCCGCCCTCTATGGGATGGCGGAGGGGAGCGTCGGAATGGATCTCGTACCGGTTGCGCCGACCAACCCGGGTTCGAGTGATGTAGCCCTCAGCGACCAGGTCAGCGACGATGCTCTGGGCGGCGCGCTCGGTGATCCCGACCCGAACTGCGATGTCGCGACCGCGGATACCGGGATCCTCGGCGATGCAGACGAACACGTGCCCGTGGTTGGTCAGGAAGGTCCACGTCGACCGCGCCACGCCCTCGCTCATCGATCTTCCTCCGCGCCCACCGGATTCATAACTCGCGCATCGTAGCTCTGGGGGCAACGACGAAGGCGCCGCCCGGGGTTCCCAGTGCGAGACGAGCGGCTCGTTGTCCTCGACGCTTCCGGGGAGACCGGCAACGTCCCATCGGAGCTGGAGCTCAACTTCTCCTTCGTCGGTGCAGCGCTCGTGTTCCCCGCTGATCTGCGCCCGCCGGGGAACGCTGACGCGCTTGCCGGCCACCTGGATGGGGAACGGTTCACCGGACTCGAGCGCGTCGGCGAGGCACCGCAGCCTGGCCGCGAACTCGGGCACCGAGTACACGCGCCGGCTCCGCAATCGGGCTAGTTCCATCGTCGTTCGTCGTCGCGGGACGCCGCCCGCTCGTTGGGTGGGGCACGGTGCAGGGCGTGCAGCGGTGCAGCCATGGCGTGGTAGCCGCCGTCGACATGCAGGATCTCACCGGTGATGGCGCGGGCCCGGTCCGACAGAAGGAAGCAGGTGGCGTCGGCGACCGGCGTCGGGTCGGCTGGGTTCCACGGCAGGGGCGAACCGGCCGCCCAGGCGTCGAGCAGCGCCTCGAACCCGGGGATGCCGCCCGCGGCCCGGGTGTGGATCGGCCCGGCGGCGACGAGGTTGACGCGGATCCCGGTCGGCCCGAGGTCGCGTGCGAGGTAGGGCCCGCAGCCGGGTCAGTGGGCCACTGCGCCACTGCGCCAGGATCTCGAGGGAGATGCCGAGGTCGACCGCGGCCTGGTGGGTCATGCGGGCGAGCCGGCCGCCACCGAAGCCACCCGGACCCGCCGACCCGGGCCGACGCCGGCGGCGCCGCCCAGAGCGGGCCGTTGGGCGCGATGGCGGTCACCGGAAGTACTCCGGTCGGCTCACACTGGTGTCGGACACGAACATGACCCCGGGTCGGTCCGCCAGCAGGAGTTGCACGCCGGCCAGGACGGCCTCGGCGCGGTCGTCGGGGACGACGGTGATGACCAGGGTGAGCGCGTCGCGCTCGTTGAAGGCGAGGCGCCCCTGGTGGAAGCCGTGGTGTCCGACACCGGAGACGTTGGCGACACTGGTGTAGCCCGTCGCGCCGGCGGCAGCGAACACCTCCCGCAGCGCCGGCAGATCGTCGCCGGTGACCACCACCTCGACCTTGGTCATCGGGGTCAGGCTCTGTCGTGTCATACCGGTACCTCCATGTCATCGTCTCCTCGTACCGCCGGCTGCCATTGCGCCCAGGTCCCGTCGCCGCACCGCAGCTGCCATGGGGCGTCGGGGTGGGAGCGAGCCGCCAGGGTCACCCAGCCGCCGTCGAAGAGGTGGCGGAGCACGTCGTTGCGGTCGACCACGGCGGTGATGCGCTCGAGCGGCGCCTGCACGACGGTGAGCAACCGCAAGGGCTCGTGGTATGGGTCGTCGCCATCGAGGACCGACTGTGTCGGGAGACCGGCACGCAGGTCGCCGCCGCCGCCGAGCAGCACGCCGACGCCGCCGACCGCGTTGTGCTGGGTCTTGTCGCCGCCCCCGAACACGTCGGGGTCGACAGTCGAGAAGTAGTACTGGGCGTTGATCCACTGCGCCACGACCATCGGTGCGGTGAGGATCGTCTCGAGGGCGGTGCCGTCGGGGTCGACGGCGGGGTCGTAGGAGTGCAGGAAGGTCCGGCACCCGAGGTCGAGCCCGACGGACATCGCACGGGGACCCACGACGAAGGCCGCGTTGCGGGCCAGGCCCCACTCCGGTCGCACCTCGGCCCAGTCATGGGCCCGGACCGCAGCGTGGGCGGCGGGCCGGCGGACGCGGCCACCCGGCAGGACCCGAACCCGTTCGGCGGCGAGGCGCCGAGCGGCCTGGGCGAGATCGCGCTCGAAGACGGCGACGGCGCCGGCCAGGCCAGGCGGGATGTCGTGGCGGTCGAGGATCTCCACGGTGTCCGTGGTGGTGTCGTGCTCACCGGCCACGAACCAGGTTCTCGACGGGATGTCGACGCCCCGCTCCCGGAGGTCGGAGCGCACCTCGGATCGGTTGAGGATGGCGGCGGCGACGCGCGCATTGGGGCCGCCCGGGTTGCCGCCACAGGCCCCGCAGTCCAACGCCGACGCGTGGGGGTTGTTCGTGGTGCGCCCGCGGTGGCCGCACAGCAGCACGAGGGGGGCGAACCCGCCGGTGAGCCCCATGGTGACCAGCGCCGTCTCGGCGTAGAGGACCTGTTCGTCGAGGGTGAACCCGAGCCCGTCGGCATTGGCGTCGACCGTCGGGGCCGTGCGCGGACGTGACCGGCGCTCGGCGCGCACGCGCCGTCGCGGCCGAAGGGTCCGGGCGGCGGCGGCGGCGCCGGTCACCCAGCCGCTGATCTCCGCGAGGGTGAAGGCTGCGCCGGTGCCGGTCTTGGCCGCGTGAAACGCGGACCCAGCCGCGGCTGCCGTCTCCCCGCGGGCAAGATGCCGCTCGGCCAGGCGTTCCTGCCCGGGTATGGGACGTTCCTCGATCGAGACCCCCGGGGTGACCAGCACCGGGCATTGCGCCCGGACGTCGGTGGCGCCGAGGGGCCGGAACCGGATGGCCATGCCGAAGAACCCGGCGAAGCCGAGGGTCTCGTAGTCACCGGTAGCTTCGAGATGGCGGCGGAGGCCCTCCGAGCGCGCGTCGATGCAGCAGACAAGCTGGGCGACCGGTCGCCGAATCGAGGATGTCGGCGTCGGTCGCGCCATCGTGGCGAGGAGCTCGTCGCGGTAGTGGCGCTCGTAGGCGTCGAGCCAGACGGCGGCATGGTCGTCGGGCTCCTGGCCAACTGGTTGGGAGTGGATGGCACGAACGACCGCCCGGGGTGTGGCACCGGCAGCTCGGACGGCCAAGCGTTCGTGCACGAGGCGCACGGCCAGGAGGTCGACGAGGCTGAGTCGAGGTGCGGGTTCGTCGGGGGGTGCCCAGTCCTCGCGCCACCGGGCATAGCCGGTCCATCCGGGCAGGCGGCACAGCTGACCTCGGAGCTCGTCACGGTAGGACTCGGGGGGCACGCCGAGGTCGTCGAGGGCCTCGACGATGGCGTCCTCGGGATGCTCCGACAGATGGCGCAGCTCGGCGCGGGCTTGGCGCCCTGCGAGGCGGCGCAGTCCTGGATCGTGCGGGGCCAGCCGCCGCCACGCCCGGTAGAGGCCTTCGCTGCGCCCCGGCATCGGCCACGCGGCTGCACCCTCGTCGACGAAGGCGGCGCACCAGGTAGCGACCATGGCGTCCACAGTGACCGCGAGATGGGTGCCGAGCCGCTCGTCGCAGCGCTCCGCAGCGGTGCGCGGCACCGCCGGCGGCCGGGCCACCGGGCGCTCGAGCAGCTCGCTCAGGAAGGCCGCTACCTCGTCGTCACCGAGGCTCGGGTGGCGTGCCAGCACCGAGGCCCGCAGGTCGTCGTCGGTGATGCGACCGGCGTGGCGGGCGGCGCGCAGCAACCCGAGGTCAGGATGGCAGCGGGCGCGGAGCCAGCGTTGCGCCTGGGCCACGGCGGCGTCGAAGCCGATCTCCACGAGCCCGTCGAGGGGGTTGACGGCGATGAAGCTGCGCAGCGGCCATACCGGGCCGATCACCCGGGCCGCGACCTCGACGTCGATCCGGGTGCGGGCCCGCGCCGTCCCACCACCGCCAGCCAACGTCACCGGCGATCACCCGCCCCGGCGGCCGTCTCCACCACGCCGGAAGGGCGCAGATAGGCGAGGCCGACGACCGCAACCCAGACCCGGTCGCGGCAGCGCTGCCAACGGTCGGTCGCGAACACAGCTGCCGCGACCCCGACCGTCACGGCGATCGCCGCGGCCCACCACGGGCTCGCGAAGCCCGGTCCCGGCTCGGCCAAGGCGGGGGCCAGGAAGGCGTCGAGCCCCGACACCGCACCGAGATAGGCGGTTGTGCCTACAACCAGCGCAATCGAGGCGGTCGCCACCCGACCGAGGCTCAGTCCATGGCCGAGCCAGCCCCAGGTGGCGTGCGCGCCCGTGATCCAGGCGAATCCCGCCACCAGCCAGCCGCCCCGGTGGTGCAGCACCGACGGGTCCACCACGACGGCAACGATGGTGACGGCGGCGGCGGGCAGGAGGGCTGCCAGGGCGTACCGCAGCGCTGCCGGTCGCTGAGACCCCGACGACGGTACGGCGGTGTGCCGGCCATGGTGGTTGATCGCCGACCCCGAGTCCAAGAACAGGGCCGCCTTGTACATGGCGTGGGCGACCAGGTGGAACGCTGCGGCGCCGAACATGCCAACCGCGCACTGCGCGACCATGAACCCCATCTGCGCCACCGTCGACTGGGCGAGCGCGCCCTTCACGTCGGGGCGGACCAGCATGGCGGCCGAGCCCACGACCGCGGTAGCGGCACCGGCGACCAGGGCGAGGTGGGTGGCCGCAGGCGCCCGGTCCAGCAGCGGGCTCAGCCGGATCAGCAAGAGACCGCCGGCGTTGACCACACCGGCGTGTAGCAACGCCGAGACCGGCGTCGGTGCTGCCAAGGTGGCCGGCAGCCACCGTGGCAGCGGCAATTGAGCCGAGCGGGCTAGCGCCGCCACCACGACCAGCACGGCCACGACCGGAGCGACAGGCACCACCAACCAGGCCACCGGTTCGAGTCGCTCACCGGCGAGGCCGGAGCCCGCTGCCGCGATGCTGCGCAGGTCCAGGTCACCCACCGTCACCACGACCAGGATGGCGGCGGCGACGAGCGCCAGGTCGCCGACGACGAACGCTCGAGCCGTGCGACGCAGCCCGAACCGGGCCTCAGGGAGATCCGTCCGATGAGCGACCAGCGCGCAGACCGACACGCTCACCAGCACCCACGCCGCCACAAGCCCCGTCAGCGTGGCCGCCGTCGCCACGGCCGCCGTCGCCACCGTCAGCGTCGCCGACCCGACGAAGAACCGCACCGCCCGACGATCACCACGAAGGTACCGAACCGAGAACGCCTGCACGGTCAGGCTGATCCCCGTCACCAGGACGAGGACAACACCGGCGAGCCGATCGACGGCGAAGCCGAAGACCGCCCGGCCGCCCTCGGTCTCGACCACGGCCGCGACGGGCCCGTCGACTGCGACCCGCGCGGCCAAGAGAACCGCAACCCCGAACGCACTGGCCGCCGACCCCACCGCGACCCAAGCGATGCGCTGTTCGCGGCCAGAAGCGGTGCGACCCCCATGGGTCGGGTTCGCCGCGGCCGCGGGGGCCACCCGGATCACCGGGCGATCGTCCTCGCTCGGTCCTCGGCCAGCTCGAACCGTCGCCTGTTCCACATCCATGCGACCGCATCATACACGATCTGTGATTCGTGGGTAGTATCTCGCAGGTGGGCGGAGGGGTGGCGGGCCGCATCCACGGTGGCATCGTGGAGCCGACGGGCCGACGCCCCGATCTGCGGCTGCGGGCCAACCGTGGCGAGCCGCTCGGCTTGGACACCCGCCTGAGCGAGCAGACGCCCGGCGGCGACCTCGCGGGTCGCGCTCAACACGTTTGCCGTTCGGGCGGCGGCGATGCGGACGACGAGCTGCGCCTCGGGCAGTGCGACCACGTGCGGGTGGCCCGCCGCAGCACGCGGGCATTGGTGGCGAGGCCCATTGACGTCGCCCACCGGATGACCACCTCCACGCGATCGGGGGGCTCGGGTATCACCGACCAGGTCACGGGTTGCATCGGGGGCAGCTACCGGGATCGCCGCCGGCGTGGGGAAGAAGTCGGTGCTTCCCGAGGCCGGCGCGGGCCTGCTCGCCGACTTCCTCTCCGATCCCGGTGCGACGCGCGTCGAGGTGCGACCGAACGTGACCCGCCGGCTTGGCTCGATCCCCGGCGCGGAGATCTCGGGCACCGGCATTCGCCCGGGCCCGCGGGGCGGGATCGTCGTCGAGGCCCGACCCCGAGCATCCGCCCCATAACTCGGCCTCGAGTCCGGCTATGCCGCGCTCGGGATGTGTATCGCCGCCTACCCCGTTGATTCGGGAGCGTCCGCGAGTTCCTCACGGAGCAGCGGCGGCGTGAACCGCCCCGGCACGACTCCTTGCTTGTCGGCGTAGAACGCACGTATCCGGTCCATGTCGGCGGTCACGTCATCGGAAGGATCGAACTCGGGCCCGAAGCCACCAGTTCGAGTAGGTCCGTCAAGGAAGGTCAACACGATCGGCACGCCCGCGTCCGTCGCGATACGCCGGAAGCCGGACTTCCAGTATTCGCCGCGGCTGCGCGTGCCCTCCGGTGGGATGACGATCGCGCTTGCGTGCCCGGCCCGCGCCCGTTGCGCCAACGACGACGCCAACCCGGCCGGATTCTCGCGATCGACGGCGATCCCGCCGAGACGACCGAATATCGGGCCGAACGGACCCCAGAACATTTCCTTCTTGCCCAACCACAACGGCGAGATGTCATTGCGCCAGGCCATCGCCAGCATGAGAACGAAATCCCAGTTGGACGTGTGCGGCGCGGCGACCATTACACACACCGGGGCATTGGGAGGCGCACCCACGATCCGGTACCGGGCCACGCCAAGCACACAACGAGCAATCAGACGACGCATGATTCGCACCCCTTACTCGTCGGAGACATCGTAGTGAGTCTGATAGCGGCGGAAGCGTTCCCTCTGTGTCAACCTCGGGTGAGGCAGGTCGAGGGGACCGTTTCATTGAGTTGAGAGGGCGGGGAAGGACACTCACTCGACCCAACCCGCGACTACCAGCCCCAAACATGAGCCCGATTTCTCGCGACACGACACAGTGGAGGTGATGGGACTTGAACCCACGGCTTCTACGTTGCGAACGTTCCCCGGCACTCGATCGCGATCAAGGCGTGAGCGCGAAATCGCAGATCACCGACTGTTTCCGTTGACCGCCATGTTTCGACAAGCTCCGCCTCCTCGACTGCACCTTCGCCGAGGTCGACGCCGCGCTCACCGACGCCGAGGTGGTCGAAGAGCAACCGGTCGGCGCCACGGAGCTCAAGGAACTCGTCCTCGCCGTCGAGTGCGGTGCGAACGCTGCGACCATGGCAGCAGTTCGTCGGCTTGGATCACGACGCCGTAGCGAGGACCTTGCTGCTCGTGCCCGACACCCTTGGGAACCCGAAAGCGGTACACCTCACCGCGACGCACGCATCGACTCCATGAGCGCCGCAACCGACAGCATCTCCGCGCGGTCCGCCTCGTCGACCGCACGGAGGGCCCGCTCGGTTTCGTCGTCGAGTCTCACCGAGATCGCCTTCGCCACCACGCCAGTTTGGACGAAACGTCATACGCCGCAAGGGTTCCGACCACGAAGCGCGGGGCGTCCCGCCACCGGGCTTCGGGACGACGCCGTGCCCTTGTCTCGCCACTTTCGTACAGTTCCCACCGAGAGCCTCGCTCCACGCTACGACTATGTGGGGTCGGCTCCAACTGCCGCCCGATGCAGAGCGTCAACATGCACCATGCCGAACTCGCGTTCCTACGTCTCAACCACCCGGCGTGGGCCCTGCTGCGCGCCGACTACGCGCCGCTGATCCTCAGCTTTCTCGGACGGGTGTTCATCGATGCGAACGCGGGGAGCATCTCCGCGTCGCGATTGGCGAGCGAGCTCGATGACGAACTCTTCGCGCTCAACGCACACCTCGGCGAAGGCACGTTCCCTCGACCGGCGAGCGAATACCTGAACGACTGGGCATCACCCGAGCGCGGGTGGCTGCGCAAGTACTACCCGCCCGCATCAGACGAGCCCCACTACGACCTCTCGCCCTCCGTTGAGAAGGCGATGACGTGGGTGCGCGATCTACGCACGCGCGAGTTCGTCGGCACCGAGTCGAGGCTGAACACGATCTTCGACTTGCTGCGCCAAATGGTGTACGGCGCGGAGACCGATCCTCGGCACCGTCTCGATCAGCTGCAAGGCAAGCGGGCGGAGATCGATGCCCTGATCAGCCGGGCGGAGCGCGGCGACATCGACGTGCTCGACGCGGTAGGTCAGCGCGACCGGTACCAGCAGCTCACGCGCACCGCCCGCGAACTGCTCGCCGACTTCCGCGAGGTCGAGGAGAACTTCCGGCGGCTCGACCGTCGCCTGCGCGAGCAGATCACCGGATGGACCGGCTCGAAAGGCGAGCTGCTCGACGAGATCGTCGGCAGCCGCAGCAGCATTGCCGAGTCCGATCAGGGCCGCAGCTTCCGGGCCTTCTACGACTTCTTGTTGTCGTCGGAGCGGCAAGCAGAACTCACTGACCTACTCCATCGCCTCGAACGGATCGACGCGATCGAAGACCACGACGCGCGCCTGGCCCGCATCCACTTCGACTGGATCGATGCGAGCGAACGTACCCAGGCAACAGTCCGGCTGCTCTCGGACCAATTGCGACGCTTCCTCGACGATCAGGTGTGGGTCGAGAACCGCCGCGTGTTCGATTTGTTGCGCAGCATCGAGTCAAAGGCACTGCGGGTGCGCGACCTCTCCTCGCCCGACGTGACGACCGAGCTTGACGACGCCAAGCTCACGATCGCCCTCCCCGTCGAGCGGCCGTTGTATCGCAGCGCCCGCCCACCGGTGCTCACGGCGGGACCCGTCGAGGAAGGCGACGACGACTTCGACTCGTCGATCCTGCTCGACCAGGTTCACATCGACCAGGAAGAGTTGCTGCGCAACGTGTTCACGTCCCTTGAAGCGCGTTCGCAGGTGGCGCTCGAGGACATCGTGGCGGGCGAACCACTCCGTCACGGGCTCGCTGAACTCATCGGCTACCTCTCGCTGCACGATCCTGGGCTCGATGTCGTCTTCGACGAAGACGGCCGCGCCCAGATCGTGTGGACGGGCGATCACGGTGACCGGATCGCCGATCTCCCGAGTGTGACGTTCACACACAGAGGCTCGGAGGCTCCGTGACGAGCGTCAACCCGCACGCACCGGAAGGCCCGTCGGATCTGTCCCGAGTCCTGGTGCAACTGTTCAAGGGGCCGCTCTACCGCGACACACACGAGAAACTGTGGGATGCCGCGCACAAGCTCCGGGCTCCCGTCACCGACTACGTGGCCGTTATCGGCCTTCAGCTCGTCGTCGACGACAGCGAGGGATACGCGTTCCTCCGAAGTCGCCCGGTCTCCGCGGAAGAGGAGGGCGACATGCCCCGATTGGTCGCTCGTCGGTCATTGTCCTTCCATGTGAGCTTGTTGCTCGCGCTGCTGCGGAAACGGCTCGCAGAGTTCGATGCGTCGAACTCCGAAACTCGTCTCGTACTGAGTCGCGATCAGATCGTCGAGATGACGCGCGTCTACATGGCGGAGTCGAGCAACGAAGCCAGACTCGTCGACAACATCGACGGCCGCATCAACAAGGTCGTCGAACTGGGCTTTCTCCGCCGCTTGCCGGGCGATGCCGACCAGTTCGAGGTGCGCAGGATCCTCAAGGCCTTCGTCGACGCCCAGTGGCTGCACGACCTTGATCAACGTCTCGACGACTACCTCGTCGATCTCGACCGCGAGCGACGCTGATGGAGCGCCTGTTCGACAGCGCGGCGGTCGAGTCGCCACAGGACGGGGCGTTACCGGGATGCCGCCTCCAGCGCCTCGAAGTCTTCAACTGGGGAACCTTCGATCAGCGGGTATGGACCTTCGACGTCGACGGCCGCAACGCGCTCCTGACCGGTGACATCGGGTCAGGAAAGTCGACACTCGTGGACGCAGTCACCACGCTGCTGCTCCCCGCACAGCGGATCTCGTACAACAAGGCCGCGGGCGCCGACACTCGCGAACGCGACCTGCGTTCGTACGTGCTCGGGTACTACAAGTCGGAGCGCAACGAGACGACCGGCACCTCCCGCCCGGTCCCCCTACGCGACACCACGAGCTATTCCGTCATACTCGGCGTGTTCGGCAATGCCGGATACGGCGAGACGGTCACCATCGCGCAAGTTTTCCAGGTGCGCGACCCGAGCCAGGGTCAGCCCGACCGGTTCTACGTCGTCGCCGACGCCGAACTCTCGATTGCCAAGGATTTCTCCGATTTCGGTTCCGAGCTCACGGGCCTTCGGCGCAAGCTACGCGCGGGAGGCGCCACGCTCTGCGACTCGTTTCCCGAATACGGCAAGGAGTTTCGCCGTCGCCTCGGCATCGAGTCGGAGCAGGCCATGGATCTGTTCCTCCAGACGGTCTCGATGAAGGCAGTCGACAACCTGAACGACTTCGTCCGCGTGCACATGCTCGAGCCGTTCGACACGAAGGCGCGCATCGAATCGCTCGTCGAGCACTTCGACAACCTGACGCGCGCTCACGACGCGGTGCTCCGAGCACGAGCGCAGCTCGATCTGCTCGAGCCGCTCGTCCGCGATCTCGACACCTACGACGATCGAGCCACCGAGATGCAGACGCTCGACCGACTCCACGACGCGCTCCCGTATTTCTTCGCGAAGACGACGAGGTCGTTACTCGACGTCGAGCTCGAGCGTCTGTTCGCGACTATCAGTGACCTCGACCGCGACATCGCCGGCGCGACCGCCGAGACGGAAGAATGGCGCGAGGTCCAGGCCCAACTCGACGTGCAGATCGCGGGGTGCGGCGGCGATCGGTTGGCCGCCATCGAAGCCGCGATCAAGCAATGCGATCAAGAGCAACCGCGACGCCGGCAAAAGTTCGATCGGTTCAACGAGCTGCTGCGAGAAGCCGGGCTCGACGAAGTCACGGTTGCAGAACAGTTCGACGCCACTCGCGCCCGGATCGACCACCGCGACGCAGAACTCCAGGACCGGCTCCGCGAACTGGACAACGAACTGACGGAGATCCGCCACGAATTGCGCACGCTCGACGACGAAGCGACGACAGTCAATGCCGAACTCCGCAGCCTTGAGTCGCGCCAAAGCAACATTCCCCGCCGCAGCCTTGAGCTGCGCGACGCGTTGTGCGGCGAGCTCGGGATCGACACGGCCGCGCTCCCGTTCGCCGGCGAGTTGATCCAGGTGCGCGAACACGCCCGCGACTGGGAGGGCGCCGCCGAGCGTGCGTTGCACGGCTTTGCCCTCTCTCTGCTCGTCCACGACATGCACTATGACAAGGTTGCGACGTGGATCGACGCCCGTCACTTGGACGCGCGCGCCGTATATTTCCGAGTGCCTCCGCGATCCGCGCCGGCCACACCCATCGACACCGCGGCGGCGCAGCCACGGCTGCGCGACAAGCTGGAGGTCAAGCCGGGAACGGAGTTTGCCGGGTGGCTGGCGACCGAGCTCGATCGGCGCGCGAGCCACATCTGCGTCAGCTCGGTCGCCGAACTCCGAGGCGCCGACAAGGCGGTCACCCGCAACGGCCAGATCAAGGACAAGAACCGCCACGAGAAGGACGACCGGCGGCGCGTCGACGACCGGCGAGAGTATGTCCTGGGCTGGACCAACGAGCAGAAGATCGACGCGCTCGTCACCCACGCGGCACGCCTGCACGATCGCCTGTCGAAACTGCACGCGACCGTCGACGGCGCCCAACGCAAGCGAAAGGCCGTCGATGAGCAGCTGAAGAAGCTCTTCGGCCTCCGCGAGCAGACAAGCTGGGAGGAACTCGACTGGCACGCGCTCGTCGCCCGCGTCACCGAACTGCGCGCCGAAGAACAGCGCATTCGCTTGTCCTCGAACGAGCTCGCCACGCTGACGGCCGAACGCGACGATGTGCGACGAGAACTCAAGGCCTTGCAGACGAAGCTTGACGCACTCCAGCGCGAGCGCGGCGGGGCAGAGACCAGGCAACAGACCGCGCGCGAGCAACTCGCCGACGTCGACCGGATCCTCGGCGACGAGGACGCAACTGCGGCCGCGAGCGATTGGTTCCCGTCGATCGACGCGTTCGTTTCGACCGACATAGACGTGCCGATCATCGACCTGACGAACGTGCGCGACGTGCACCACGCCGCGAGCGAGGCGATTCGCAAGCGCAAAGAGGAACTCGCGTCGAAACAGAGCTCGCTCGGTCAGCGTGTCGTGCGGGCGATGGATGCGTTCCGCAACGCATATCCGCATGAGACCGCCGAACTCGACAATTCACTCGCATCCGCGGTCGAGTACCGCGCGCTGCACGCGCGGGTCTCCACCGACGATCTTCCGCGCTTCGAACGCGAGTTCAAGGACTACTTGAACCAGAACGCGATTCGCGAGGTCGCCGGCTTCTCTGCCCAGTTGAACAAGCAGGAGGAGTTGATCCGCGAACGGGTCGAGACGATCAACGAGTCGTTGTACGGGATCGACTACAACGACGGCCGCTACATCCGCCTCGTCCCCGACCGGACCCCCAACACCGAGATCCGGGAGTTCCGCGAGGAGTTGCGCGGCTGTACCGACAACATCATCGGCGCCGACGACCCCGATCAGTACTCCGAGCAGCGCTTCCTCCAAGTGAAGCGCATCATCGACCGCTTCAAGGGCCGCGAGGGCAGCGTCGACCAGGACCGCAGTTGGACGCGCCGGGTCACCGACGTCCGGCAATGGTCCGTATTCTCCGCCTCCGAGCGCTGGCGCAGCGACGACAGCGAGTACGAGCACTACACCGACTCGGCCGGCAAGTCGGGCGGCCAGAAGGAGAAGCTCGCCTACACGATCCTCGCCGCGTCGCTCGCCTATCAGTTCAAGCTCACCTTCGGCACGACTCGTTCGAAGGCATTCCGGTTCGTTGCCATCGACGAAGCGTTCGGTCGCGGCTCCGAGATCTCCACCCGGTACGCGCTGAACCTGTTTACGAGCCTCGGCCTGCAACTGCTCATCGTGACGCCACTGCAGAAGATCCACGTGATCGAACCGCATGTGTCTGCGGTCGGCTTCGTCGACAACCTCAACGGCAACTACTCGCGGCTCCAGTGCCTCACCGTCGATGAGTACCGTCGTCGGCGTCACGAGCACCGCGCCGGATGATGGCGAGCTGGACGCGCGTCGACGAACTCATTGCCGTGCTCCGTAAGCGATGGGGCCGTGGGCGGTACCTACGCGACTACGCGACCGACACACCGTGGAAGCCGGTCACCCTGCCCGTTCGGGCGCCGAATGCCACCGAGCTGCGCGACTATCTCGACGAAGCGATGCAATGGGCCGACCGGTTCCGGCGCGAGAGCCTGACGAGCAGCGGGCGGGCACGGTTCACAGTCGAGACGCGGCTCGTACGGGGCAAGGGCCTGGGGTCCAACGAGCTGCCCGCGCGCGTCCGGATCGACACCTTCGAGGAACTCTGCGCGCTGCTCGGCACCGGGCCCGAAGTGCGCACGCTCGACGCGATCATCGAGCAGACTCGCCGCACGACGCCCGAGCTGTTGCCCTGGGTAACACGTCATCCCGTGGACGCCGTTGCTCATCACCCGATCTGGACAGGCTTGCTCGACACCGTCAACTGGATCGCCCGGCAAAACTCGTCGCAGGCCTACGTTCGCCACATCGACGTCGGTGGCGTCGACACCAAGTTCGTCGAACGGCACCAGAAAATCCTCATCCAGCTCCTCGTTGCCGCGCTCCCAGCCGATCGCGTCGATCTCACTCGCGCGGACTTCGCTCGTCGCTTCGGCTTCCGCCCGAAGCCCGACTACACGAGGTTCCGCCTCCTTTCGCCGCTTCCCACCTTCCCCTCGGCGCTCAGTGAACTCCGGCTGCGAACCGATGAGCTCGCCCGGCTCGAGCTTCCCGTCGCCACTGTGTTCATCGTCGAGAACGAGGTGAGCTACCTGGCGTTCCCCAACCTTCCCGATGCGCTCGTCATATTCGGCGAAGGCTTCCACCTGACGAGCCTCGAGTCGCTGACATGGCTCCACCGGAAACAGATCGTGTACTGGGGCGACATCGACACGCACGGGTTCGCCATCCTGAACCGGCTACGCGAGCGCTTCCGCTGCGTTCAGTCCATACTCATGGATCACCCCACGTTGCTCGCACACCCCACGCAACTCGTCGCGGAACCGAACCCGACCTACGAACCGCTGCCACACCTCACCGATCAAGAACGGTCGCTCTACAACGACCTGATCGAGGACCGCTTCGGGCACGCCGTCCGCCTGGAACAGGAACGCATCCGTTTCTCCTTGGTACGCGACGCGCTCCGGCCCTGGCAGACAGCGCCTTCCCGGTCGGGACCGTGAAGTTGTGGGAACCGGGCCGCATGCCGTTACACCTGATCATTGGGCGGCCCCCGTCGCCCGACCGCGGCTGCGACGAGCTCGGTACACGTAGCTGTCGTCGCGTGCCGCTAGGTTCGCACTGTGGGCACGAACAACCGCCAGCGGCGAGCCGCGAAAGCCAAACGGCGGTCGAAGGAACAACGATCGCGCCACGCGCGGCATGACGACGCCGGCCAGCCTGGCGATCGCTCCCAAACCGGCGATCCGCTCTTCACGACTCGCGAGCTGGTCGAGGGTTTGCTCGAACTCGCGACCGCACCGGGACCCGGCCTCGACGAGGTCGCCGCCGGTGCCGCCGAACGTCTGTGCACCCTCGACCACGCCACCGTTTCCCGCGAGTCGGAACGGCACGCGCTGCGACTCACCGCCGCGGTCTGGAACGGAGGCTGGCAGCCGGTCGAACTGATCCGTCAGGTGCAGCGCACGACAAACGCCGCCACGACCCGGCTCGCGCTCGTCGCGATCTCGGCCGATCACGCGCGGCGCAGCACCGCGACTCTCGACCCCCGGTGGATCGACCAGCTCGACCGGCTCGAGCTCCCCCCGGTGCACTCGGACGCCGGTTGGCTCGACGACTGGGCCGAAGGTGAGCAGATGCAACGGCCTGATCTCGTGCGAACCGTCGTGGCGTACTTGCGATGCCTTGCTTCACTCTCGCAGATCCCGATCCTTGTTCCGCCGCCGGGAACGCGCGCGTCGGCGGACGCGACGATCGACCTCACGTCGAGAACGAACGACCCGATCCTCGATCGCATACGCGCGCTGCTGGCCCAGGCCGAGTCCACCACGTTCGAAGCCGAGGCCGAGGCATTCACGGCGAAAGCACAACAGCTCATGACCCGTCACGCCGTCGACCAAGCCGTACTGGCATCGCGCGCCGACCGCTCGGAGACACCGCTCACCATTCGCATCCCGATCGACGACCCGTATGTGGACGCCAAGTCGCTGCTCCTCCAGTGCGTTGCGGAAAATACCCGCTGTCGCTCGGTGTTCCACGAGCGCTATGCCATGTCTTCGGTCGTTGGTTTCGCGGGCGACGTTGCCGCGACGGAGATGCTGTTCACGTCACTCCTCGTGCAAGCCCAGACCGCCATGCATGCAGCCGCGGCCTCCTCCCCCGCCGGCGCGCGTACACGGAGTCGCTCATTTCGCGCCGCGTTCCTCGTGGCGTACGCCAACCGCATCGGCGAGCGGCTCGCGGCAATCAATGAAGGCGTGATCACCGAAGTCGAAGTCGAGTCCAACCGCTCGATCCTCCCAGTGCTCAGCGCCCGGTCACATGTCGTCGACGCCAGCATCGACGACATGTTCGGCGAGCTCCGACCGTCCTTCGTACGGGCCGGCCACGACGTTGCCGGCTCGGCCAGCGGGCATCTCGCCGCCGAACGGGCGCAACTCACCTTCGGAGATCTCGTGACCGGCGATGACGCTCCGCGCGAGGCGGCGACGCCGCCATCGGCGCTCAGTCAAGCGCAGTCTTGACCGCAGACGCAGATCGCGGGCACGCGATCACTCGCGCTGTCACCGCGGCGTTCGAAGCGGTTGCGGTTTCGCCGGAGCCGGCTGAACGCGCGGAAGCAACGCACGGCGTCGCCGAACTACGCGATGACGGTGGCCTGCACCGCGATGTGGCCGCCGCGACTCGTTGCGCGGAGGCCCTGCACGGCGAGTAACGACGACGCCTTCCACGCGTTGCTCCGGCGGGCGCAACCGGCGTACGGGTCCTACCGCGGTCGGAATCGTTCGATGTCCTCGGCGATAGCGGTAGTCGACGTTTCGTCCAGCTCGGCACGGGCTGCGAATTCCGGCCAGTCGGCGACGACCTCGAGGACCTCCCGAATGATGCGCCGGTAACCGGGCACGTCGTGACGTTCGGCGACCTCGCGCAGATCCGATAGGGCGATCTCATCGAATCGTCCGTTGACCGACATCAAGTGCTTCGCCGTCCACGGACTGTCGGGCCGGTAGGCGTGGGTGACATCGAAGGCAGGGGCAAGCTGCCACTCGCCGCGCGCGGGAAGCAGAAACGCGAGGTTCTTGGTGTGGTCGTCGCGGTTGACCGCCGCGACGTTGAACACGATGCGCCGATACGCCTGGGCAACTTCGTCCGGACCGAGGTCGAGCCGGTGGACCGTCGCGAGGTATTGGTCGTAGCTGTGCACCCCGATGAGGTTGAAATCGAGGTGCGCCATCGCGCACAGCGACATGAGGTGGTGGCGCGTCCCGCCGGTCCCACGATCGAATCGGCGGGTCATGAAGTGGCGGCGCGGCCCTTCGGCGAGCAGCCGGCACTGCGTCATATCCACGCCCGCGCCGGTGGCCATCAAGTGGTAGGCGTACTCGATGCGTCCGTAGGGGGCGCTTTCGCCGAGCCCGTCGCCGTGTCCGTCGAGTCCGGTGCTGCCGCTGACACCGTCGAGTTTGATCAACCACTGCTCGAAACCCTCCGGCAGGTCGGCATAGGCAGAACGCACCTGCCAGGTCGTCGGATCGAAGGCGAGCACTGCCTTGGCTCGTGCCCCTCCCGCGCTCGAGCCGAAGGTCACGAGTTGAGGCACTGCGTCGCGGGCGGCGTCTTCGCCTGACAGCTCTCCGGCTACGAGGCGTCGGGCTGCGACCACCAGGTCGGCAAGGAGTAGAGCCGTGGGCTCTTCGTCGGTGGTGGCGCGTAGCGGGGGGCGGAACTCGAGCGCGCCCATGGCACGATCGGCGGCGTATGCAAGTCGGTCGAGAGCCGAGATCCGATCGGGCGAGACGCCCCGTTCGGCCATCCACGCGTCGACGATCGCGTTGCCGAACTTGTCGGGAAGAGCATCGGCAAGCATCGCCGGGAGCCCGAGAAACGTGGCACGCGACAGGTCCGCGAACTCGAACGTCCCGCGCTGCAATGGCATGTGCAAAGGAGCCAACTCGATGCCACCGGCGATCCATTCGGGCGTGTACTCAAAGGCGTAGACGTTCGTCGCCGGATCGAGGGCGACGGCGCCGACTCGTTGCCCCCACGCGTAGACCTCGACGACGCTGACAGCTTCGTAACTCAAGTCCCCGCCGTTCGTCTGGTCCGCACCCGCTGGACCGCGGCTGTCGACCGTCGACCCTCACGTGCGTTGCGATCGAGCAGTGCGAGCGGTGAGAAGTCGGGAGCGGGCGCGAGTTGATGAATCCAGTTCGCTGCGTCGAGGGCACGGAGAACCTTTATGAGCGTGCTGAGATTGCCGCCCTTGCCGGTTTCGAGGTTGCTCAGCGTTGCGACCGAGATGTTGGCGAGGTCGGCAAGCTCGATCTGGCGCAACCCCCTGTCGATGCGCCGGGCCCGCAGATGTCGTCCGATCTCGGCTTCGAGATCTGCGACCCCCTTGCCGTCGTCAGACTTCATATCTCGAATTCTAGATATTACTTGCTCCGATGTCACGTTGAAACGACATATAACTTCCTGATATCTAGTATTTAAGAGGACTGGACGCTAACTACTAGAGATCAACGAGTTATGCCACGACGCGGGCCGCAGAGGCACCCGTATGTTGGCGGCGCAC
>JAWXCJ010000241.1:0-6821 GCA_034408875.1 Actinomycetota bacterium
AAGAAGAACGAACTCGAGCGGGCCGAGAAGGCCAAGAACAAGGACTTCGAAGAGGTCCGTGGTCGCTACGAGGAAGAGATCGGTCAGCTCCAGCTCGTCTGGGACACGCTGAAGTCGTTGAAGCCGAAGCAGCTCGTCGACGACGAGCGCGTGTGGCGCGAGCTCGTCGACCGCTACCACGAGTACTTCGCGGGCGGCATGGGTGCCGAAGCCGTGAAGGACCTCGTGTCGCGCCTCGACATGCCCCAGTGCGAGGTCGACCTCAAAGAGACCATCGCCACCTCGAAGGGTCAGCGCAAGGCCAAGGCGATCAAGCGCCTCAAGGTCGTCTCGGCGTTCAACCGCAAGCCCGACGACGGCCGCGCCGCGAACTCGCCGATGGGCATGATCCTCGACGTCATTCCGGTCATCCCGCCCGACCTGCGCCCGATGGTGCAGCTCGACGGCGGCCGGTTCGCGACCTCCGACCTCAACGACCTGTACCGCCGCGTGATCAACCGCAACAACCGGTTGAAGCGGCTGCTCGACCTCGGTGCCCCCGAGATCATCATCAACAACGAGAAGCGGATGCTGCAGGAGGCCGTCGACGCACTGTTCGACAACGGCCGCCGCGGGCGCCCGGTCACCGGTCCCGGTAACCGCGCGCTCAAGTCGCTCTCCGACATGTTGAAGGGCAAGCAGGGCCGGTTCCGTCAGAACCTGCTCGGTAAGCGCGTCGACTACTCGGGCCGTTCGGTCATCGTCGTCGGCCCGCAGCTCCAGCTCCGCCAGTGCGGTCTGCCCAAGCAGATGGCGCTCGAACTGTTCAAGCCGTTCGTGATGAAGCGGCTCGTCGACCTCGAGTACGCGCAGAACATCAAGTCCGCGAAGCGGATGGTGGAACGCGCCCGCCCGCAGGTGTGGGACGTGCTCGAAGAGGTCATCAAGGAGCACCCGGTCTTCTTGAACCGTGCACCAACGCTGCACCGCTTGGGTATCCAGGCGTTCGAGCCGGTGCTGGTCGAAGGCAAAGCCATTCAGATCCACCCGCTCGTGTGCGCGGCGTTCAACGCCGACTTCGACGGTGACCAGATGGCCGTGCACCTTCCGCTCTCCGCGGAGGCGCAGGCCGAAGCGCGCCTGCTCATGCTCAGCGCGCACAACATCTTGTCGCCGGCGTCGGGCCGCCCGATCGCGGTTCCCAGCCAGGACATGATCATCGGTCACTACTACATGACCGAAGACCTCGAAAACGCCAAGGGTCAGGGCCGCGTGTTCACGTCGCTCGAAGAAGCCCGCGCCGCGTACGAGGAACGCTACGGCGGCGACGGCGAAACCGTCGCGCTGCACGCCAAGATCAAGGTGCGCATGCCGGTCGGGAAGTTCCCTGTCGAGACGTTCGCGCGTCCGTCGGACGACGGCACACCGCAGAGCATGGTGTTGCGCGAGTACGGCAACAACGGCAGTTCGGCCGTGCTCGTCGAGACCACGCTCGGCCGGTTGCTGTTCAACGCGGCGTTCCCCGACGACTTCCCGTTCGTCGACCGTCCGATGAAGAAGCGCGACGTCACCGAGGTTGTCGGTGAGCTGGTCGTGTCCTACGACAAGGCTGTCGTCGCCGACAGCCTCGACCGGCTCAAGGCCCTTGGGTTCGAGTGGTCGACCCGTTCGGGTCTCACGATCTCGGTCGCCGACGTCACCACGCCGCCCGAGAAGGCCGGTCTGCTCGAGAAGTTCGAGGGCGAGGCCGCCAAGGTCGAGAGCCAGTACGAACGCGGCATCATCACCGACGACGAACGGCGCCAGCAGGAAATCGAGATCTGGACCGACGCCACCAACCAGGTGACGAAGGCCATGCAGGATCTCATGCAGTCGACCCCGTTCAACCCGATCGACATGATGATCGGCTCGGGCGCCCGAGGAAACGTGATGCAGGTGCGTCAGATCGCCGGCATGCGTGGTCTCGTGGCCAACCCGAAGGGCGAGATCATTCCCCGCCCGATCAAGTCGAACTTCCGTGAAGGCCTCTCGGTGCTCGAGTACTTCATCTCGACGCACGGTGCCCGTAAGGGTCTGGCCGACACCGCGCTTCGTACCGCCGACTCCGGGTACCTGACGCGTCGACTCGTCGACGTCGCGCAGGAACTCATCGTGCGCGAAGAAGACTGCGAGACCGGCCGCGGTATCTGGGTCGAGGGTGTCAACCCCGGTCCGGAAGCGTGGCGGTTCCTCGAAGCGAGCTTGCTCGGCCGGTGCCTCGCCGAAGACGTCACACTCGCCGACGGCTCCGTCGTGGCGCGCAACACGATGGTCGAAGACGAGCTCATGATGGTGCTCGCCGACGACCCCGGCTTCGACCGGTTGCGCGTGCGTTCGGTGCTGACGTGCGAGACCGTCACCGCGGTGTGTTCGACCTGCTACGGCAAGATGCTCGCGACCGGCAAGTTCTCCGACCTCGGCGAGGCGATCGGCATTGTCGCCGCCCAGTCGATCGGTGAGCCCGGTACGCAGCTCACGATGCGTACGTTCCACACCGGTGGTGTCGCCGGTGAGGACATCACGCACGGTCTGCCCCGTGTCGTCGAGTTGTTCGAAGCCCGCACGCCCAAGAGCGCATCGCTCATGGCCGACGTGTCGGGTGTCGCACGGATCGGCGAAAACGAGAAGGGCGAGAAAGTCATCACCATCGTCAGCGACAGTGGTGACGAACTCGAATACGCGGTCTCCCGCCGGTCGCACCTCACGATTCGCGACGGCCAGGAGGTCAACGCCGGTGACCGTCTGGTCGGCGACGCGAAGAGCCCGCTCGACCCGAAGAAGCTGCTCGAGATCAAGGGCGTGCGCGAGACCCAGCAGTACCTCGTCGACGAGGTGCAGCGCGTGTACCGCGATCAGGGTGTGTCGATCCACGACAAGCACATCGAAGTGATCGTCCGCCAGATGCTGCGCCGCGTGACCGTGTCGGAGCCGGGCGACAGCACGTTCCTGCCCGGCGAGAAGGTCGACGCCCGGAAGTACGCGGAAGAGAACCGGCGTCTGGTCGAAGAGGGGCGCAACCCCGCCGAAGGCCGGCCCGAACTCATGGGAATCACGAAGGCGTCGCTCGCCACCGACTCGTGGCTGTCGGCCGCGTCGTTCCAGGAAACGACTCGGGTGCTCACCGAAGCTGCGATCGAGGGTCGCTCCGACGGGCTCGAAGGCCTGAAGGAGAACGTGATCATCGGCAAGCTCATCCCGGCCGGTACCGGCATGGCGCTGTACCGCGACATCAAGACGATTGCGCCGGACTACGAGCCGCTGGCGTTCTACACGTCGGAGGCCGAAGAGGAGATGGACCTCGCGGCGTGGCTGCGCGAGCAGCAGAGCACGCAGCGGGTCGGTGCCGACGACGTCGCCATCCTCCAGGGTGCACCCGTCGTCGAGGAAGCTGCACCGGCGTTCGGCTCGCCTCCGGAATCCGAGTCCGAGGCTGTCGAGCCGGAGCCGGCCACCGCCGGCGACTGAGACGACGTTTCTTGCGCCGGATATGCGCCCCCCGGGCGCGCATCCGGCGCAGGTTCGCGCCCCCTGCTATCCTGATTCGTCGGCTCTGGCCGGGGTTTCCCCGCGCGAGCCGATGCCCACGGAAGATTTCTGCAGAGGGAACACGCGTGCCCACGATTGCCCAGCTCGTCCGCCATGGTCGCGAGGCCAAGCGGGAGAAGACGAAGACTCCGGCCCTGAAAGGGTCGCCCCAGCGCCGTGGGGTCTGCACGCGCGTGTATACAACGACCCCGAAGAAGCCGAACTCGGCGTTGCGCAAGGTCGCCCGAGTTCGCCTCACCACGGGCATCGAGATCACGGCGTACATCCCCGGTATCGGCCACAACCTCCAGGAGCACTCGATCGTGCTCGTGCGTGGCGGCCGGGTGAAAGACCTCCCGGGCGTCCGGTACAAGATCATCCGCGGTGCGCTCGACGCTTCCGGCGTCGCGAACCGCAAGCAAGCTCGCAGCCGTTACGGCGCGAAGAAGGACGCCTAGTCATGGCCCGCAAAGGACCGGCACCGCGACGCGAACTGATGCCCGACCCGATCTACCGGTCGGTCGTCGTCACCCAACTCGTCAACAAGGTGCTGCTGCGCGGCCAGCGTTCCACGGCCGAGCACATCGTCTACAAGGCACTCGACGACATCAGCCGCAAGACCGGGGGCGACCCCGTCGCCGTCCTCAAGCGGGCCGTCGAGAACGTCCGGCCCGCGCTCGAGGTCAAGAGCCGCCGGGTCGGTGGCGCCACCTACCAGGTCCCGACCGAGGTCCGGCCCCGGCGGGCCACGACCCTCGCCATCCGCTGGATCGTGGGGTACTCCCGCCAGCGCCGCGAGAAGACCATGGCCGAGCGCCTCTCGGGCGAACTCCTCGACGCCAGCAACGGCATCGGGGCGGCCATCAAGCGCCGGGAAGACCTTCAGAAAATGGCGGAATCCAACAAGGCTTTCGCCCACTACCGCTGGTAAAGCGGCGCGGGGGACCGATCAGATGCTGATCCGCGCAGTTTGTTCCGGGCGTCGCGTCACCTGCTGACGCGGGCGCCCGTAACGCACGCCCTTACCCTGCCGTGAAGAACGAGAGTTAGAGATGGCACGCGAATTCCCCCTCGAAAAAACCCGCAACATCGGGATCATGGCCCACATCGACGCGGGCAAGACCACGACGACCGAACGGATCCTCTACTACACCGGCCGCACCTACAAGATCGGTGAAGTGCACGAAGGCGCCGCGGTCATGGACCACATGGTCCAGGAGCAAGAGCGCGGCATCACGATCACGTCGGCCGCGACGACCGCGCAGTGGCGCGACTGCCAGATCAACATCATCGACACGCCCGGCCACGTCGACTTCACCGTCGAGGTCGAGCGCTCGTTGCGCGTGCTCGACGGCGCGGTCGCAGTGTTCGACGCGGTCGCCGGTGTCGAACCCCAGACCGAGACGGTCTGGCGCCAGGCCAACAAGTACCACGTGCCGCGCTTCTGCTTCGTCAACAAGATGGACCGCGTCGGTGCCGACTTCTACCGCTGCGTGCAGATGATCCGCGAACGCCTCGACGCGGTGCCCGTCGTGCTCCAGTTGCCGATCGGCGCCGAAGGCGACTTCCGCGGCGTCATCGACCTCATCGAGATGAAGGCCTTGATCTGGCCCCTCGACGACGACAGCGAAGGCGCGAAGTTCGAGGTCACCGACATCCCGGCCGACATGGCCGAGGAAGCGGCGGCGGCGCACGGCCAACTGCTCGAAGTCGTCGCCCACGTCGACGACGTGCTGCTCGAGAAGTACCTCGAAGAGCACGAGATCGAACCGGAACTCATCCGCAGCGCGGTGCGTAAGGGCACGCTCGCGTTCGAGTTCGTCCCGATCCTGTGCGGTTCGGCGTTCAAGAACAAGGGCGTGCAGCCGATGCTCGACGCGGTCGTCGAGTACCTGCCGACGCCGCTCGACCTGCCGCCGACCGCGGGCACCGACCCGAAGACCGATGAGCCGATCGAGCGCAAGCCCAGCGAAGACGAACCGTTCGCCGCGCTCGCGTTCAAGATCGTCGCCGACCCGTACGGGAAGCTCACCTACTTCCGCGTGTACTCGGGCAAGGTGCAGAAGGGCCTGGAGATCTACAACTCCACCAAGGACCGCAAGGAACGCGTCGGTCGGTTGCTGCGCATGCACGCGAACCAGCGCGAAGACATCGAAGTCGCGTACGCGGGCGACATCGTCGTCGGTCTCGGCTTCAAGCAGACGACGACCGGTGACACGCTCTGCGAGCGCGCGCACCCGATCGTGCTCGAGAAGATGACGTTCCCCGAACCGGTCATCTCGGTCGCCATCGAGCCCAAGACCAAGGTCGACCAGGACAAACTCGGCAAGGCACTCGGTTCACTCTCGGACGAGGACCCGACCTTCCAGGTCCACACCGACGACGACACCGGCCAGACGATCATCGCCGGCATGGGCGAGTTGCACCTCGAGGTGCTCGTCGACCGCATGATGCGCGAGTTCGGCGTCGACGCGCACGTCGGCAAGCCGCAAGTCGCGTACCGAGAGACGATCACGCAGCCCATCGAGAAGGTCGAAGTTCGGTACGTCCGCCAGACCGGTGGCCGGGGCCAGTACGCGCACGTGGTCATTGCCCTCGAACCCACCGGCCAAGGTGGCGGCTACGAGTTCGTCGACGAGATCAAGGGTGGTGTCATCCCGCGCGAGTACATCCCCGCGGTCGACGCCGGCATGATCGAGGCGATGGCCGGCGGCGTGCTCGCCGGTTACCCGCTCGTCGACCTGCGCGCCAAGCTCACGTTCGGTTCGTACCACGAGGTCGACAGCTCGGAAATGGCCTTCAAGATCGCGGGCTCGATGGCGCTCAAAGAAGCCGTGAAGAAGTCCAAGCCGGTCTTGCTCGAGCCCGTGATGGAAGTCGAGGTCGTCACGCCCGACGAGTACATGGGCGACGTCATCGGCGACATCAACTCGAGGCGCGGCCAAGTCGAGGGTGTGGACCAGCGCGGCAACGCGCAGGCGATACGCGCTCGGGTGCCTCTAGCACAAATGTTCGGCTATGTTGGCGACCTTCGGTCTCGTACCCAAGGGCGCGCGACGTACACGATGCAGTTCGACTCCTACGCGCAAGTTCCGGAGTCGATTGCCCTTGAAATCATCGCCCGGGTACGCGGCGAGTAAGCACCGTGCCGGAACTCATGGTTGAGGAGCAGAGGTAGTCCCATGGCGAAAGAGAAGTTCGAGCGGAACAAGCCGCATTTGAACATTGGGACGATCGGTCATATTGACCATGGGAAGACGACGCTGACTGCGGCGATC
>JAWXCJ010000242.1:0-11649 GCA_034408875.1 Actinomycetota bacterium
GCACCGCCTCTTCGACGAGATCGGCCCGCGCTACGCCGACCGCAACGGCGGCTACCTGCGCATCCTGAAGCTCGGTCCGCGCCACGGCGACAACGCGCCGATGGCCCGCATCGAGTTCGTTTAGTTCTCGTTCACTTCTTGCGCTCCATGTGCGTCCTCACGGCGCATGAGCGGCGCAAGAAGAGAGGCGGTGGCCGGTGACGTTGTTCGAAGCCGCCGGTGGGGTTGGACGGGCCAAGGTGAAGATGGTGGTCGCGTACGACGGGACCGACTTCTCCGGATTCGCCGCCCAACCGCACCAGCCTTCGGTGCGGACCGTCGGCGGTGTGCTCGGACACGCCATCGCCAAAGTGCTGCGCCACGAGGTCGACCTCACCTGCGCGGGCCGTACCGACGCCGGCGTGCACGCGTGGGGCCAGGTCGTCTCGTTCGAATCGGAACCGGGCCTCGACCCGTGGCGCCTCCAGGCCGGCCTCAACTCGATGCTTGGTCCCGAGGTGGTTGTGCGGTCGTGCGATCTCGTCGCGCCCGACTTCGACGCCCGTCACTCGGCCCGGTGGCGCGAGTACCGCTACACGATCGTGAACCGCCCGATGCCCGACCCGTTCCGCGACCGGTTCTCGTGGTGGATCGAGAAACCTCTCGACCTCCGTGCGCTGCGGCTCGCGGCCGACCCGTTCGTCGGCGAACACGACTTCGCGTCGTTCTGCCGCAAGGCCGGCGAAGGGACGACGACGCAACGCACGGTGCTCGACTCGCGGTGGGTCGACGAGGGCGAGGGCGTGCTGCGCTACGAGATCCGCGCCGCCGCGTTCTGCTGGCAGATGGTGCGCTCGGTCGTCGGCACCCTCGTCGACACCGGGTTGGGCAAGCGCACGCCGGGCGAGATGCTCGCCATCATCCGTTCCGGCGACCGCGCCCGTGCCGGCCAACCCGCCCCGCCGCGCGGCCTGAGCCTCTGGGACGTCGGCTACTAACCGCTCGGCTCGGGCGAGAGCGACGCCGTGAGCTCAGTGGGCAGCTCGAAGTCGGTTGGCTCCGGCGCACCGACCTCCATCGACCCAACCGCTCCGAAATTGCGCCATCCGACGACCAGATCGGTCGCCGGATGGCGCAATTTCAGGTCAGGTGGGGTGGGGTGCGGGCTAGCTGTTCTCTTCGATTGGCGCCGGGGCCTCGAAGTCGGAGTCGAGCGGCTCGCCCACCTCGATGGCGAGGAACGTCTCGGCGTCGTCGCCTTCGGAGCTCAGCTCGAGCAACCAGCCGGTTTCGTCGTCGATGCAGACGCGCGCGCTGTCGACACCTTCGAGGTCTTCCTCTTCCAACTCGCCGCCCATCTCCTCGGCGATGTCACCGAAGCCGCCGAGCAGCGCGGACGCGTCCCAGTCGTAACACGTGGCGTTGCGGCCTGCGATCTCCTCCTCGGAGGTGTCGACGCCGGCCAGGTCCTCTGACTGTTGCGCGATGCCCTCGCCGATCGCCGCGAAGAACGTGAGCCCGATCGTCGCCAGTTCCTCCATGCCTTCGGGGATCGCCTGGCACGTCGGTGCGTCAGTGTCGAGACCGTCACACGAGAACGCGCCGTCGGGGCTCGAAACGAACACGCTCGACGTACCCGTGAAGATCGCGGTCCGACCTTCGCCATCCTGCGAGTAGGTCGTCGTCTCCTCGTCGCCGCTCATCTCGTACGTGATACGGATGCGGGCGCTCGACTGGCGTTCGACGAGGTCGGCCAGTTCGTCGTCCATCTCGTCGGTGATGTCGTCGCCGGAGTCGCCACCGGAATCGTCGCCACCGGAATCGTCGCCGGCTTCGGTCGCCGCGACGTCGTCGTTGTCGTCATCGCCGCCGCATGCCGCCAGACCCGCGGTGGCGAGCATGGCGACGAGGAACGTCGCGAAGAACCTGCGCATGGAGTTGCTCCTGGAATTCGAGGGCCGGATTTTCGAGGGGTTGTGTGTCCTGTTCGGCGGTTACACCCCGAAGTAAAGGAACCCGTAGCCCTCGTCACGGAACGTGAGACCGGCCTCGCGGAGCAGTACGTCCCAGTCGCCCGTGCACGTCGGGTCGGTCTCTTCCATGCCGTGGTCGGCTACCAGCACGAACGCGCAGTCGTCGACTGCTCCGGCCCGCTCCAGCGCGGCGAGGACTTCGCCCAGGCGCCCGTCGCTGTCACGGAGCGAGGCGGCCGCAATTTCGGAGTGCGGCCCGCCTTCGTGCATCGCGGCGTCGGTCAACGTGAAGTTGCACCACAAGAATCGGGGGACGGGGTAGTACTCGTCGCGGTAGTCGCCGCTCAGAATGCCCGTGGCCTGTTCGACGCCCATGTGGTCGACGATCGACGACCACGAGTAGTCCTTCGACGGGCGGACGAACCGCTCGGTCGTGTGCGGCAGACCTTCGGGGCTCGTCGGAATCGGCGGCACTTCGCCGCGGCGGAAGAAGTCGAACGTCGAGTAGTCGGCGCCCGTGTCGCACGGTTCGTTCACCGACGCGGTGAACGCGTCGGGCCACGTGCGGTGCACCGCATCGTGGATCGTCTCGATGCCGGGTGTGAGGTGGTCCATCGCGGTCGGCCACGTCGCCGACGAGTTCGTGATGACCTGCTCGCCTTTGGCCCGGTCGTACCACGCGTTGTGCAGGATCCCGTGGTGACCGGGATGCGTGCCCGTGATGATCGACGTGTGGTTCGCGAGCGTCACCGTCGGCAGCGACGCCATCGCGCCGTGGCCGAACGCCATGCCCATCTCGATCAGGCGCGCGACGTTCGGGAGTTCGCCGCGTGCGGCCATGTCGTACATGACGTTGGCGTTGGTGCCGTCGAAGAGGAACCCGACGACGTGCGCCGGTCGTTCCGACGCGTCGATGACCTCGGTAAGAGCGCGGCCGTCCTGGCCGGCGAGGTACGTCCCGTCGTCGCGCGGCGCACAGCCGAGCAGCGCGGCGATGGTCGGCGCGACGTCGACGAGTCGGGCCGCGTGCGGGAACATGCCGAGTTGCTTCACGCCCTTGCCCGCGACGACCATCGGCGCGCGCGCCTGGATGATGCCGATCGATCCGTGCTCACCGCGGTGGCCGCCCTGGTCCTCCCAGTTGTGCGCGGCGGAGTGGATCACGCACAGGTCGGGTGCGGCGGGGGAGTCGAAGAGCTGCGCCGTCTGTTCGTACGCGTGCGGGTACGAGTTGTCGCGCCGGTGCGGGTGGAGCTGCTGCCGCTCGGCCGGCAACGGCGCGAAGCGGTCGGTCGCTTGCTCGCCGATCGGGTTGCGGCCCTCGGTGGCGACGATCTCAATGGCTCCCTCACTGCGCCGTCCGTGGCTCCGCTGCGTCCGCACGTCCTCGATCTCGCCGTCGTCGGTGCGGCGGAACGAGACCCGGCCGTCGTGCGAGAGCGCTTCGTAGACGCCGTCGCGGCGGGTGAGCACCACGTCGACGATGGGCTCGAGGGCGGAATCGAGCAGGATCTCGAGGGCGGCGTCGACATCGGCCCGATGGGCGTCGGCGACCTCGTGACCGGGGCGGGCGGCAGCAGTCGTCACGGGCCGAACGTACCCCTCGTTTCCGCTCTTGGCACCTGCGGCGCCGGGCCGCATGGCCCCGCCTCGGCGCTGGTGCGTGGTTCGGTCGTCCTGGCCTCGGCCAGGATCAGGCCTTGGACCAGGTGCTAACCTCTGCCGTTCCTCTGATGTTGGCCCAGGCGCCTCCGCGCCAGGCCCTCTCGCAAGAAGAAGGCAGTTTTTCTCGTGCGCACGTTCACGCCCCGACCCGGGGACATCACACGCCAGTGGCATGTCATCGACGCCGACGGCGCGATTCTCGGCCGGCTCGCGACCGAGGTCGCCACGCTGCTGCGGGGCAAGCACAAGCCGATCTACGCGCCGCACGTCGACACCGGCGACCCGGTCATCGTGTTCAACGCCGCCAAGATCGCCGTGTCGCCTCGCAAGGCGAAGGACAAGCTCTACCACCGCCACTCCGGTTACCCGGGTGGTATCCGTACCGAGTCGCTCGAGCACATGCTCGCTCGCAACCCCGAGAAGGTCATCCGGCTCGCGGTGAAGCGCATGCTGCCCAAGGGTCCGCTCGGTCGCCAGATGCTCAAGAAGCTCAAGATCCATGCCGGTCCGACGCATCCGCACGGGGCGCAGCAGCCGAAAGAGCACAAGCTGCCCGACCGCTCCTACGCGCGCACGACCGGCTGAGAGGGAATCAACACGTGGGTAAGCCCCTGATCCAGACGACCGGCCGCCGCAAGGAAGCCGTCGCCCGAGTGCGGCTGCGGCCCGGCACCGGCAAGATCGTCGTGAACGGTCGTCCGTTCGCCGAGTACTTCCCGATCCTCACGCACCAGGTGATCGCCAAGGAGCCCCTGCGGCTCACGCAGACCGAAGAGGTCTACGACGTCGAAGCAACGCTCGACGGCGGTGGCGTGAGCGGTCAAGCCGGTGCGATCCGGCTCGGCATCGCCCGAGCGCTCATCGCGCTCGACCCCGACTGCCGCGGCGCCCTCAAGAAGGCCGGGCTCCTCACGCGTGACGCACGCGAGAAGGAACGCCGCAAGTACGGCCTCAAGAAGGCCCGTAAGGCACCGCAGTACTCGAAGCGGTAGCGCGGCGCGCCGTGCTCCGGTTCGGCACCGACGGTGTACGCGGCGACGCGGACGCCGACCTCACTTCACCGCTTGTCGTCGCGCTCGGTCGCGCCGCGGCGCGGGTGCTCCGTGCGGACGCAGCGGAGGCACGGACGGCGCAGCGAGGGAGCCATACGTACGGAACCGAGCGGTTCTTTGTCGGGCGCGATACCCGACCGTCCGGTGAACGCATCGAACGAGATCTTGCGGCCGGCCTCGCCCTCGAAGGGGCGCAGGTCGTTTCGCTCGGTGTCGTGCCGACTCCCGAGACCGCGTACGTCGCGCAGCGCGAGAACGCGCCCGCCGCGGTCATCTCCGCCAGTCACAACGTGTGGACGGACAACGGCGTGAAACTGCTCGCCGCGGGCGGCAAGAAGCTCACCGACGACGTCGAGCAGGCGATCGAGCGCGAACTCGAGTCGCTCGTCGCCGACACCACCACACCGCCGGTGCCCACGTACGAGAAGGCCGACCGGACCGACGACTACCTCGCCCACCTGCTCGGCGCGCTCGACGGTCGCCGGCTCAACGGGCTGGCCGTCGTGCTCGATTGCGCCAACGGCGCGGCGTACAAGGTTGGGCCGAAGTTGTTCCGCGACGCGGGCGCGCAGGTGACGGTCTTGCACGCCCTGCACGACGGGCGCAGCATCAACGACCAATGCGGTTCCACGTACCCGCAGTCGCTCCAGGAGAAGGTGCGCGCCAACGGCGCCGACATCGGTCTCGCCCTCGACGGCGATGCCGATCGCGTCATCGCGATCGACGAGACGGGCGAGATCGTCGACGGTGACCAGATCATGACGGCCCTCGCGCTCGACATGCACGAGCGCGGCGGGTTGCCCAACAACGCGATTGCAGTCACGGTGATGTCGAACCTCGGACTCCGGCGCGCGCTGGCCGCCGCGGGCATCGGCATCGTCGAGACCGCGGTCGGCGACCGCAACGTGCTCGTCGCGCTGGCCGAACACGGCCTCGCGCTGGGCGGAGAGCAGTCGGGGCACGTGATCCTCCCTCAGCTCGCCACGACCGGCGACGGACTACTCACCGGGCTGTTGCTGTGCGACCTCGCCGTGCGGCGGGGGGTCCGGGCCTCGGCGCTCGCGGCCCGGATGCATCGTCTGCCGCAGGTCCTCGACAACGTTCGGGTGCAGAGCAAACCCGATCTCTCGACCGCCGCCGATCTCGCCCGCGAGATCGCTACCGTCGAGCGGGAGCTCGGCGACTCCGGCCGGGTACTCGTACGCACTTCGGGGACAGAGCCCCTCGTGCGGGTCATGGTCGAGGCCGAAACCGCCGAACTCGCGGCAGCCACCGCAGCCCGGCTCCGAAAGGCCGTGGAAAAGGCGTATCCGGCCGATCAGAATTCCTGACGCCGCCGAGTCTGGAACGGGGAAGCGAATGTGCGGAATCGTCGCAGTAGTGCGGCGCCCGAGCGGCGGCAGCGCACCCGACCTCGCGGCACTGCTCGTCACCCTCGACGACGCGGCCGCGCGACTGCCGGCTGTCGGTGAGGCGCCGAGCGCACCCGGGTTGCGCGCGGTCTCCGACATGGTTGTCGACGTCGAGCGCGCCCTGCGCGGTATCGGCGGACTCACTGCATTGCTCGGCGACCCGGTGGCGCAGGCCGCGCTCGAACACCGGGCCGAACTTCTCGGCGGCGCCCTCATGCAGATCGAGGCGCGGCTCGACGACGGCGACTTCGACGCCGAAACGGTCGAGGCACTCAACGCCGCGGTCATTTCGCTGAAAGACGCGATGTGGGCGCTCGGCTCCGACCGCCTGCGTTCCGCCCGCGCCGTCGAAGACCTCGCGTCGGGCGCGCCGCGCACGCTCGCCTCGCTCGAGACGTATCACTCGATCCAACTCGCGCTCTCCGCTCTCGACCGGCTCGAAGTGCGCGGCCGGGACTCCGCCGGGCTGCACGTGCTGGTCGCCGACCACGAACTCGACCTCGACGACCCGACGATCGCGCGCATGCTCGCGAACCGAGCCGACGGCCTGTTCGGGTCCGGCGCGGTGCGCGCGCCGGACGGTCACTTGGCGTTCGTCTACAAGACCGCGGTCGAGGTCGGTGAGCTGGGCGATAACACGGCCCGGCTGCGCGCCCAGATCCGTGGCGACGAGCTGCTCCGGCTGGCGCTGCACGCCGACACGGCGCGCGCGACGGTGCTGGCCCACACGCGGTGGGCGAGCGTCGGCATCATCTCCGAGCCGAACGCGCATCCGTTGAACCACGAGGAGCTCGGGCGCGCCGACGGTCCGTACGTCGTTGCCGCGCTGAACGGCGACGTCGACAATTACGCCGACCTCAAGGCGCTCGGGGAGCTGCGGATCCCGGCCGAGATCACAACCGACGCCAAGGTCATTCCCGCCCTGACATCGCGGCGGCTCGCGAACGGCACGGAGCCGGCCGAGGCGTTCCGTTCGACCGTCGCGTCGTTCGAGGGATCCGTCGCGATCGCGGCGCAGGTTGCGTCGGACCCCGATCTGGTCCTGCTCGCACAGCGGGGCAGCGGGCAGGCGCTGTACGTCGGTGTCGCCGAGGACGCGTACATCGTCGCGAGCGAGCCGTACGGCGTGGTCGAAGTCTGCGACCGATACATGCGCCTCGACGGCGAGACGATGCTCGAGCCGAACAACCCCGCGTCGCAGGGCCAGGTCGTCGCCGTCCACGCCACGCGAGGTATCGACCGCCGCTCGTACGACGGCCGGGTTCTGCCCATAGCCGACGACGAATTCAACACGCCGGAGATCACCACGCGCGACGTCGACCGTGGCGACGCACCGCACTACCTCCTGAAGGAGATCACCGAGGCGCCGGCCTCGTTCCGCAAGACGCTGCGGGGAAAGATCACCGACCACGACGGTCGTCTCGAGCTACACCTGCCGGGCGAGACGCTTTCGCCGGCCGTACTCGACCGTGTGCGTTCGCCCGGGCTGCGGCGCATCCTCGTCATCGGCCAGGGCACCGCCGCGATCGCGGGTCAGGCGCTGGTGCACGCTCTGCGCCGAGCCGTGCGCAGCAACGCGGTCGCGTTCGAAGCGTTGCCCGCGACGGAGCTCTCCGGTTTCGGGCTCGCCGGCGACATGTCCGACACGCTCGTCATCGCGATCTCGCAATCGGGTACGACGACCGATACGAACCGGACCGTCGACCTTGTTCGCGCGCGGGGTGCCGTCGTGGTGGCAATCGTCAACCGGCGCCAGAGCGACCTCGTCGACAAGAGCGACGGGGTTCTGTACACATCCGACGGGCGCGACGTGGAGATGAGCGTCGCATCGACGAAGGCCTTTTACTCGCAGGTGGCGGCCGGATTCCTCCTGGCGCACGCGATCGCAGGGGAACTCGACGAGAACGACGGACCCGACGTCGAGATGCTCGCCGCACTCCGCGAACTCCCCGCGGCGATGAACGAGGTCCTCGCTCGCCGTCCGGCGATTGCCGCGGCCGCGCACCGCAACGTGCTCAGCCGGCGGTCGTGGGCCGTCGTCGGCAACGGCGTCAACCGCGTCGCGGCGCAGGAGATCCGCATCAAGCTCTCGGAGCTTTGTTACAAGTCGATTTCGTGCGATGTCACGGAGGACAAGAAGCACATCGACCTCTCGGCCGAGCCACTGATCCTCGTGTGCGGTGCGGGTTTGCGGGGCTCGAACGCCGACGACGTCGGCAAGGAACTCGCGATCTACCGGGCCCACAAGGCCGCGCCGATCGTGATCGCCGACGAGGGCGAGACGCGCTTCCCGGCCGCGCTCGAAACCATTTCCGTCCCGGTCGTGCACGCCGACCTCGCGTTCGTGTTGTGCACGATGGCCGGCCACCTCTTCGGATACGAGGCCGCGCTCGCGATCGACGCCACGGCCCGTCCGCTGCGCGAGATCCGCGCCCACATCGAAGCAATGCTGAACAACCCCGAAGCCGGCGACATGCTGGTCGCGCTGGCGCGCGAGGTCGGTCCGCACGTTCGGACGTTCTTCGACGGGCTCGGCACCAACTCGTACGACGGCGCGCTCGACGCGTGGACCGCGGTGCGCCTCGCGTCGCTCCTTCGCTACGCAACCGGCGTCGTGCCGCTCGACGCGTACCAGGTCGAGTTCGGCAAGGTCGGGACGCCGAGCACGTTGCTCGAAGACTTGATCGCCGCGGTGTCGAAGGCGATCGACGAGCTCACCCGCCCGGTCGACGCGATCAAGCACCAGGCCAAAACGGTCACCGTCGGCATCTCGCGTTCCGACGAGACGTTGCTCCAGGTGCCGCTGGTGCAGGAACTGCTCTCGACCGGTGTGGCGCGTGACAGCGTGAGCTACCGCGCGCTGCGCACACTCGTGGCCCTCGACCCCGCGGTCGAGTCGGTCGTCGGGTGGACGCGCTACCGCATCGAGGGCGACCCGGTGCACGGTCCGTCGACGATTCACGTCGTCGACAAGGGCGGCATTGCCCGCGACATCCCGTCGCGTACCGACGAAAACCCGATGCTCCGCGGTTCGAAGCACCGCTCCGCGAGTGAGCGCGAGGTGACGGTCGTGCGGGGTCGCGCCGACGGCCGGACGATGATCTTCGTGCCCGAGGTGAAGGCCAACCAGACCACGGGCCTGACGCTGCTCCACGTCCGCTTCCACACTCGCTTCGGTGCCGACGCCGCCCGCCGCGTGCTCGAGGGCTACCGCGACCGCTACCAGGCCATTGCCGACCAGGTCACCGAAGTCGAACCGGTCATGCGCGACGACGTGCTCGCCACGATCGACCTCGTCGACCTCCTCACCGAGCCGGTCGTCCGCCTTGCCGACCGCTGGCGCAGCTAGCGCCCACCCCGGATGAAACGTGCGTCGATGAGGTGTCGTCAGAACACGTGTGCGACGCAAGAATGAGCTTGTGCGCCCCGTCCTGACACCCGCGGAGATGGCCGAAGCCGACCGGGCCGCGATCGCGGCGGGCACCCCGGAATCGGTCTTGGTCGAGCGGGCCGGGCGCGCCGTCGTTCGGCACGCGGTTCGGATGCTGGGAGGAACCTACGGGCGGCGGGTGGTCGTTGTCTGCGGGAAGGGCAACAACGGTGCCGACGGCCTCGTCGCGGCGCGGGTGCTGCGTGGGCACGGCATCGGGGTCGACGTCTTCGAACTCGCGAGTGGTTTCGACCACGCGGCGCTGCGTCGGGCACTCGCGCGCGCCGACCTCGCGATCGACGCCATGTACGGCACCGGGTTCCGCGGCAGCCTCACCGGTGACGCACGGGCCGTGGCCGAGATGTTTGGCGGCAGCGGTGTGCGCACGCTCGCGGTCGACATCCCGTCGGGTGTCGACGGCGCGACCGGCGCGGTTGCCGATATTGCCGTTCACGCGACCGAGACCGTGTGCCTTCAGGCGTTGAAACCAGGGCTGCTGTTCGAGCCGGGTCGGTCGTGGGCCGGAGCAGTTGCCGTCGCCGATATCGGCATCGACGTCGGTTTGGCCGCCTCGTGGGTCGCGCAGGTTCAAGATCTCCGGCTGCCCGAACGCAGCGGTGCGGTGCACAAGTGGTCGTCGGCGCTGATGGTCGTCGGCGGTTCGTCCGGGATGATCGGCGCGCCGATGATGGCCGCGCTGGCAGCCGCCCGCTGCGGCGCGGGCATGGTGGTGGCCGGCGTACCGGCCGACGCCGTCGGAGCGCTCACGACCGCGGTCGAGATCGTTCGCCGGGCCCTCCCCGCAACTCCCGACGGCGCGCTTGCCGAGGACGCGGCGCGCGTGGTGCTCAAAGAGATCGACCGGTACCACGCGCTCGCGATCGGTCCCGGGCTGGGGCGCGAAATGCCGACGCAGGCCGCGGTGCGCCGCCTCGTGGCCGAAGCGTCGGTGCCGATCGTCGTCGACGCCGACGCGCTCAACGCGCTCGCCACCGACACCGCGCCTCTGCGCGTGCGCCACGCGGCCAACTTCCCGCGCGCCGTCCTCACGCCCCACGAAGGCGAGTACGAACGGCTCGCGGGGCGACCGGTCGGCGCCGACCGCATCGAGGCGGCCCGCGCCCTGGCGCGCGCCACCGAGTCGGTCGTGCTGCTCAAGGGACCGGGCACGGTCGTTGCCGCGCCGAGCGGGCTCACGGCCGTGAACCCGACCGACTCCGCCGCGCTCGCGTCCGCCGGAACCGGCGACGTTCTCACAGGAATCATCGGTGGCCTGCTGGCCGCGGGCGTGCAACCCTTCGAGGCGGCCTGCACGGGAGCGTACGTCCACGGCCGGGCCGCGAGCGCAGCCGGAACCGGTCCCGGCCTCGTTGCGAGTGACCTCATTACCGCGCTGCCCCCTACGCTGGGCGCACTTCGGTCGGGTACCGACCCCTGGGAGGACTGAATGCCCGCGACCACCCTCGTCCGCGACATCATGACCAAAGATGTCGTGACGCTGGCGCCCGATACGCCGGTGCCGGCCGCCGCCGACATGATGGCCGAAGGGGGCTACGGCGCCATGCCGGTCGTCGACGCCGGCGGGCATCTCCTCGGGATACTGCGTGACGAGGACCTGATCGTCTCCGAAGCCCGCGTTCATGTGCCGACGTTCATCGTCTTCCTGGGCGCGACGATCCCGTTGCCCGGCGGGATGAAGCACCTCGAAGAGGACTTGCACAAGGTTGCCGGTGCCACTGTCGGCGAAGTCATGGACGACGACCCGGTCACGATCGGGCCCGACGACACGCTCGAAGAACTCGCGACCCGCATGCACGACGAAGACCTGTCGCACGTGCCGGTCGTGGCCGACGACGGTCGGGTCGTCGGTGTCGTCGCCCGCGGCGACATCGTGCGCCATATCGCCCGCACAACGTGATGGCGGACGACTCGAAGACGTTCCGGCCCATGTGGGCCGAGGTCGACCTCTCGGCCGTGCGCGACAACGTCACCGCGTTGCGAGCGCTGGTCGCGCCCGCGCGCATGCTCGCCGTCGTGAAGGCCGACGGATACGGGCACGGTGCCGTACCCGTGAGTCGCGCCGCGCTCGAGGCGGGCGCCGACGGGTTGGGTGTCGCACTGGTCGAAGAAGGCGTGCA
>JAWXCJ010000243.1:0-6818 GCA_034408875.1 Actinomycetota bacterium
AATCTGACTGGGCGCGTTGTCGAACACTCGGTACGTTGCCGGCATGACCGAAGCGTTTCTCGCGCTGCATCACCGCGATCGTCCCCTCCTGCTCCCCAACCCGTGGGATGCGGGGTCGGCCAAGCTGTTCGCGTCGCTCGGGTTCGAGGCGCTCGCGACGACGAGCGCGGGTCTGGCCGCAACCTGGGGTCGGCTCGCCGGGAATGTCACGCTCGACGAAGTGCTCGCCCACGCGCGCGACATCGTTGCGGCCACGGGCCTTCCGGTGAGCGCCGATTTCGAGAACGGGTTTGCCGACAAGCCCGACGACGTCGCCGCGAACGTGCGCCTCGCGATGGACACGGGATTGGCCGGTTGTTCCGTCGAGGACTTTACCCGTGACCGCGACGAACCCATCTACGACCTCGCGTTCGCGGCCGAACGCGTCGCCGCCGCGGCCGAGGTTGCGCACGCCGGGGGCGCGCGGTTCGTGTTGACCGCGCGGGCCGAGAACTACCTGCATGGGCGCGCCGACCTCGCGGACACGATCGCTCGGTTGCACGCGTTCCAGGAAGCGGGCGCCGACGTGTTGTACGCACCCGGCCTGGGCAACGTCGACGACATCCGCAGCGTCGTGGACGCGGTCGACCGGCCCGTGAACGTGCTCGCACTTCCGGGCGCCCCCGATGTCGAGACCCTCACCTCGGTCGGCGTGGCCCGCATCTGCGTCGGGAGCGCGTTCAGCTACGTCGCCTACGGCGCGGTGATGGATGCGGCAGTCGAGTTGCGCGACCAAGGAACGTACGGGTTCTGGAAGACCGCCGGGACCGGAGCGTAGGCGATACGCGAGAACTTCGTCCGCTAGTAATCGGCGGAGACGCGGCGTAGCGTCGCCCATCTCAGCGGGAGGTGGTGTTCATGGTCACGATGGCGAGCCCACTCGAACGGGCGGTGCAAGTCGGCTCACAGCGCATCGCGGTGAGCTGCGGCGACGTGCAGCTCACGTACGCCCAGACGGCCGAGCGCTGCAAGCGACTCGTCGCCGGGTTGCGCGGCCTCGGCCTCGGTGCAGGCGATCGGGTTGCCGTCGTCGGACCGAACTGTCACCGCTACCTCGAACTCTACCAAGCTGTTCCGAGCGCAGGGATGGTGATCGTGCCGCTCAACGCGCGGCACACGTCGGCCGAGCTGCGCTATGCGATCGAAGACGGCGGCGTGCGCGTGCTCTTCTCCGCGCTCGGCGACATGGGTGTCGCCGACGCCGTCGAACATGTGGTCGACCTCGACGACGGCTACGAGCAGCTCCTCGCCCGCAGCTTCCCGGAGGAGATCCGCACCGAGGTCGACGAGAACGATCTCGCCGGACTCTTCTACACCGGGGGAACGACGGGTGCGTCGAAGGGCGTCATGCTCTCGCACCGCAATCTCGTCGCCAACGCGACGCACATGGCGATGTGCTGGCCGTTCACAGTCGACACGCGCTTCCTCATCATCGCACCGCTGTTCCACGCAGCCGGGTCGGTCGCCGTGCTGTCGACGGTCTGGAGTGCCGGACTACAAGTCACGCTGCCGACGTTCGATCCGGCACGGGCCCTCGACCTGATCGAGCAGCACGCCATCACGCACACGTTGGTCGTACCCACGATGCTCGCGGCGATGAGTGAGGAGCAGTTCTCCCGCCCGCGCGATGTCTCGTCGCTGCAACATCTCGGACACGGGGGCTCCCCCATCGCCGCAGAGACGTTGCGGCGGGCCCATGCCGCGTTCCCGAGTACGGCGCTGCTGCACGTCTACGGAGCGACCGAGCTCGCGCCGCTCGCGACACTGCTCCCGAACGAAGAACTCGTGCTCGACACCGAGCGCGTCCGTTCGTGTGGACAACCGGCGGTCGGCGTCGACGTGGCCGTCATCGGTGCCGACGGTACCCGGCAGAAGACGGGCGAAGTCGGCGAGATCGCGGTGCGCGGCCCAAACGTCATGCTCGGCTACTGGAACAAGCCGGCCGAGACCGCGGCCGCACTCGTCGACGGCTGGTACCGCTCGGGCGACCTCGGATTCCAGGACGAGGAGGGCTACGTGTTCCTCGTCGACCGGGCCAAGGACATGATCGTCTCGGGTGGGGAGAACGTGTACAGCACCGAAGTCGAAGACGCGCTGTACAAGCATCCGGCCGTGCTCGAAGCGGCGGTGTTCGGCGTTCCCGACAAGAAGTGGGGCGAAGCCGTGTACGCCGTCGTCGTTCCCCGGAGCCCGGTTCAGGCCGACGAGCTGATCGAGCACTGCCGCGAACTGATCGCCGGATACAAGATCCCGAAGCACATCGACGTGCGCGACGAACCGTTGCCGAAGTCGGGTGCGGGCAAGGTCCTCAAGCGCGAACTCCGGTCGACCTACTGGGAAAGTGCCGACTCCGACGTGGCCGGCGCCTGACGGCGAACGCATCGCCGGCGGCATGGGTAACGACCCGTCGAGCGGGTCGCCCGACATGTGGACCGTGTACGTAACCCGACCCGCGGGTGCTGGCATCCCGACCGCTCGGGGGGTAACACCGGAGACAGCAGTTCCTCGCCGTGCCTGAATGAAGGCGTGGTGATCGGCGGGTAATGGGAGTCGTCCTCTACATGGTCACGAACGACGTGCGGCGGCGCCGGCGCGCGCTCCTGGTCGTGACGATCCTCGTCGGGTTGATCGGCGCAGTCGTACTGACCGCACTTGCGGGTGCGCGGCGCACCGACACCGCGTACGATCGGCTCCGGGAAGCGGTCAGCGCGTCGGACGCGTCGATCGAAGTGAGCCCGGAGTACTTCGACGCCATTGCCGCCCTGCCGCAGGTCGAATCGGCCGCGCCGGGGTCCTACATGTTCGTGTTCCCGGAGAACTTCGACGGCGACTTGCTCACCCTCGCCGCGGTCGACGACCGGCTGTTCACGACGAGCCACCGCCCGCTCATCACGGAGGGTCACGCACCGGAACTCGACCAGCGCGACGCAGTGATGGTGAACACCGAAGCGGCCGAGCGGTTGGGCGTCGGCGCGGGCGACACGATCGAGCTCGTGTCGATGACCCCGGAGCAGATGGACCTGCTCGTCAACGGCGGCGACCCCGGCGAGCCGGCCGGTCCGGGCATCGAGGTGACGGTGGCCGCCATCGTGCGCACCGAAGCCGAGATCGCGAATCGCATGGCGCTCATGCTGTTCACGCCCGCGTTCTACGACGCCTACCGCGACGAGGTCGGGCACTTCGACGAGATCCTCGATGTCAAGCTCGTCAACGGCCGCGCCGACCTTCCGGCTTTCCAAGCCGCGTTCGAACAGGTCGTTCCCGAGAGCGAAGGCGCGATCGTCGACACTGGGGTCGAGACGATCGCGCAGGTCGAGGATGCGATCCGCGTGCTCGCGGTGTCGCTCGTCATCTTCGCCCTCGTCGTGGCGCTCGCCGGGTTCGTCGCCATCGGCCAGGCGCTGGCGCGCCAAGCGGCCCTTTCCTCGAGTCAGCAGCGCGATCTCCGCACGCTGGGCTTGAGCCGCTCGCAGCGGTTCGGGGCGATGTTCGTGCCCAGCGCGCTCGTGGCGTCGGGAGGCGCGTTCGTCGCCGCGGTCACGTCGGTCTTGGCATCGCCGCTGATGCCGATCGGGTATGCCCGGCGGGTCGAACCGTATCCGGGGTTGTTCGTCGACTGGCTCGTCGTCCTCATGGGTTCGGTGGCGATCGTCACCCTGGTCTCCGCGCGCGCCGCGTTCTCGAGCTGGGGTGCGGCCGGGCGGGTGCGCGACGCGTCGGCCCGGCCGAGCGCGATGCGCGCGACCGGAGCGTTGTCCCGCATGGGCGCGTCGTTGCCCGCGCTGACGGGTGTGCGCATGGCGTTGGATCCCGGTCGCGGTCGCACCGCGGTGCCGGTACGGTCGGCGTGGGCCGGTTCCGTCGCCGGCGTTGCCGGGCTCGTCGCCGCGATCACGTTCGGCGCCGGCCTCGGCTGGATCGTTTCGGAGCCGGCGGCGTACGGACTCGGATGGGATGCCAGCGTCGTCGTGCCGCCCGACAGCGGCATGCTCGACGATCTCGGCCGCGATCCCGACATCGACGACGTCGCCGCGTTGAGTGTTTCGCCGGTGCGCCTCGGCGGCGTCCCCCTCCAGGCGTACGGAATGGATCCGATGTCCGGTGAGTTCGCGACCGTCCTGACCGGACGCGTCCCCCAGACCGATGACGAGGTGCTTGTCGGATCGGAGACCCTCGATCGCCTCGGCCTGCGGGTCGGGGACTCGGTGGCCGTCGCCCGCCTCGACGGCGAAGCGCTACGCGAGCTGACTGTTGTCGGCCGCGGCGTGTTCCCTGAGTTCGTGCATCCCGCCGTTCCCGATTCCGACACAGGCGCGTACAACGATTTCGCGTTGCTGACGGGCCGGGGCGGGCAAGCGATCGCCGACCCGGGCGGCGAGACGTTCGATATGGCACTCGTCGGTTTCGCGCCTGGTGTCGAGCCCGATGCCGCCATCGCCAGACTCGCGGGCAACGGTGTCGAATTCCAATCGTTGAGGCGTCCGGAACGTCTCGGCAACCTGCAACGAGTTCACTCGTTCCCGGCCGTCGTTGCGGCGTTCCTCGTTCTCATCGCGGTCGCCGCGGTCGGTCACACGCTCGTCAGTTTCGTGCATCGTCGGGCGGGTGAACTCGCACTCCTGAAGTCACTCGGGTTCGTCGGGACGCAAGTGCGCGCGTCGGTGGCGTGGCAGGCGAGCACCATCGCGGCGATCGGTCTCGTTGTCGGTATCCCGGTCGGCGTGATCGTCGGCCGCGGCGCGTGGGGTTATGTCGCGAGCGGGTTGGGTGTCGACGACCAGATTGCGATGCCGTGGTTGGGCATTGCCGCGATCGTGCCGGGGGCACTGCTACTCGTGAACGTCATCGCCGCGCTCCCGGCTCGGCGCGCGGCACGGACTCGTCCGGCACTCGCGCTGCGCACCGAGTAACCGCGACTCCCCTACCAGTCGAGACCGAGTACCTCACGCATCGCGACTTCGAACTCGTCGTAGGTCATGCCCTGACGTGCGGCTACGACCATTGCCGCGTCGTTGCCAACCGGCCAACGCAACTGCTTGCGATCGGTTTCGAGCGCGTCGGCGATGACCGATGCGACCAGCTCCGGTCCGGGTGCGGGTTCTCCCCCGCCGAGTGTGCCTTGCGCCGTCTGCCACAGCACACCGAGCTCCTGGTACGGACCGGGCTCACCCCGATGGTCGAGCACGTTCTCGCCGAACCGCGTGTCGATGACGCCGGGTTCGATCGCAATAACGCGCACACCGAAGTGCCCGACTTCGAGGTGCAACGCCTCCGTGAGGCCCTCGAGCGCGAATTTCGTCGCCGCGTAATAGCCGCCGAGCGGCGGGGCGGCGATCCCGGCGATCGACGTGACGTTGACCACCGCGCCCGAACCGCGCTCGCGCATCGCCGGGACAAAGGCCTGGATCATGCGGGCCGCGCCGAACACGTTCGTTTCGAACATGCGCCGGACCTCGTCGAGCGGCGCCGTCTCGACTGCGCCCTCGACACCGAACCCGGCGTTGTTGACGAGGACGTCGATGTTGCCGGCCGCTGCTATTGCCGCGGCGACCGAAGCGTCGCTGTCGACGTCGAGTTCGAGGGTCTGCGCGACCTTCAGGTCGTCGAGGGTGGCGCGGCGCCGGGCCGTCGCGACGACCTCGTAGCCCCGGGCCGCGAGTTCGACCGCCGTGGCCCGGCCGATACCGCTGGAACAGCCTGTAATCAGTGCGCGTTTGGTCGTCATGAACCGAACCGTACCGCGAGTCTTGGCCTACGGTGAGGGGTGTGACGCCCGGAATCGAACAGCGCCAGATCGCGATTCACGGCCACGAGGTCTCGTACCGCACCGGCGGCTCGGGACCCGTCATCGTGTTCGTACACGGCATGGCCGGGAGTTCGGCGACATGGCGGCACGTGCTGCCGGCGCTCGCGGAGCACTTCACGGTTGTCGCACCCGACCTGCCGGGGCACGGCGAGTCCGCGAAACCACGCGGCGACTACTCGCTGGGCGCCTTCGCGAGCGGTCTGCGCGATCTGCTCGCCGCGCTCGGCCACGAGCGCGCGACGCTCGTCGGGCAGTCGTTGGGTGGCGGGGTGGTGATGCAGTTCGCGTACCAGTACCCCGAACGGTGCGAGCGGCTCGTGCTCGTGTCGAGTGGTGGACTCGGCCAGGAAGTGAACCTGCTCCTCCGGGCCCTCACGCTCCCTGGTGCCGAGTATGTGCTTCCGGTCGCGTGCACGAAGCGGGTGCACGACGCGGGAACGACTGTCGTCGGCTGGTTGCGCAACGTCGGCCTGCGGCCGAGTCCGCACCTCGCGGAGGTGTGGGAGAGCTACGGCTCGCTCGCCGATGCGCAGACACGGACCGCGTTCCTGCACACGCTTCGGTCGGTTGTCGACCAGACCGGACAACGGGTCAGCGCGGCCGATCGCTTCTATCTCGCGGCGCACGTCCCGACCCTGATCGTGTGGGGCAGCGCCGACCGCATCATCCCCGTCGACCAGGCGTACACCGCCCACAATGCAATTGCGGGGAGTCAGCTCGAGATCTTCGACGGGGTCGGCCACTACCCGCACTGCGAAAAGCCGGAACGCTTCATCGAGGTGCTCTCCGACTTCATGACGACGACCGCGCCCGGGGTGCTCTCGCCCGCGGAGTGGCAGCGGTTGCTTCACGCCGGCGGCGTCTGAGTACCCGGTTCACCGAAGCGTCGAGAGTGCACCGCGCGCGCCGAACCGTGCTTCCCAACCGGTCGCGAACGAGTCGAGCGCGGACGCGCCGTCGCCGACGAACGACG
>JAWXCJ010000244.1:0-7952 GCA_034408875.1 Actinomycetota bacterium
ATTCAGCTCTGAGGATTCAGCTCTGAGGATTCAGCTCTGAGGATCCAGCTCTGACTACCAGCCGGTAGCCTGGAACGCTGTGACGCAGACCAATCCGGGCGGGGATCCGCTCACGCCGGAGATCCTCGACACCCACGGCCAGCCCGTGCACAGCGACGGGCAGACCTCAGGCGGGCAGACCTCAGGCGGGCAGACCTCAGGCGGGCAGACCTCAGGCGGGCAGTCAGGGGAACTCGAAGGCGAGCAGGTCTCACGCCCGACCAAGCTCATCCGCATCGCCGCGATGGTCCGGGCCCTGCTCGACGAGGCGCGGCGCGCCCCGCTCGACGACGCCGGCCGCCGCTCCCTCAAGGCCATCCACGAGCGCTCGGTGCACGAACTCGAGGCGATCCTGTCGCGCGACCTGCGCGAGGAGTTGGCCGAGGTGTCGTTGCCGTTCAGCAGCGACACGCCCAGCGAGTCGGAGTTGCGCATCGCCCAGGCCCAGCTCGTCGGCTGGCTCGAAGGGCTGTTCCACGGCATCCAGGCAACGCTGTTCACCCAGCAGGCCCAGGCCCAAGCGCAGTTCGACGAGGTACGCGGGCGGCGCGCGCTCGAAATGGGGGGCGGCGAGAAGCCGCCCGGCGCCTACCTTTAACCCGTGAACGCCGAACCGCTGCCCAATCTCGGCTGGGAGCCGTCGTCGTGGCAGCGCTTTGCAGCGGCGCAGCAACCCGACTGGCCCGACCCCGACACCCTCGAAGCCGCGCTCACCGAACTGCGGCGCATGCCGCCGCTCGTGTTCGCGGGCGAAGCCCGCACGTTGCGCGCCGCCCTGGCCAACGTCAGCGCCGGAGACGGGTTCCTGCTGCACGCGGGTGACTGCGCCGAGTCGTTCGCCGAGTTCTCGGCCGACAACATCCGCGACAAGCTCAAGCTCATCCTCCAGATGTCGGTCGCGCTCACATACAGCACGGGCGTACCGACGTTGAAGGTCGGTCGCATCGCCGGCCAGTTCGCCAAACCGCGCTCGGCGCCGACCGAACTGCGCGACGACCTCGAACTGCCGTCGTTCCGGGGCGACATGGTCAACGACTTCGCGTTCGAAGCGGCCGCTCGCCGACCCGACCCGTTCCGCATGGTGCGCGGCTACAACCAGGCCGCGGCGACGCTCAACCTGCTGCGTGCGTTCACCAAGGGTGGATTCGCCGACCTCAACTCGACGCACCGCTGGAATCTCGAGTTCGTCCGCACGAGCGGCGCAGGCCTGCGCTACGAAACACTCGCGAACGAGATCGACCGGGCCCTGCGCTTCATGGCCGCGTGCGGCATCGACCTCGACGCCGAAGCACAGCTCCACGAAGTCGACTTCTACACGTCACACGAGGCGCTGCTGCTCGGTTACGAGGAAGCGTTGACCCGCAAGGACAGCCTCACCGGCGACTGGTACGACTGCTCGGCCCACTTGCTGTGGATCGGCGAGCGCACCCGCGCGATCGACAGCGCGCACGTCGAGTTCCTCTCGGGCGTGCAGAACCCGATCGGTGTGAAGCTCGGGCCCGACGCGACCGCGGACGAAGCGGTCGCGCTATGCCGGCGCCTCGACCCCGGCCGCGAGCCGGGCCGGCTCACGCTCGTGAGCCGCATGGGCGCGCCGCGCGTCGCCGAGGCGCTCCCGCCGATCGTGCGGGCCGTGAAGCGGGCCGGGCACCCGGTCGTGTGGGCGTGCGACCCGATGCACGGCAACACGTTCGTGCACGACAGCGGGTTCAAGACTCGTCACTTCGACGACGTGATGACCGAAGTCGAGTTGTTCTTCGACTGTGTCCGCACGCAGGACGTGTGGCCGGGCGGAGTGCATGTCGAGCTCACCGGCGACAACGTGACCGAGTGCCTCGGCGGCGCCGAGGAGATCCGGGGCGAAGACCTCGCGGGCCGGTACGAGACCGTGTGCGACCCGCGCCTCAACGCCCGTCAGTCGCTCGACCTCGCGTTCCGCCTCGCCGAACTCGTCCGGCGCTAAGGGGACGATCTCGGACTAATCGTCCGCGGTCGGGAAGTGGCAGAGGTACTTCCTCAGTTCGACCGCGTGGTACACGATGGGAACGAGACGCCCGTCTGCCCAAAGGACGGACCTCGAGAAAGACGAGCATGAGCGACGGAACGGCCAGCATCGGCGACCTCGGCCCGAACGCGGGTCTCGTCGACGAGATGTACCGCCAGTACCGCGAGAACCCCCAGGCGGTCTCGGCGGGCTGGCGCGAATTCTTCGAGGACTACACCCCACGGGGCGAACCCGCGCCCGCGCCGGCCCCCGCCGCGGCGCCGGCGGCGCCTTCGGCCAAAGCCGAGGCCGGACCGGTCCTCCTCGAGGGCGAGCACGCCGAACCGTTGCGCGGGGCCGCGGCGCGCATCGTCGAGAACATGGAAGCGAGCCTCGGCGTACCTACCGCCACGTCGGTGCGGACGATGCCGGCCAAGCTGCTCGAGGTCAACCGCCAAATCCTCAACAACCACCTCGGTCGCACGCGCGGCGGCAAGGTCTCGTTCACGCACCTCATCGGGTTCGCGGTACTGCGCGCGCTGCGCAAGGTCTCGAACATGAACTCGTCGTACGGCGTCACCGACGGTAAGCCGTCGGTGGTGCGGCACGCGCACGTCAACCTCGGACTCGCGGTCGACATGCAGAAGTCCGACGGTTCGCGCACGCTCGTCGTGCCGAACATCAAGGCCGCCGACACGCTCGACTTCGCCGCGTTTCATGCCGCGTACGAAGAACTCATTCGCAAGGCGCGCACGAACAAACTCGAAGTGAACGACTTCATGGGTACGACGGTGTCGATCACCAACCCGGGCATGATCGGCACCGAGCACTCGGTGCCCCGCCTCATGCGGGGGCAGGGCGCGATCGTCGGCGTGGGTTCCATCGCGTTCCCGGTCGAGTACGAGGGCGCCGACCGCCAGACACTCGCCGAACTCGGCGTGAGCAAGACGGTCACGCTCACGAGCACGTACGACCACCGCGTCATCCAGGGCGCCGAGAGCGGCGAGTTCTTGGCGCAGATCCACGAACTGCTGCTCGGCGGCGACAGCTTCTACGACGACATGTTCGCCAGCTTCGACGTGCCGTACGAACCGGCGCGCTGGGGGCGCGACCACAAGCCGCAGGAGAACTCGCTCGAAGCCCTCGACAAGGCGCTCGCAGTCAACGGACTCGTCAACATGTACCGGGTGCGCGGGCACCTCATCGCGAACCTCGACCCGCTGGGGTTGAAGGAACCGCACACACACCCCGAACTCGACCCGAACCACTGGGGTCTCACGATCTGGGACCTCGACCGCGAGTTCCCCACCAACATTGCGCACCGCCGCACCATGAAGTTGCGCGACATCCTCGGCGTGCTCCGCGACGCGTACTCGCGCTCGATCGGCGTCGAGTACATGCACATCCAGGAGCCCGACGAGAAGGCGTGGATCCAGGAACACGTCGAAGGCGTTCCCACACAACTCACCGCCGACGAGCAGAAGCGCATCCTCTTCGCGCTGAACGCCGCCGAAGCGTTCGAGCGGTTCCTGCACACGAAGTACCTGGGCCAGAAGCGGTTCAGTCTCGAAGGTGCGGAGACGCTCATCCCGTTGCTCGGGTTCCTGCTCGACGAAGCCGCGGGCGCGGGCATGGAAGAGGTCGTGATGGGCATGGCCCACCGCGGCCGCCTCAACGTACTCGCCAACGTCGTCGGGAAGTCGTACGGGCAGATCTTCCGCGAGTTCGAGGGCGAACTCGACCCGGACGTGCCGCAGGGTTCCGGCGACGTGAAGTACCACGTCGGTGCGACGGGTAAGCACACGGCGCCGACGGGCGCGACGCTGAACCTCACGCTCGCGGCCAACCCGAGCCACCTCGAAGCGGTCGATCCCGTCGTCGAAGGTGTCGTGCGAGCCAAGCAGGATCGCCTGCAGGACACGGCGCGGGCCAAGGTGCTGTCGGTGCTCATCCACGGCGACGCCGCGTTCGCGGGCCAGGGCGTCGTCGCGGAGACCCTCAACCTTTCGGAACTGCCGGGCTACGACGTCGGCGGCACCGTGCACATCGTCGTCAACAACCAGGTGGGCTTCACGACCGCGCCCGGCGCGGCCCGGTCGTCGGTGTACGCGACCGACATCGCCAAGGCGGTGCAGGCGCCGATCTTCCACGTGAACGGCGACGACCCCGAGGCGACCGTGCGTGTCATCCGGCTCGCGTTCGAATTCCGCCAGGCGTTCCAGAAAGACGTCGTCGTCGACATGGTCTGCTACCGCCGGTACGGCCACAACGAGGGTGACGAGCCCGCGTTCACGCAGCCGCGCATGTACGAGATCATCAGCAACCGCCGGTCGGTGCGAAAGCTCTACACCGAGATGCTCGTCAACCGGGGCGACATGACGCTCGAAGAGTGCGAGCTCGCGCTCGAAGACTTCCGCCACCGGCTCGAGGACGCGTTCGTCGAGACGCAGGCGCAGGACCACGCGCCACCGAGCCGGGTCGAACACGAGGAACAGCCGGCCGAACCGTCGTGCGACACGGGCGTCCCTCGCGACCGCCTCGAGGCGATCGTCGACACGCTGGTCACGTTCCCCGACGGCTTCACCGTGCACCCGAAGCTCGAACGCATCCTGAAGGCGCGGCTGACGTCGTTCAACGACGACAAGATCGACTGGGCCCTCGGCGAAGCACTCGCGTTCGGTTCGATGTTGCAGGAGGGCACACCGATTCGCCTCGCCGGCCAGGACACCCGGCGCGGCACCTTCAGCCAGCGGCACGCGACCGTTACCGACTACGTGACCGAACGCGAGTACACGCCGCTCGAACACATTCCCGGCGCGCAGGCGCCGTTCATGATCTACGACTCGGTCCTGTCCGAGTTCGCCGCAGTCGGGTTCGAGTACGGGTACTCGATCGCCGACCACGACGCGTTCGTGGCGTGGGAAGCGCAGTTCGGCGACTTCGCGAACGGCGCGCAGACGATCATCGACCAGTTCATCGTCGCGGCCGAGGATAAGTGGGGCCAGCGCAGCGGACTCGTGATGCTGTTGCCGCACGGCTTCGAGGGCCAGGGCCCGGAGCACTCGTCGGCCCGACTCGAACGCTTCCTCGTGCTCTGCGCCGAGGACAACATGCGCGTCGTGTACCCGACGACCGCGTCGCAGTACTTCCACGTGTTGCGCCGCCAGATGATCGACCCAAACCGCAAACCACTCATCGTCATGACGCCGAAGCGTTACCTCCGCGTCGCGTCGACGTACTCGCCGGTGTCGGAACTGACGTCAGGTGGATTCCGCCTCGTGCTCGGCGACCCGGCCGACCCGGCACCCGAGAGCGTGCGCCGGTTGATCTTCTGCACGGGCAAGTTCGGCCACGAGTTGATCGCCAAGCGCGACGAGACCGGCGCCCCGGCCGCGATCGTCCGGCTCGAACAGCTCTTCCCGTGGCCGGAGCGCGACGTCACGGAGTACTGCACGCGGTTCACGAATGCCGACGTGCTATGGGCGCAGGAGGAGCCGGGCAACATGGGCGCCCGCTACTTCGCCCGCCGCCGCATCGAGGAGATCGCCGACCGCCCCGTCGGCGTCGTCGCCCGCACGGCCACGCCCAGCCCCGCCACCGGCAGCTCGACAGTGCACGAAGCCGAGCAGCAGAGGCTCCTGGCCGGGGCCCTCGGCCTCTAGTCCGCTTCTGGTCGCGCGTATGTGTTGTCAGGAACACATACGCGCGACCAGAAGCGGTTGCCCAGGAACGCGTCGACGACCTGTTCGGCGTAGGCGTCGTCGACCGGGAGGCGGCGCACCATGTGGCGGTAGAAGAGCGGGCCCGCGAGCAGGTCGGCCGCGAGTTCTTGGTCGACGTCGGCCGGAAGTTCGCCGCGTGCGATCGCGCGGTCGAACGCGGCGAAGGTGCCCTGGCGGCGGGTGCGCACGAACTCCTCGTGCATCTCGGCGAGGTCGGGGTGGCGGCCCGCGTCGGCGACGACCTGGCGCATCGTGCGGCCGAGCACGCTGTGGTTCATCAACCGGCCCAGGCTCGTGGCCGCGGCCGTGAGGTCGCCGCGCAGTGAACCCGTGTCGGGTTTGGGCGCGAGTTCCTCGGCCACCACGTACGCGGCGGAGATGACGAGTTCGACCTTCGACGGGTAGCGCCGGTAGATCGTTGCCTTGCTTACGCCCGCTCGCGCCGCGACCGCGTCGACGCTCATGCCGTCGAACCCACGGTCGGCGTACTCGGTGAGGGCCGCGTCGTGGATCGCGCGGTCGCATTCGACGCTGCGCGGGCGTCCCGGGCCGGGTTTCATTGTTCGCCTTCCGCCGGTACCGGGACTTCCTCGCCGCGCTGTTCCAGCGCGTCGGCAGCACGCGCCGGCAGCCACTTGAACACGACGAGCGCGCCGATCAGCGCGCCGATAGAGCCGACGAGCACACCGCGGTGCATGCCTTCCATGAACGCGTCGCGCGCGACTGACGCGATCTGTGGTCCGAGGGATCCGGGCGCTTCCTGCGCAACTCTGAGCGCCTGCCCGAGTCCTTCTTTCGCGACATCGGCGGGTTCGCCCTCGACCCCGAGCCCGGCCAGCGAGTCCGCCACCCGCGATCCGTAGACCGACGCCATGACGCTGCCGATGATTGCGACGCCGAACGCGCCGCCAATCTGGCGCGTCGTGTCGTTGACGGCCGAGCCGACGCCGGCCTTCGCCCTCGGCAACGATCCCATGATCGATTCGGTCGCCGGCGCCATGGTGAGCGCCATGCCGAACGCGAGCGGGACCATGCGCCACACCACGTCGCCCCAATACGACGACCCCTCGCCCGGCAACGTCGCGAGCAACGCGAGCGAGAACGCTGCGATCGACAGGCCGGAACCGACCACGACCTTCGTGCCGTACTTGTGTGCGAGCCGTGCACTGTTCGGCGCGACGATGAGCATCGTCAGCGCCCACGGCAGCAAACGCACCCCCGCTTCGAACGCGGAGTAGCCCATGACGAACTGGAAGTACTGCGTCAGCAGGAAGATCGAGCCGAACATGGCGAAGAAGATCAGTGCGATGCCGCCGCTCGCCGCACTGAACCGCGGGTCGCGCCAGAAACTCGTGTCGAGCATCGGGCTGGCAACCGTGCGTTCCCAGAGCGCGAACCCGGCGAGCACGATGATCGAGAACGCGAAGACGCCGAGCGTCATCGGCGACGTCCACCCCTCTTCGGGCGCCTGGATGATCGCGTACACGAACGAGACGAGTCCGACGATCGACAGCAGCGCACCGAGCGGATCGAGCGCCGGCTTCGACGGGTCGCGCGACGTCGGGATGAGGAAGAACCCGGCCGCCAGCGCGACGATGACGATCGGGATGTTCACGAGGAAGATCGATCCCCAGTAGAAGTGCTCGAGCAGGAACCCACCGGTCGTCGGTCCGACCACACCCGCGACACCCGCGACTGCGGCCCAGAGCCCGATGGCCTTGCCGCGTTCTTCGGGCGGGAAGACGTTGGTGATGATCGAAAGCGTGGCGGGCATGATGAACGCGCCGCCGACACCCATGACGCCGCGGTAAAGGATCAGATCGCCCGCGGAGTCCGATGTCGCCGCGAGCAGCGAACCGAGTCCGAAGATCACCATGCCGACTTGCAGTGCACCGCGGCGACCGAAACGGTCTCCGAGACTCCCGGCCGTCAACAGCAACCCCGCGAACACAAGCGTGTACGAGTCGACCATCCACTGCAGTTGGCTGGTCGACGCGTCGAGCTGGGTCACAATCGTCGGCACGGCGACGTTGAGGATCGTGTTGTCGACGATGATCACGAGCAGGCTCATGCACAGCACGAGCAGGATCCACCACCGCTGTTGGTACGAGCGGCTCTCGCGGTCGAAGGGAACGAGCGCAGGTGAGGCGCCGGGAACAGCCGTCGTCATTTTCGATACGGTACCGTACCGTCTCGATTTTGCCAAC
>JAWXCJ010000245.1:0-3319 GCA_034408875.1 Actinomycetota bacterium
GTGTACCTCCAGTTCGGCGATGGTCCCGCCACGTATGCCGATGCAGCGTTTCGCCGTGTGCTCGCCAACGCCATCGGGTGGGTGAGCGACCCGGACGCGCACGCGTGGGCCCGGCAGCGACGCGTCGAGGTCGGTCACGGTTCGGGGGTCGGCTGAGATTCCGCCACCCAGTTCATCGAGGCGCCGACCATCTTCACCCCGTCGTAATCGATGCGCTTGGTCGGCGTGACCTCCAGGATCACCCGGCCGGGTGAGTCGAGGAAACGGGCGAAGTGGGCGGCGAAATCTGCGTCGCCGGGGATCAGGTGGTTCGCCAACGCCGGGTAGAACCAGGTTTTCGTCTCGTCGTCGTCTCGGACGGCGCACGTGCCCTTGTATGTCACGGTTTTCAGGGCGCCGAGCTTCGTGCCCTTCGACGTGACGCACACGGATACTCGCGGGTCGCGGCGCACGGCGTGGATGCGGGCGCGGTGCTCGGCCGCGGTGAGCCAGAAGTGTCCGTCGCGCCAGAGGAAGCTCATGATGACACCGACGGGCCAACCCTCCTTTGTCGCCCACATGAACGTGCATTCGTCCTGAAGGGTCAGCAGCTTCGTTTCGTCGTCGTCGTCGAGGCGATAAGCAGTGAGGTCTTCGTACGCCTGGTCTTCGGTCACGTGTTCGCATCTCCCATATAGCTGACCTCCAGGAGGTCACGGCGGTCGACGAGTTCGGCTGCAGGTCCCTGCAGCGCGAGTTCGCCGTGGATCAGGACATAGGCGCGATCCGAGATTTCGAGCGCCATGTGGACGTGCTGTTCGACGAGCAATACCCCGACGCCGGTGTCGTGCGCGATCCGGCGGATGACGGGGAGCAGTCGTTCGACGATGATCGGGGCCAAGCCGAGGCTCAGCTCGTCGACGAGTAGAAGCCGTGGTTCGCCGATCAGCGCGCGGGCGAGTGCGAGCATTTGTTGCTCGCCGCCGGAGAGCAGCCCCGCGCGACGGTCGACTAGTGGCTCGAGCGCGGGGAAGTATTCGAGAACGGTGCCGAGATCGGCGCGGCCGATCCGGCGCCCGAGCCGCAGGTTCTCGCGCACGGTGAGCCCGAAGAACAGCCCACGATCTTCGAGCACGTGGGCGAGCCCGCGCCGCGCCACGCGGTGCGCGCGGGTGGTGCGCACGTCTTCGCCGAGCACTTGCACGGACCCCGCGATGCGGGGCAGCAGACCGGACACCGTCAGCAAGGTCGTGGTCTTCCCCGCGCCGTTCGGTCCGATCAGGGCCACCACCTCGCCCGCGTCGACGTGCAGATCGAGTCCGCGCACGACGGGGACGCCGTCGTAGCCGGCATCCAGGCCGCCGATGTCGAGGATGGCGCTCATCGCGGCTCGTCTCGCGTGGTGTGTGCTTGCGCACCGAGATACGCGTCGACGACCGCGGTGTCATCGCGGATCTCCGCGGGCGTGCCCGCGGCGAGGACCTGTCCGAAGTCGAGCACGTACACGACGTCGCACACGTTCAGGACCAAGCCCATGTCGTGGTCGACGAGCAGGATCGTGTGGCCCTCGTCGCGGAGTCGCCGGAGGCGCGTGCCGAGTTCCGAACTCTCGGCCGTGTCGAGGCCGGATGCCGGTTCGTCGAGGAGCAGGATCCGCGGCCGTGCCGCGAGCGCACGTCCCACGCCGACCAACTTGCGTTGGCCCTGGGAGATCGCGTCGGGACTGCGATCGGCGAGGTCGGCGATCCCCAAGACGTCGAGCACGTGGTCGACCACGCCGGTCGACGCGTCCGCGCGCCCTGGGTGGACGAGGTCGGCAAACACCGACCACCACCGGGGCTGCTCGGCTGCGGCGAGCAGGTTGTCGCGAACCGACAGATCGTCGAAGAGTTCGAGCGACTGGAAGGTGCGCGCCATGCCGAGTCGGGCGCGGTGATGCGGTTGCCGACCGGCGAGGTCGGTTCCGTCGAAGACGACGCGTCCTCCTGCGGTTGGCGTGAACCCGGAGATGGCGTCGATGAGGCTCGTCTTGCCGGCGCCGTTCGGGCCGATCAGCCCTACGAGGGTGCCCGCCTCGATACGCAAGGAGACGTCGTCGACCGCGTGCACACCCCCGTACGCGACCGACACGTCGAAGCACTCGAGGAGCGCGCTCACGCGGCAACCTTTCGGGCGACGGGGCTCGCGAACGGGACGCGACGCGCCGTACGCCTGCTCACGATGCCGCGCACGGCGCCGGCGATGCCCTCGGGGTTGATGATCGCGGTGACGACCAACGCGATCCCTCCGATGAACAGTTCGAGGTTGCCGCGGCCGCCCGCGAAGGCATCGGACGACTGCTGCACTCCGTAGAAGAACACGCCTCCGGCGGTGACGGCGCCGGCCGTGAACGCGCCGCCCACCGTGGTGATGCCGCCCAAGTACGCGAATGCGAGCACCGTCAGGGATGCGAACAGTCCGTAGCTCGCGTCGGAAACCGAGCCGAACCGGTACGCGATCAGCGTCCCGCCGATACCCGCGATGAACGACGAGATCGCGAACGCCATTAGCTTCGTGGCGGCGACGTTGATACCGGCCGCGGCCGCCGCGCGTTCGTTGGCCCGTACCGCGAGCATCCGTCGTCCCACCGTTCCACGCCGCAAGTTGGCGACAGCCAGCGCGATGAGCAGGACCACAGTCGTCACGAGCACGCCGAACGCCGGACGGAACAGCTGCCCTTCGGTCGTCAACCCGAGATCGATTCCGAACAGCTTGGGGTTGGGGATGGGTGCGCCACCGTCGGCGATGCTCCCCGTATACGTCGGGTTCTTGAACACGAACTCCTGGATCGCGACCCCGCCTGCAAGCGTGACGATCGCGAGGTTGATTCCCCGGACGCGCAGCGCGGGGATACCGACGACCAAACCGAACGCGGTGGCGACGAGCGCGGCGAGGATCGGTGCGATCGGGAACGGTACTTCCCATCGGTAGGCGATACGCGACAGTGCGAAACCCGCGACGCCGGCAAAGGCCATCTGTGCCAGCGAAATCTGCCCGACATACCCGGTGAGCACGACCAGCGACAGCGCGAGCACCGCGAAGGTGAGCGTGGTCAGCAGCGCGACGCGCCATCCGCCCGAGAGCACGAAGAACGCCGCGATCGTCGCCGCGTACGGCACGAGCACCTTCACGATCGTGGGCCGCGACGCCGGCGCCTTCGGGAGATGGGCGAGTTCGATCGATCCGCGCGTGGGCAGACGTTTGCCCAAGATCACGAGTGCGATCACGATCACGATGAACGGCAATCCTTCACGCGCGCCGACGTCGGGCCACCACGAGAAGTCGTTTTGCACCTGGAGGA
>JAWXCJ010000246.1:0-19907 GCA_034408875.1 Actinomycetota bacterium
CACGACGACAACGCCGCCCAGCGGGCCGACGCCGACGACGCTGCCCGCGGCGCCGACGACCACGACCACGACGACCACCGTGCCTCCGGTCCAGCCGTACTGCACGCTCGCGCCCATCCCTGCCAAGCTCGCGCCCTATACCGGGCACCGTGGTCCCGATGTGGTGGTGCGCACCGATCTCGGTCAGTCGATCCAGGCCGCGGTCGACGCGGCCGCACTGGTCGACGGCGGTGGCAACCCGGTGGGCGACGTCAACGGCGACGGGTACATCATCGTGGCCGTCGCGCGCGACCAATTCGGGAGTCCGAGCGGCAGCGTCACGCAGAGCGTCTTGATCAGCGCGACGTATCCCAGGCCGTTCGTCCTCACCGCGTGCAGCGCGACCCTGCGCGACCCGATCCCGGGCGACGCGACTCCCACGATCCACATCGCGGCGTCGGCGACGTCGCCGTCGGTGAACGTGCTCGGCCGGCCAACGACCATCGCCGTCATCGGTCTCAACGCGTCGCGCAGCACCAACTCGGCCGCGATCGAAGTTCTGGGCACCCGGCGCTACGTTGCGAACAGCGAAGTCAGCCTAAGCGGCGACGGGTACCGCATTCTCGGGGACGACAACACGCTGCACAACGGCGAGGCATTCGACAACACTGACGACGGAGTCGTCGTCGTCGGTCAGGGGAACCATCTCGAGGACGTCGACAGCTACCGCAACGGCGGCGACGGCTTCGACGTGCGCGGTGGCACCACGGCCGGAACCGCGAACCGCTTGCAGCACCTCGTGAGCAACAACTCTGCTTCGGGTTCCGGGGGCGAGAACACCGGCGCCGAGTACCGAGTCCTCAACTACATCATGAATGTCGACGCCCCGATCAAGGCCGACAACAAAAACGTACCCGAGGACAAATGCGTGTCGTTCCCGGCGGACAGCATCACCAAGAACTTCCCGGTGGTCGAGGTGTGCGAGTAGTCAGCGGTGCGCGCGCGGGCGCTTGCCGTGGTTGGCTTTGTTGCGGCGGGCTCGGAGCTTGCGCTTCTTCGTCTTCTTACTCACGGCCGGCAGGTTAGCGGGAGCGCGCCGGTAGCCTGCCGGCGATGGAGAATCTGGGCATCGTCGGGTTCACGGGGGCGGGCGCGAACCGCCTGTTCGCAGCCATGACGGGCCTCCCCGCGCCCAGCGAGTACGAGGCGGCCGTCGGCATCGCGACCGTGCCCGACGAGCGCCTCGACCGCCTGGCCGCCATGTCGGAATCGAAGAAGGTCGTACCGACCGGCTTCGAGCTGGTGCACCTGGCCCTGCCGCCGGGCTCGAAGCCGGGTGAGGGCCTGGGGGCCAAGGTGCTCGGGGCGCTGCGCAACACCGACGCCATCCTCATCGTGCTGCGGGCGTTCGCCGAGAGCGGCGTCGCCGCCGACCCCGAGGGCGACCTGGTCGCCATCGAGCTCGAGCTGGTCATGGCCGACCTCACGAGTGTCGAACAGCGCCTCGAACGCACCCGGAAGGCGTCGCGCACCGCAGCCAAGGAAGTCGCGGCCGAGATGGCCGCGCTCGAGAAGGCGGTCGCCGAACTCTCCGACGGCACGCCGATTTCGCGCTCGTCACTCAATGCCGCCGAGCGCGAGCTACTCGCGCCGATCTTCTTGTTCACCCAGAAGCCCGTGCTGATCGTGGCCAACACGGGTGAACAGGTCGACGGCTCGACCACAGTGCCCGACGCGCTCGTCGTGCCCGTCGACATCGAAGCCGAGATCGCCGCCTGCGACCCGGCCGACCGCGACGACATGCGCGCCATGTACGGCCTGGGTGCCTCGGCGCTCGACGTCGTGGCCCAGGGCGCCTATCACCTGCTCGGCCGGCGCACGTTCCTCACGACGGGCGACAAGGAGTCGCGCGCGTGGACGTTTCGTGCCGGCGCCAAGGCACCCGAGTGTGCGGGCGTGATCCACTCCGACCTGCAGCGAGGGTTCATCCGGGCCGAGGTCATCCACTGGGACGAGTTGCTCGAGATCGGTTCGTGGTCGAAGGCCCGCGACGTCGGCAAGCTGCGCGTCGAGGGCAAGGACTACGAAGTGGCCGACGGCGACGTCCTCGAAATCCGTTTCAACGTGTAATGCCTTGGTTGGTGCGGGGCGACGACGTGCTGGCTGCGGCCGAAGTCGTGGTTTCGGGGCGGCTGCGGCGCCGAGGCCTCACGGGACGCGAGGGACTCGACGGTGTGCTCGTCATCCGTCCGTGCCGGCAGGTGCACACGTTCGGGATGCATTTCCCGATCGATGTCGCGTTCTGCGACCGCTACGGGTTCGTGCTGCACACGACGTCGATGGCGGCCCGCCGTGTCTCGCGGCCGGTGTGGCGCTCGTATTTCGCGGTGGAGGCGCCCGAGGGCGCGTTCGAACGCTGGGCCCTCAAGCCGGGCGACGTCATCGAAGTGCGAGGCTGAGCCGCTCAGCTCGAACTCGTACTCAGGACCCGGAAGCGAGAGAACTCAGGCCGGATTGAGTTCCCGCGCGCAGTCCTTGCAGACGTGCTTCTCGTGCAGTTGGCGCAGGTTGTCCGGTGCTCCGCAGATCGCGCACTCAGGCTCGATCTTGTTGAGGACCAAGCGGCCCTCTTCTACGCGGATGTCGAGCAGGTCGCCCTGACGAATTCCCAGAATCTTCCTAAGCTCAGCCGGAACCACCACTCGGCCAAGTTGGTCGATTCGGCGTGCCGTGCCGATCGTTCTCACAGTTCTTCAGCCCCCAGTCCCAGCCTCGCCGTCCCCACATCGGGCGAGGTTCACTCGGCGTCGGACCGAGTGGGACCGAAAGGAATATACACCCAAAAAGCCGCAGGTTGGTAGGGCCATCCGTCCAGTTAATTCCACCCAGGTCATCACCCGCCCGGGTGAGGTGGGCCGCCGGGCAGAATGAGGCCCCCATGGCCCCGAAAACCTTTGGCGTGAGGTGGGTCGACGCCCACTGCCATCTCGAACTCGGCGCCGACGGCGAAGCTCAGATCGAGCGGGCCCGGGCCGCCGGGGTCGAGTGGATGGTCTGCGTCGGCACCGACCTGCCGACATCGCAGCATGCGCTCGACTTCGCGTCCCGCCATCCGGACGTGCTCGGAACCGTCGGGCTGCACCCGCACGACGCGACCAAGCTCGCGGCGGAGTGGACGGCCCTCGCCGCCCTCGCCGCCTCGAATGACTGCGTAGCCGTCGGCGAGGCCGGCTTCGACCTCTACTACGAGCATTCGCCCCGGGACACCCAGGAAGTCGCGTTCCGGGCCCAGATCCGATTGGCGAAGCAGCTGGGCAAGGCGTTCGTCATCCACTCCCGCGACGCGTGGGACGACACGTTCCGGGTGCTCGAAGACGAGGGCGTGCCCGACCGCACCGTGTTCCACTGCTTCACGGGCGGCCCGGCCGAGGCGCGCCGCGCCCTCGATCTCGGCACGTACTTGTCGTACAGCGGCATCGTGTCTTTCAAGGCGGCCGAGGATCTTCGCGACGCGGCCCGGCTGACGCCGGCCGATCGCCTGCTCGTCGAGACCGACGCGCCGTACCTCACGCCCGAGCCGCATCGGGGCAAGCCGAACGAACCGGCGCTCGTGACGGTCGTGGGTGCCGCGCTCGCGGCGGCGCGGGGCGAGGAACCAGAGGCGATTGCCGTCGTGACGCGCGCCAACGCGGCGCGCGTCTTCGGCCGGTGAACGTCCGCGCCGTCCTTGCCGCGCACGGACTCCGGCCCAGCAAGGCGCTCGGCCAGAACTTCCTCGCCGACCCGAACATGGCCGCGCACATCGTGCGCCTCGCCGGCATCGACGCGGGCGACCGCGTCGTCGAAGTCGGACCCGGGCTCGGATCGCTCACGCTGGCGCTGACCGACGCGGGTGCATCGGTGCTCGCGGTCGAGCTCGACCGGCACCTCCTGCCCGCGCTGGGCGAGACGGTCGCGGGCCGACCGGTCGAGATCGTTTCGGCCGACGCGCTCGACGCCGACTGGCCGGCGCTGCTCGGTGCGCATGACCGCTGGGCGATGGTGTCGAACCTGCCCTACAACGTGGCGACGAGCGTCGTGGTGCGGGCGCTCGAAACCGCGCCGATGGTCGACCGGTTTCTCGTCATGGTGCAGCGGGAGGTGGGCGAGCGCATGGCTGCGGGCGCGGGCGACGGCGCGTACGGTGCCGTCTCGGTGAAGATCGCGTACTACGCCGACGCGCAGGTGGTCGGTACCGTGCCGCCGACGGTGTTCGTGCCGCGGCCCAACGTCGAGAGCGCGCTGGTGCGCATGATTCGCCGACCGCCGCCGGTCGACGTGGCCGACCCCGAGCGCATGTTCACGCTCGTGCGCGCCGGGTTCGCGACCCGCCGCAAGACGTTGCGCAACGCGCTGGCGGCGGTGTTCGGGGCCGAGTCGGCCGCGGTCCTCGAACGGGCCGGCATCGATCCCAAGGCGCGCGCGGAGACGCTCGACCTGGTGCAGTGGGCCCGATTGGCCGAGGTCACCGAGTGATTCGGCCGGGCGAAGGTCGGAGGCGCGGACTGTCATCCGACGAGCCGTGGAGATGGAGCGCCGGAGGCCGTAGCCGCATGATCGTCGTCTCTTCAAAGCTCACGTTGTCGTTGCGCGTGCTCGGAACGCGCGCCGACGGGTTTCACGATCTCGAAGCGCTGACCGTCGCGATCGACGAACCGCACGACGAGCTGACGGTGGACGCGGCCGCGCGCACGACGATCGTTGTCAGCGGGCCGTTCGCGGCGGGTGTGCCGCTCGACGGGACGAACCTCGCGGTGCGCGCCGCCGAACTCGCCGGTGTGCCGGTCGCGATCACGTTGCACAAGGGCATCCCGCACGGAGCGGGATTGGGCGGCGGCTCGGCCGACGCGGCCGCGGTGCTCGTCGCGCTCGGGCGGCCCGATCTCGCGGCCGAACTCGGTTCCGACGTCCCGTTCTGCGTGCACGGCGACGCGGCGTGGATGCGAGGGCGGGGAGAGATCCTCGAACCCGCGGCGGTGCCCGCGCTCGACATTGTCATCGCGGTGCCGCCGTTCGGATGTTCGACCCCCGCGGTCTACCGGGCGTGGGACGACCTGGGCGGGCCGACGGGCCGAACCGTCGACGGTGGCGTCACGGGGCTCCCGCCGCTCGGCAACGACCTGGAGCCCGCGGCCGAGCATGTCGAGCCGAGGCTGGCCGCGTTCCGCCGATCAGTCGAAGCCGCGGCGGGCCGGCCCGCGCTGCTCGCGGGCAGCGGGTCGGCGTACGCAGTGATTGCCTCGGGTGACGCTGACCTGCACACCCGCGTACAACGCGCGGTGGGGGGCGCGGTGGGGGGCGCGGTGTTCGCCGCGAGCTACTTGCCCTGCTGACGACGCTGCCAGCGGGTCTTCTTGAGAAGCTTCTTGTGCTTCTTTTTCCTCATGCGCTTGCGGCGCTTTTTGATCAGCGAACCCATGGCGAAGAGCAACGCTACCGGAAGCGCCGCAGGCCCCGGCAATCGCGGTCAGGGGTCCGCTCCCCGCCGGGTATCGTCGGGAGCGGATTCGGGGGTGGTGTAAAGGCAGCACGAGGTCCTTTGGAGTCCTAGGTCGAGGTTCGAAACCTCGCCCCCGAGCGACCTCCGGTCCACGAGGAAGCGCAGATGAGCCAATACAGGCCGTTGTCCGCAGTCGTGCTCGCCGCGGGCGAGGGAACGCGGATGCGGTCGGGCACGCCAAAGGTCCTGCACTCGCTGTGCGGACGGCCCATGGTGTTGCACGTCGTCGACGCGTTGGGTGAGTTGCCGCTCGAACGGATCATCATCGTCGTCGGCCACGGCGCGGAACGGGTCACGAAGACGTTGCAGGAACAGCTGGTGACCGAAGTCGACGTCGAGTTCGTCGAGCAACACGTACAACAGGGCACGGGCGACGCGATGGCCGTAGCGTTGAGCGCGTTCGAAGACCTCGACGCCGAAGACGACATCCTCGTGCTCCCGGCCGACACGCCGCTGTTGCGGGCCGAGACCATGGCCCGGCTCGCGACCGAGCACCGGCTCCAAGACGCCGCCGCCACGGTGCTCACGGCCCGGCTGGCCGACTCGACCGGATACGGCCGTATCGTGCGGGGCAAGAACGACTGGATCGCCAAGGTCGTCGAGCACGCCGATGCGACGCCCGACGAGCGCGACATCGACGAGGTGAACACGTCGATCTACTGCTTCCGGCGGAACCTGTTGGCGCCCGCGCTGCGCCGCCTCAGCCCGGAAAACGCGCAGGGCGAGTACTACCTGACCGACGCGCTCGAAGTGCTCAGTTCCGCCGGGCACAAGGTTGTCGCGGTCGCCGCGGCCGACGCGGTGGAGGCCGTCGGCGTCAACGACCGCGTGCAGCTCGCGGCGGCCGAGGCCGAACTGCGGTTGCGCATCAACCAGCGCTGGATGCGTGAGGGCGTCACGATGGTCGACCCGTCGCGCACGTACATCGACGCGACGGTCGAACTCGACCCCGACGTGCGGCTGCTGCCCGGCGTCATTCTCGAAGGGCGCACGTCGATCGGAACCGGATCCGTCATCGGCCCCGACTGCCACCTCAGCGACACGGTTGTCGGGGAACGGGTCGTCGTGCGGCTCGCCGTCGCCCGCGAGGCCGAGATCGGCGACGACTGCGAGATCGGTCCGTTCGCGTACATCCGGCCGGGCACGCGCCTGGGGGCGGGCGTGAAGATCGGCACGTACGTCGAGGTGAAGAACTCCGAGATCGGTGCGGGGTCGAAGATCCCACATCTTTCCTACGTCGGTGACACCGACGTCGGTGTCAACGCCAACCTGGGCGCCGGCACCATCACCGCCAACTACGACGGGCGCGAGAAACACCGCACGACCATCGGTGACGGGGTCCACACCGGTGTCCACACGTCGCTCGTCGCGCCGGTCGAGGTCGGCGACGGATCCGAGACCGGCGCCGGGTCGGTTGTGACCCGCGACGTGCCGCCCGGACAGCTCGTCAAAGGAAGTCCCGCCCGCGTGGCCCGCCCCGTGCGCGAGGATGAGGAGTAATGGAGCTCGTCACCAAGAAGAAGCTGGTTCTCGTGGCCGGGCGTGGCCACACCGAGCTGTCCGAAGAGGTGGCCCAGCATCTGAAGGTTCCGCTCGCCGACATCGTGCTCTCGAGTTTCGCGAACGGCGAGATCTACTGCCGGTACGGCGAGAACATCCGCGGTGCCGACTTGTTCGTGTTCCAGTCGCACTGCGACCCGGTGAACGACCGGCTGATGGAACAACTCATCATGATCGACGCGGCGAAGCGCGCGTCGGCGAAGCGCATCACGGCAGTTGTGCCGTTCTACGGATACGCGCGCCAAGACCGTAAGGCCGAAGGCCGCGAACCGATCAGTGCGCGCCTGGTCGCCGACTTGCTCACCGCGGCCGGCGCCGACCGCGTTGTCACCGTCGACCTGCACACCGGACAGATCCAAGGGTTCTTCAACTTCCCCGTCGACCACCTCACCGCGGTGCCGGTGCTCGCCGAGTATCTCCGTACCGTGATCGACAACAAGGCGGTGATGGTCGCTCCCGACGCCGGTGGCGGCAAGCTCGCGCGGCGGTTCGCCGACCGGCTCGGCGCCGACATCGCGTTCATCGACAAGCGCCGGCCGAAGGGCACGCACAACGTCGCCGTCGCGACCGAAGTGGTGGGCGACGTCGATGGGTGCACGTGCGTGATCGTCGACGACATGATCGACACCGCGAGCACGGTCGTCAGTGCTGCTGAGCTGCTGATGGATCGCGGCGCTTCCGACGTTTACATCACCGCGACCCACGGCCTGCTCTCGGGCCCGGCCGTGGACCGGCTGAAGAACGCACCGATCCGGGAGGTGATCGTGACCGACACCGTCCCGATTGCGTCCGAGAAGCGCTTCGACGGGCTCCGGGTCCTCTCGATTGCGCCCCTGGTGGCCGATGCCATCGACGCTGTATTCGAAGACGCCTCGATCAGCGAGCTCTTCGGCGGCGACAACGTCTAACCGGTAGTCTCTACCGGTTCCTGACACCTGCTGAGGACTCGACGCGCCATGGCCGACAACACGCTGATCGCCGAACCCCGTACCGAACGAGGATCGCGGCCCGCGGGACGCCTGCGCCGCTCGGGCAAGGTGCCCGCCATCGTCTACGGCATGGGCGGCGAGTCCGACGCAATCGCCGTGCTCGAACACGATCTGCAGCACATCCTCACGAGCGAGACGGGTTCCAACTCGCTCATCACGTTGCGCATGGAAAGCGGCGAACAACTTGCTCTCGCCCGCCAGATTCACCGGCACCCGGTGAAGGGCACGATCGTCCACGTCGACTTCATCCGCATCAGCGCCGACGTCGCCGTGAGCGCCGAAATCACAATGAACCTCGAAGGCGACCCCGAAGGCGTCAAGCGCGGCGGCCACCTCGAGCAGATGATCTTCCAGATCAGCATCGAGGCCAAGCCGGGCGACCTGCCGCCGTCGATGTCGTACGACGTTTCCGCGATGGAGATCGGCGACCAGATCCACATCAGCGACATCACCCCGCCGCCGGGCGTGACCATCACGAACGACCCCGAAGAACTCGTCGCGCAACTGGCTGCACCGCGTGTCGCCGAAGTCGAGGAAGGCGCGGCGGCCGAGGGCGAAGCGGCCGAAGGCGAAGCGGCGGCCGAGGGTGGCGCGCCTGCGGGCGAAAGCTCGTCCGAGTCGTAGGAGCGCACCATCACCGACGTGTTGGTGGTCGGACTCGGAAACCCCGGCGACGAGTACGCGCGCACGCGCCACAACGTCGGCGCCGAAGTAATCGAGATCCTGGCGCGCCGACATGGGGCCAAGTTGAAGAAGGCGAAGCGCGAACGGGCGCTGGCCGACGAGGTGCGCATCGGCGCAAAGCGCGTCGCCCTCGCGATCCCGTTGACGTACATGAACGAGTCGGGCCAGGCGATCGGCGCGCTCGCGCGTCGCTACGACGTCGAACCCGATCAGATCGTCGTCGTGCACGACGAGTTGGATCTGGAGCCGGCGGTACTGAAGGTCAAGGTCGGGGGCGGGCTCGCCGGGCACAACGGACTGCGCTCGATCAAGCAGCACCTGAAGACCGACGAGTTCCTCCGCGTCCGCATCGGCGTCGGAAAACCCGTCTCGAAAGAACGCGGCGCCGACCACGTGCTCAATCGGTTCGGTAAGCGCGAGCGGTTGGAGATCGAGGTCACCCTCGAACTCGCCGCCGACGCCGTCGAGACGATCGCCACCGACGGAATTGACGCGGCGATGAACCGTTACAACACACGACCCGCGTGAACGATTGTGTTTGAAGCCAACTGGCCCCTCAGGGGCCACGTGGCTTCAAACACGGTTGTCTCATCCCGCTCGTAGAGTCCGCGGCACCTTCCCCATCGCACGACGAAGGGGAAGCGGTGCTGGAGAAACTCATCGACGGCGCAGCGGCGCCACAGCTTGGGCTGATCACGTACGCGCAACTGGATGCACTCGGGTGCAGTCGCAAGACCATCCGCACGATGGTCGCGACGCGGCGCTTGGTGGAGATACGACACCACGTGTACGTCGTGGCCGGTGCGCCCCGGACCCACGACCAGACGATCATGGCGGCCGTTCTCGCGGCCGGTAAGGCGGCGTACGGGTCCCACGAAACGGCGGCTGCGGTGCTCGGGCTCCCACTGCCCGGTCCTGCGTTGCTCGAAGTGACGACGCTTCTCGCGCGGTGTCCATCGTTGCCCGGTGTATGTGTGCACCGCAGCGGGCGCCTCGACGAAGACGACGTCGTGACGGTGCGGGGCATACCGGTTACGAATGCGGCTCGAACCATCGTCGAACTCTCGTCGCGCCTTTCTGTTCACGAACTTGGTCGGATGACCGACAGTGCGGTGCGGCAGGGTCTCACGACCCTCGCTGCAATCTCCGAAACCTCACACATCCTCGGAAAGGCTCCGGGTCGGAGTGTCAAGAAGGTGCGGCAGATGCTGGCCCGACGGATCGAGGGTGGGGAAGCGCGTGAGAGCGACCTCGAGGATTTCGTCTTCGATGCGCTGCGTCGGTTCGCGATTCCGTTGCCCGTGCCGCAGTTCCGAGTGGTGCTCAACGGCAAGCAGCGGCGCATCGACTTCTGTTACGTGGACGAGATGCTGGCGCTGGAACCGATGGGGTTCAACTTCCATGGGCTGCGGGCGCGGTTTGACGACGACGCGATGCGGGGGAACGAGCTTGTGCTCGCCGGGTACAAGGTGCTGGTGTTCACGTCTGCCTTCACCGACTGGATGATTGCGGACCAAGTTGCTCGGGGGCTGGGGCTTCCGTCGCCGGCCCGCACCAAACGAGGCGTCATGTTCTTGGAATGGCTTGCCCTACGCTGATGTTTGAAGCGCAGTGGCCCCTGAGGGGCCACTTAGCTTCAAACACAAAGTCACACGACCCCGGGTGAAGCGTCTCCCGGGGTTCACACGCGCACCTTATGGCTGAATCGTTGCCTCTTTCGGGGCTTACATCGCTGCTTGCCGACGACCCGGCGGTCGTGGCGGCTACTTCTGGGCAGGGCCACCCGGTGGCTGTGCCCGAACCGGCGCGCGCCCTGTTCGCGGCGACGCTGGCGGGGGCGACGGCGCGGCGGCCGATTCTCGTCGCGGTCCCTACGGGGGCCGAGGCCGACCGCATTGCGGGCGACCTGCGTGAGTACCTCGGGGCTGACGCGGTCGAATTGTTTCCCGCGTGGGAGACGTTGCCGTTCGAACGGGTGTCGCCCGCGACGGAAACGATGGGGCGGCGGCTGCGGGTCATGTGGCGGCTACGCGCCGGTGGCGACGCGCTGCCTGCGGTCGTGGTCGCGCCCGTGCGCGCACTGGTGCAGCGGCTCGGCCCGCACGTCGAGGACGTCGAACCAATCCTGATTGCGCCGAAGCAGCAGGTCGATCGCGACCAGCTGGTCGAACGGCTCGTCGCGGCGGGGTACCGCCGTGAGTATCAGGTCGAAGCGCGCGGCGAGGTCGCGGTGCGGGGCTCGATCGTCGACGTGTACCCGGGTACCGCGGACCACCCGGTTCGTGTCGACCTGTGGGGCGACGAAGTCGACCGGCTCTCCGAGTTCTCGGTCGCGGACCAACGTTCGCATCGCGACATCGCGAACGTCGCGATCTTCCCCGTGCGCGAACTCCTTCCCACCCCTGAGGTGCGCGCCCGCGCCGCCGCGCTGCTCCAGTCGACGCCGTGGGGCCGCGAGCAGTGGGAGCGGCTTGCCGAGGGGCAGACGTTCGACGGGATGGAGTCGTGGCTCCCGTGGCTGACCGAGGACGAGCACCTGCTCTCGGACCTTCTTCCGCCGAGCGCGCTCGTCGCGCTCGTCGAGCCCCGGCGGCTGCGCGACCGGGCCAACGACCTGCTCGAAGAGGAACAGAACCTCGCGGGTGTGCTCGCGATCACCTGGGGTGCGCCGGCCGACGACACACTGCCGCGGCTGTCGCTTCCGTTCGAACGGGTGATGGAACGCACGAAGGCGGGTACCGCGCTCGTCCTTTCCGTTCCCGACAGTCCGGACACCCCCGCGCTCGCGGCGACCGCATTCGACCCCGTCGTCGGCGACATCGACGGGCTCGCGGCGCGCCTCAACGGTCTGCGCAAGGAGGGGTTCAAGGTTCTGGTCGCGGCCGAAGGCACCGGGTCGAAGCAACGGATCGAAGAACTGCTGGGCGAAGCGGGCGCGCCGGTCGAGGTCGTCGTCGCGCCGCTCGACCGCGGTGTCGTGCTCCCGACCGTCAAACTCGCACTCGTCGCCGAAGCCGACCTGACCGGTCGCCGGCGCGTGCATCGCCGCCCGCGCACGGCCCGCAAGGGCCAGGACTACTACGAAGGTCTCGCGCCCGACGACTACGTCGTGCACCGCGTGCACGGCATCGGCCGCTACTTCGGCATGGAGACGCGCGAGATGTTCGGCATCACGCGCGACCGCCTCGTTGTCGAGTTCAAGGGCGGCGACCGCGTCTATGTCGACTCCGAGGACATCGGGCTCATCCGCAAGTACACGGGTGGCGAGGCACCGAAGCTGTCGAAGATGGGCGGTGCCGACTGGGACAAGTCGCGCGCTCGCGTCCGCAAAGCGGTGCGCGACATCGCGGCCGAACTCGTGATCCTCTACCGCAGGCGGCTCGCCACGCCCGGGCACGCGTTCGAAGCCGACACGCCGTTCCAGGTGCAGATCGAAGAGTCGTTTCCCTACGAGGAGACGCCCGACCAGCTCAAGGCCATCGAGGAGACGAAGGCCGACATGGAACGGGCGATCCCCATGGACCGCCTCATCTGCGGCGACGTCGGGTACGGCAAGACCGAAGTCGCGCTGCGGGCCGCCGCGAAAGCCGTGTTCGCCGGCCGGCAGGTCGCGGTGCTCGTTCCGACCACGCTGCTCGCGAGTCAGCACGGCCAGACGTTTCGTGAACGCTTCGCGAACTATCCGGTGCGGGTCGAGGTCCTGTCGCGGTTCTTGTCGGCGAAGGAGCAGAGCGAGGTCGTTACCGAAATCGAGAGCGGCAAGGTCGATATCGTCATCGGTACGCACCGACTGCTCTCCGACGACATCCGGTTCAGGCGCCTCGGCCTCCTGGTCGTCGACGAGGAACAGCGGTTCGGCGTGCAGCACAAGGAGCGCATGAAACACATGCGCACCAACATCGACGTGCTGACGCTCAGCGCGACACCGATCCCGCGCACGCTCGAGATGTCCCTCACCGGTATCCGCGACCTGTCGCTCGTGCAGACCCCGCCCGAGGACCGCCAGCCGATCCTCACCTACGTCAACGAGTACGACGCCCGTGCCGTTTCCGAGGCGATCCGCCGTGAACTGCTGCGCGAAGGTCAGGTGCTGTTCGTCCACAACCGGGTCAAGGACATCCAGCACGTCGCGGCCGATGTCCGCGAACTCGTTCCCGACGCGCGTGTCGCGGTCGCGCACGGGCAGATGGACGAGTCGCAGCTCGAACGCGTCGTCACCGAGTTCTGGGAACGTGAGCACGACGTGCTCGTGTGCACGACCATCGTCGAGAGCGGTCTCGACATGCCGACGGTGAACACCTTGGTTGTCGACCGGGCCGACATGCTCGGGCTCGCGCAGCTCTACCAGCTCCGCGGGCGAGTGGGACGGCGCGGCCAGCGTGCGTACGCGTACTTGCTGTACCCGCCGAACCGCGCGCTGTCCGAGCAGGCGTACGAACGGCTGAAGACGATCGGCGAGTTCACCGAACTCGGATCGGGTTTCAAGATCGCGATGCGCGACCTCGAGATCCGCGGTGCCGGCAACCTGCTCGGCGCCGAGCAGTCGGGCCACATCGCCGCCGTCGGCTTCGATCTCTACATGGAGATGGTCACCGAAGCGGTCGGCGAGTTGACCGGCCAATTGCCGGAGCCGCCCGCCGAGGTGCAGATCGACCTGCCGATCACCGCCCACCTGCCGCGCGACTACATCGCCCGCGACGACGTGCGCATGGAGGCCTACCGCCGGCTCGCCGCCGTCGCGACCGAGACCGACGTCGACGACGTCCGCCGCGAATGGGAGGACCGCTACGGCCCGCCGCCTCCTCCCGCGGGGGCGTTGCTCGACGTGGCCCGGCTCCGCGCCGAGTGCTTCCGCCTCGGCGTGCGCGCCGTTTCCGTGCAGAAGGGCGTCGCCCGGTTCGACGGTTGGCAGCTCCTCAAGTCGCAGGAGGCCCGCCTCAAGCGAGCCGTTGCCCGCGCCACGGTGCTGCCCGACGCGGTGGTCGTGCCCGTGAAGGGCGAGGGGCAAACGCTGGTTACCGGGATGCTCGCCCTGATCGCGGCGACCGCTCCGACCCCGGAAGCGGACGCAGCGCCAGTACCATCCGCCCCGTGATTCATCGCTCTTTGCGCCGATTCGCCGCGCTCGGGCTCGCAGCTGTTGCCCTCGCCGGCGGCTGTTCCGGTGCCGGCGGCAGTCTCAACGACGCCGCGACCATCCGGTACGAGGACGACGACGGCACCGAGCACGTCATACACCTCACGCGCGAGGAGTTCGAGGACGAACTCGACCTGCTCGCCCAGCGTGAGGGAGTAGAACCCGGTCCCGACGGCACGATCCCGACGGCCGACTCGGCCGGCTGGCTCACACAGAACATCTACCTGACTGCTGTCGCGCTCGAAGTCGAAGCGCTCGAGATCGAGGTGACCGACGAGCAACGCGACCGCGCGAGAACGAACGTCGCCGAGTTCGGGTTCGGCGAAGAGCTGAGCGAGATCAGTATCGAAGGGCAAGCGCAGGTCGAGGCCCTGACCGACGCGGTCCGCGAAGACTCCGAGGTCGAGGAGCCCACCGAAGCCGACGCGCGCGAGGTCTACGAGACCAACCTGGAATCGTTTACGGCGTGCCCGTCGGGTCGCAACGTCGAGCAGGTCGCCTTCCAACTCGAAGTCGACGCGCAGGCCGCGTTCGACCGCATAGCCGAGGGAGAAACGTTCGCGGAGGCGCAGGAAGTCGCCGAGTTCTACGAGAGCACGTGTCTCGAGAACAGCCAGTTCGGGCAAGACGCGGCGTTCGCCGAAGCCGTCGGCGCCGCTGAACTCGGTGAGGTCACCGGTCCCGTGGCGAGCGAACAGGGCTTCCACGTGTTGGTCGCCACCGAGTTTGCGCCGACCTTCGAGCAGTTCCGCGACCAGATCCTTGAGCAGCTGACCCAAGAGGCACAGCAAGCGATCGAGGACGATTTCAACCAGCGCATCAGCGAAGCGATCGGGAAGTGGATCGACCGCTTCGACGTGACGATCGACCCGCGGTACGGCACCTGGGAAGAGACCGAGGAAGCGGGCTGGCAGGTCGTGGCACCGGTAGTGCCCGATCCGAGCGAGGGACGCGGCGACGACGAAACCGTGGTCACGGTCCCGCCCATTGAGCTCGGGGGATGAGCCGACGCCGACCGCGGGTCGTGGTCGTCGGTCTCGGACCCGCGGGCGCCGATCTCGTGCTTCCGGCCGCACGGGCGGCGCTGACCGCGACGACAACCCGCTTCGCTCGTACGGCGCGGCATCCCGCTGTCGACGACCTCGCGCGTGAAGGCATCACGTTCGAGGCGCTCGACCATCTCTACGACTCGGGCGACGACTTCGACACCGTCTACAGCGCAATCGCGTCGTACATCGTCGACGCGGCGCGTACGAACCGCGATCTCGTGTACGCAGTGCCGGGGAGTCCGAACGTCGCGGAGCGCACGGTCGAGCTGTTGCGCGCCGCCGACGTCGAGATCGAGCTCGTCCCCGGTCTGTCGTTCGCGGAGCTGGCGTGGGCGCGTATCGGCGTCGATCCGTTAGCCGGGGCGCGGGTCGTCGACGCACGCGCGTTCGCGGTCGACGCGGCCGGATTCGCGGGTCCGATGCTCATCGCGCAGTGCGACACGCAGTTCGTGCTCTCCGACGTCAAGCTCGCGTTGCTCGAAGTACTCGTTCCCGACCACGAGGTCACGGTGCTCCAGCGCCTTGGCTTGCCCGACGAGCGCATCGATCGCGTTGCCCTCGCCGAACTCGACCGCGAGGTCGTACCCGACCATCTGACGTCGTTGTACGTCGACACGGGCGAGTTGCGCGTCGCGTCGGAGTTCGCGCGGTTGGTCGGGTTGGCCGAGCGGTTACGGGGCCCGGGTGGGTGCCCGTGGGACGCGAAGCAGACGCACCACTCGCTCCGCCGCCACGTGCTCGAAGAGGCGTACGAAGTCGCGGAGGCGATCGACGCGCTGCCGCCGACCGCGCCCGCGGGGGCTCTCGAACTCACCGACTACGACGCGCTCGAAGACGAGCTCGGCGACCTCTTGTTCCAGGTCGTCATCCAGTCGGTGCTCGCGGCCGAGGCGGGCGCGTTCAACGTCGCCGATGTCGCCCGCCGCATTCACGACAAGCTCGTGCACCGGCACCCGCACGTGTTCGGCGACGTGCAGGTCGCCGACGCCGACGCCGTCGTCACGAATTGGGAGCAGATCAAGAAGGCGGAGAAGGGCGACTCGTCGCTCGTCGCGGGGGTGACTGCCGGGCTGCCGTCGCTCATCGCGGTGCAGAAGTTGCTGCGCAAGGCCGACTCGATCGGCCTCATCGTGGAGGTACCCGAGGTCGCGCTCGACGAGATCGACGACGCGGCCGTCGGCCAGGCGCTCGCGGCCATCGTCGCCCGGGTCCGCACCAGCGACGTCGACGCCGAATCGGCGCTCGCCGCGTGGTCGCGCCGGTTCCGCGACCGCTTCCAGCGCATGGAAGCGCGAGCAGCAGAGCAGGGGATCGATCTCGCCGCGGCCGACGCGGCCGAGGTCCGTCGGGTGTGGGACGCCGTCTAGCTCTCCAACTGGCGTACCTCAGGCAGGCGCCGCCTGCCTGAGGTACGCCAGTTGTCGGATCGATGGCGTCGAACGCACGTTCGGTGGCTAGATTTCTACGCGGAGTGACTCCCATTCAGGGGCACAGGGGTCTACATTCACCACTCGCACCACAGGAGTTGCAGGGATTGAGCACAGGTTGGGCGCCGGGCGGAGGGCCGGAAGGCGTAGCCGCATGATTATCGAGGACGTTGTCGGGCGGGAGATCCTCGATTCGCGCGGAAATCCGACGGTGGAGGTCGAGGTCGAGCTCCTGAGCGGGGCCCGGGGCCGGGCCGCCGTGCCCAGCGGGGCCAGCACCGGCGCGCACGAGGCCGTGGAACTCCGCGACGACGGGAGCCGCTACGGGGGCAAGGGCGTCCAGTCGGCGGTCGAGCATGTCATCGGCGAGATCAGGGAAGCGGTTATCGGGTTCGACGCGGCCGACCAGCGCGGCCTCGACGCCGAGCTGATCGCCCTGGACGGCACCGACAACAAGTCGCGCCTCGGCGCCAACGCGATCCTGGGCGTGTCGCTCGCAGTCGCCAAGGCCGGCGCGGAGGAGTGTGGCTTGGCGCTGTACCGCTACGTCGGCGGCGCCAACGCGCATGTGTTGCCCGTCCCGCAGATGAACGTCGTCAACGGCGGCGCCCACGCCAACTCGAACGTCGACATCCAGGAGTTCATGCTCCTCCCCGTTGGTGCCGTCAGCTACTCGGAAGCGGTGCGGTGGGGCGCCGAGACGTACCACGCACTCAAAGGCCTGCTGCAGGAGCGCGGGCTCTCGACGGCGGTCGGCGACGAGGGCGGGTTTGCGCCCGACCTCCCGTCGAACGAAGAAGCGTTGCGCCTCATGATGCAGGCGATCGAACGGGCCGGCTATCGCCCCGGCGACGAGATCGCGCTCGGCCTCGACGTCGCGTCGACGGAGTTCTACGAGCACGGCGCGTACACGTTGGCCGGTGAAGGCCGGAAGTTCACGTCGGCGGAGTTCGCCGACTACCTCGTCGACCTGTGCGATCGCTACCCGATCGTTTCGGTCGAGGACGGCATGGCCGAAGACGACTGGGACGGTTGGTTCGCGCTCACCGGCCGTCTCGGCAACCGGGTGCAGCTCGTCGGCGACGACTTGTTCGTGACCAACACCGAACGTCTGGCCCGGGGCATCGAGGCGGGTGTGGCCAACTCGATCCTCGTGAAGGTCAACCAGATCGGCACGCTCACCGAGACGCTCGACACGATGCAACTGGCGGCGAGCGCCGCGTACACGTCGGTGATGTCGCACCGCAGTGGCGAGACCGAGGACACGACGATCGCCGACCTGGCCGTGGCGACGAACTGCGGGCAGATCAAGGCGGGCGCGCCCGCGCGCAGCGACCGCGTCGCGAAGTACAACCAGCTCCTGCGCATCGAAGAGGACCTGGGCGAGGGCGCGGCCTATCTCGGCGGACGTGCGCTGGCGGGACCGCGATGACCGCGAAGACCGTGCGCATCGTGCTGCTCGCACTGTTGCTCGTGGCGATCATGTTCCTGTTCGTGTTCCCGACCCGGTCGTACCTCTCGCAGCGGGGTGCGGTCGACGACGCCCGCAACGACGTGAAAGTCATTCAGGAGCAGATCTTCCTGCTGCAGGAGGAATCGGCCCGGCTCCAGACCCCGGCCGAGATCGAACGGCAGGCCCGCCTGCAGTTCAACATGGTGTTCCCGGGCGAGAAGCCGTTCGCGGTCGTGCCCGACACCTCTGCCGAGGCCGACGCCTCGGACGAAAACGAGTCGTCGCCGTAAACTCGCCGCCGTGCCGGCACCGAGCCATCCCGACGACGCCGCGGCACTCGCCGACCTGCTCGGGCGCGAACCGCGAGCCGAGTTCGAGGTCGTCGTCCGCGACGCCGGCGGCGCCCCGGTGGTCATCCGGAACGCGCCGTTGCTCGACGACGGCACGCCCATGCCCACCCGGTTCTGGTTGGTGGACCCGCGGGTCAGTGCCCGGGTCGCCCGCCTCGAGTCGGCCGGCGGCGTGCGTGCGGCCGAAGCGGCGGTCGACGCGGCGGCACTCCTCGACGCCCACACGCGCTATGCGGCCGAGCGCGATGCCGCGCTCCCGGTCGACCACGAGGGCCCGCGACCGCACGGCGGGGTGGGCGGCACCCGCGTCGGCGTGAAGTGCCTGCACGCGCACTACGCCTGGCATCTCGCGGGTGGCGACGACCCGGTCGGGGCGTGGGTGGCCGCCCAGTTCGCGCTGGAAGTGTCGGCCCCATGACGCGCGTCGCCGCGGTCGACATCGGCACGAACTCGACGCGGCTACTCGTCGCCGACGTGGTCGACGGCCGCCTCACCCAGCTGGAGCGGCGAACGAGGATCACGCGCCTCGGCCAAGGCGTCCACGCCTCCCGGAAGTTGCACCCGGACGCGATCGAACGCACGCTCACGACGCTGCGCGAGTACCGCGCCGTCATCTCCGAACTCGGCGTCTCGGCCGTACGCGCGACGGCGACGAGCGCGTCACGCGACGCCACCAACCGCGACGAGTTCTTCGAACCGGCGCGCGCTCTCTTGGGTACCGCGCCCGAACTGCTCAGTGGTGAAGACGAGGCGCGCCTCGAGTTCGCCGGCGCGACCACGGGCCTCGACGCGCCGGCGCCGTTCCTCGTCCTCGACGTCGGTGGCGGCTCGACCGAGTTCATCGTCGGAACCACCGAGCCCGAGGGGCTCGTCTCGGTCGACATCGGCTGCGTGCGCCTCACCGAACAGTTCCTCACGAGCGATCCACCGGCGCCCGAAGAGTTGAGCCAGGCGCTGTCGGTCGTGCGCGACCATCTCGCCGACGTCGACCGCGAGGTGCCCGGCGCGGCGGGGGCGAAAACCCTCGTCGGGACGGCGGGCACCGCGTGGACGATGGGTGCCGTCGAGTTGGGCGTCGGTCCCGGCGAGAGCGAGCGCATCCACCACTTTCGGCTCACGCGCGCGGCCGCCGAAGATGTCTACCGCACGCTCGCAACCGAACCGATTGCGACCCGGCGCCACAATCCAGGCCTCGAAGAAGGCCGGGTCGACGTGATCGTCGGTGGTGCGATCGTGATCGTGGCCGTCATGCGCCACTTCCGGTTCGACGAGATGCTCGTCTCCGAAGCCGACATTCTCGACGGCCTCGCCCTGAGCATCGGGTAGTCCTCCCGCCGTTGCGATCGCGGCCGAGTGAAGTCCCGTGGACTTGCTCGCCTTCGGTCAGTCGCTCGGCGCACTCCGGATCGCGGATATCCGCTCCATCGCCGCGCACGACGCCGCATCGCGTGATTCGATCGCCGGCGAGGTCGAAGTGCGGCGTGCCACGCTGCACGTCGAGCGCGTGCTGCGGGCAACGCAACGCCGTAACCAGGCCGCGATGGCGGGCCTGACGGTGGTCGCACTCGTGCAGGGCGCGGCTCGGCGGGCCGGTGTCGAACTGCCCGACCGCGATGTCACCCGGGTCGCCCGCGCCGCCGAGCTCGTCGCTCGCGCGCTGGTGGGCGGCCCTGCGTCCGAGCGCGACGCGCGCCTGCTCGCAACCGCTTTCGACCGGGTCTCACTACGATCCGCCTGAGC
>JAWXCJ010000247.1:0-10182 GCA_034408875.1 Actinomycetota bacterium
GCGGCACGTGCCGCCGCTTCGCCCTCGACCCGAGTCGCCGCGACATCGACCGAAAAGGTCATCGAGCCATCCGCCGCTGGCGGGCGGCTTCGAACAGCAACACGGTGCCCGCCATCGCGACGTTGAGCGACTCGCCCCCGCCCATCGGAATGGTCACGAGGTCGTCGAGCGGGAGGTCGGCCGCGAGGCCGTGCGTCTCGTTGCCGAGCACGAACGCGACGGGTTGCGTGAGATCGATGGCTTCGGGCGCGAGCCCACCCGAAGCGGTCGCGCCGAGGCGGCGTACACCGTGCGCACCGAGCGCTTCCAGCATCGTCACTGCGGGCTCGCCCTCCACCGTCGGGACCGCGAAGCACGCACCCGCCGAGGCACGCACAACTTTCGGATTGTACGCATCGACCGAACCGGCCCCGAGCCCGACGACGCTCGCGCCCGCGACCAGCGCGCTTCGCAGGAGCGTTCCGACGTTGCCCGGGTCGTTCAACGGCGCCCCGACGAGGGCCAGGTCACCCGTCAGCGATGCGAGCCCGAGGCGTTCGAGGCGCACGACCGTGAAGACGCCCTGCGACGACTTGGTGTCGGCGATGCGGTCGGCGACACCGGGCTCCAAGCGCCACGTCGGCCAGTCACCCGCGGGCGCAACCGCACCGTCGCCCACGTAGCAGGCGGCGATCGGCGCACCGTGCTCGATCGCCGCGGCCAGCAGGTGCGGACCCTCGGCGACGAACAAGCCCTCGCGCTCGCGCGCCGAACGGTCGCGCAGCAGCTCGCGCAGCAGCTTGACGTCGCGGTGCCGGGGCCCGAGGGCCTCCGAACTAGGCAGCGTTGAGAGCCTCGCGGGCCGTCTCGACCAACGTCGCGAACGCGGCCGGTTCGCGGACCGCGAGGTCGGCGAGGATCTTGCGGTCGACCTCGACCGCAGCGGCCTTCAACCCGGCGATGAACTGTGAGTACGACATGTCGTGCTGACGGCATGCGGCGTTGATGCGGACGATCCACAGCTTGCGGAACTCGCCCTTGCGGGCGCGCCGGTCGCGGTAGGCATACCGCAGCGAGTGCATGACCTGTTCGTTGGCCTTGCGGTAGTGCCGGCTGCGGGCGCCGGTGTAGCCCCGCGCCTCTTCGAGAATCGCGCGCCGGTGCTTCCGGCCGCTGACTGATCGCTTGACCCTCGCCATGACCTATGCCTTCCCCAACTGGCGCAGTACGCGCTTCTTCTCTTTGCCCGTGACTTCCTTCAAGCGCCCGAGTCGACGGGTGCGCTTGGTGGGCTTGTGCTCGTTCAGGTGGTCGCGGTTCGCCTGCTGACGGCGAATACGCCCCGTTCCCGTGAGCCGGAACCGCTTCGCGGCGCCGCGGTGGGTCTTCATCTTCGGCATGGTTTCGTTTCTTCCTTGCGTGGACTAGGCAGTCGCGGCGGCGGGCGGCTCTTCGTGCTCACCCGCGTCACCGGACTTCGGTGCACCCTTGGTCGCGCCCTGGCCTTTGCCTTTCGGGCGGCGGATGGGGTTCAGCACCATGGTCATGTTGCGGCCATCTTGGCGGGGAGACGATTCGACGATCGCGATCTCGGCGACGTTCTCGGCTACCCGCTGGAGGATCTTGTATCCGATTTCCGGGTGCGCCATTTCGCGTCCCCGGAACATGATCGTCAGCTTGACCTTCGACCCTTCGGCGAGGAAGCGCTCGACGTGCTTCATCTTGGTCGTGTAGTCGTGCGAGTCGATCTTGGGTCGGAACTTCATCTCCTTGATGACAACGCTCGACGCTTTCCGCTTCGACTCTTTACGCCGCTGGTCCTGCTCGTACTTGTACTTGCCGTAGTCCATGATTTTGCAGACCGGCGGATTGGCATTGGCGGCAACCTCGACCAGGTCGAGATTCCCGTCCCGCGCTATCTGCAACGCCTCGGGTAACGGCTTCACGCCGAGCTGCGAACCGTCGGCACCGATCAGGCGAACTTCACGGGCACGAATGCGGTCGTTGATACGGGCGTCGTCTGTGGCCAGTACATCACCTCTTGTCGTCGGGCCGCCGACGCGAAAACGGCGGCGGATACTCAAAGGAAGCGTCCACCGCCGACCCACGCGCTGTGGGACAGACAATCGGTGCGAACCCTGGCCGACTCCGCGCCATACGGTGCGGGCCGACCGGGGTGGGGACGCTCGTTCCGATCACTCGGGCGAGTCGGCCGTCCCACTTCCCTGTTCAGATGTCGTGCCAGGATACCAAGGTGACCCCTGTGACGTTGCGAACGAGCCAATGAGCGGCCTCTGGGCACCGGGTGACGATCCCGGTGCTGTACCGGGACCCGGTCCGGGACCGGCGGAACCCGTCCCGAGCCCCGAAGAAGTCGAGGCCCTGCGGGAGCTGCACGACCGGCTGCGGGCCACGCCCGTCGCCGACCTGATCGCCAACCACGCCCTCGGGCTGTGGCAGGTCGCCCTCGTGCACCTCGGCGTGGCCAGCCCCCCGGATGCAACCGGCGCGCAACCGCCGGCGGATCTCGCGTCGGCGGGCCTCGCGATCGACGCGCTCGCGGCGCTCGTCGACGGGTTGGGGCCGCGCCTCGACGAGTACGAAGACGCCTTGCGCGACGCGCTGACGCAGGTGCAGATGCTCTTCATCGAGATCGCCGACCGCGACGCCTGAACGCGTCAGCCGGTGCGCGGGGTGATCGCGGTCGCTTCGAAGCGGCCGAGGTGACCGGCGACGGGTTCGAACGTCACGGCGGCGTTGAGCGCGACGACGCGGGAGCCGTCGGCGATCCGGGTCGAGTGGAACGGGTACTCGTTTCCGTCGGCGCCGGTGATGGTGCCGAGGCCGCGCCGCTCGTCGAACGCGGTGACTGTTCCCTTCATGGCTAGCGCCACTTTTCCGGTTCGGCTTGCGCTCCGCCTGCCATCGCCCGTGTCACTTCGCGAGATCGGGCCGGCTCCGCTGACGCTCTCACTGCACGATTTTGGAGATCGGAATTTCGAGAATGCCCGTCGCGCCGTGGTCCTTCAGCGCCGGGATGAGCACGTTGATGTCGCTCTTGGCGACGACGGTCTCGACCGCGTAGCCGTCCTCGCCGAACAGCTTCGAGACCGTCGGCGACTTGAGCGCGGGCAACAGGTCGATAACCGCCTGCAGGTTCTTTTCCTCGACGTTGAGCTTCACGAGCACCCGGCCGCGTGCTTCGAGCGCACCCGAGAGCAACGTCTGGAGTTGCTCCATTGCCTTGCGCTTGTCGGCCTCGGCGTACGCGCCCGCGTTGGCGATGAGTTCGGTGTGGGACACAAGGATGGTGTCGAGCACCCGGAGCCCCGCGGCGCGCAACGCGCGCCCGCTCTCGGTGAGATCGACGACGGCGTCGGCGATCTCGGGGATCTTGGCCTCGGTCGCGCCGTACGAAAGCGAGATGGCGGCGTCGACGCCGTGCTTCTCGAGGAAGCGCCGGGTCAGCTCGGGGTACTCGGTGTGCACGCGAACTCCGGGCGGCAGGTCGGACACCGACTCCCAGGTCGAGTCGCCCGCGACCGCGAGCACGATGCTGGTCGGCCGGGCGGTGGCTTTCGAGTAGTGCAGATGCGCGAGCGAGACGACTTCGACGCCGGTCTCCTCGATCCAGTCGCGTGCGGTGATGCCGAGGTCGAACAGCCCTTCGGCGACGTAGCGCGGAATCTCCTGCGGGCGCAGGATCGTGACGTCGACGACACGCGGGTCGTCGATCGACGCGCGGTAGTCGACGTCGGAGGAGCGCACGACCGCGAGGTCGGCGTCTTCGAAGAGCTGGAGGGTCGGTCGTTCGAGCGAACCCTTCGGCAGAACCAAGCGCAGCACGACGGTCCAGGCTAGCCGTCGGTCTCGGTGCCACCGACGAGTATTCGGTAGCCGGCGTCGAACTCGGACAGGCTGCGCAGATGCCCGTGGCGGGCGTCCCACGCGCCCGAGTCGAGATCGGCGCGCAGCTGTTCGGTGACGCGGTTCCGGGTATCGGCGTCGAGCTGCGCGAACGACGACATGCCTGCCTGCACGTCGGGGTCGAGGTACGCCTCGGGCCGGTTCCAATAGCAGGCCCCGAACCCGTCGACACAATCGGCGGGTACCGGGACCGGCGCGACGGACTGCACGTCGAGGACACGCGCGATGTCAGCGCCGGCCGGCGCGTCGCGTTCGGTCGCCAACCGGTCGTACAGATCGGGCAGGTAGTCGCTGACCAACCAGAACTCCGGGCCGAAGGACGGCTCGAAGAAGAACACGACCTGGCGGTGCGCGACGCGACGCATCTCGTGCAGCCCGGCTTCGCGGTCGGACCAGTGGTGCACCGTGAGGACTGCGAGCGCGGCGTCGAACACGCTGTCCGGGAACGGCAGATGCTCCGCGACACCCAGCACGCACGGCGCGCGTTGGGCCGGCATCGTCGCCGACGGATCGACGGCCACGACCGCACGGTCGGACGGTTCGTACGAACCCGTCCCGGCGCCGACGTTCACGACGGTGCGCGCGTCGCCGAGCGCAACGTGGACGCGGGCCGCGAGACGCGGGTCGGGACGACGGGTACGCGAATAGCTCCGGCCGATCGCGTCGTACCTCGTCATGATGCGCTCGTCACGGCAGGGTGCGGAGCAACGAGACCATCTCGATCGCGGTCGTCGCGGCCTCTTCGCCCTTGTGCCCCTCGGCTCCGCCGATGCGTTCGTTGGCCTGGGCGCGGTTGTCGACGGTGAGCACACCGAAGATCACGGGCTTGCTCGTGTCGAGCGCGACCCGGGTGAGCCCGCGCGCGCACTCCCCCGCGACGTACTCGAAGTGCGGCGTGTCACCGCGAATCACGGCACCGAGGCAGATCACCGCGTCGTACGTCGCCGCGAGCCGCTGCGCGACCATCGGCAGCTCGAACGCGCCCGGCACCCACACGACGTCGACCTGGTCGGCACCGTGCTTGTCGAGCATGCGCTGCGCACCTTCGAGCAACGCGCTCGTGATGTCGTGGTTGAACCGGGCAACGGCCACCGCGAACCGCATCCCGGTCGCGTCGAGATCACCTTCGAAGGCTGCGTACTCGCCCATGACTACTTCTCGATACCGAGGAGGTGGCCGAGTTTGTCCTGCTTGGTGCGCAGGTACGCGATGTTCTCGTGGTTCGGCTCGGTGCGCAGCGGCACCCGCTCGACGATTTCGAGTCCGTAGCCGTCGATACCGCCGTACTTCGCCGGGTTGTTCGTCATCAACCGCATCGTGGTGATGCCGAGGTCGACGAGGATCTGGGCGCCGATGCCGTACTCGCGCGAGTCGACGGGAAGCCCAAGGTCGAGATTGGCTTCGACAGTGTCGCGGCCCGAATCCTGCAGGCTGTACGCACGGAGCTTGTGGCCGAGCCCGATGCCGCGCCCCTCGTGCCCACGGAGGTACACGACAACGCCTTCGCCCTCGCGGGCGACCAGTTCGAGCGCGGTCTCGAGTTGCGTGCCGCAGTCGCAGCGCATCGACCCGAACACGTCGCCGGTCAGGCATTCGGAGTGCACGCGCACGAGCACGTTCTCCTTGCCGGCCACATCGCCCCGCACGAACGCGAGGTGCTCGGTGTGGTCGACGAGCGACTCGAACACGTGCGCAGTGAAGTCGCCGTGGACGGTCGGGATACGCGCGTCGGACACCCGCCGCACGAGCTTCTCACGCCGCGAGCGGAAACGAATGAGGTCGGCGATCGAGATGAGCACGAGATCGTGCTCGGCCGCGAACGTTTCGAGGTCGGGCAGGCGACGCATCGTGCCGTCGTCGTTCACGATCTCGGCCAGCACGCCGGCCGGCTGCATGCCCGCGAGCCGGGCCAGGTCGACCGCAGCTTCGGTGTGGCCGGCCCGCTTCAACACGCCGCCGTCGCGGTAGCGCAGCGGGAACACGTGACCGGGCTTGGCCAGGTCGTCGGCCGTGGTCTGCTGGTCCATCAACGTCAACACGGTCGCGGACCGGTCGGCGGCCGAAATGCCGGTCGTCGTGCCGTGCTTGGCGTCGACCGACACCGTGAACGCGGTGCGTTGCCCTTCGGTGTTCTCGGTGCCCGCGACCATGAGCGGCAAGCGGAGCTCGTCGAGGCGGTCGCCCTCCATCGGGAGGCAGATGACACCGCTCGTGTGGCGGATCATGAACGCCATTTTCTCCGGCGTCATCTTCTCGGCCGCGATGATGAGGTCGCCCTCGTTCTCGCGGTCCTCGTCGTCGACGACGACGACGAACTCACCGCGTCGGATCGCGTCGATCGCCTGCTCGATCTTCGTGAACGGCATGACTACTTGTTCCCTTCGAGAAGGCGCTCTACATACTTGGCCAGTACGTCGGCTTCGAGATTCACCCGGCCGTCGATGGGCGTGGTGCCCAGCGTCGTCACGTCGAGTGTGTGCGGGATGACCGCGACGGCGAACCCGTCGGCGTAGAGCGCGGCCACGGTGAGGCTGATGCCGTCGACCGTGATCGATCCCTTGTGCACGACGTACCGCAGCACCTCGTCGGGCGCGCCAAACCGTACGAGCACAGAACCGTCGGGTTGCGCTTCGCGCGCGACGACGGTGCCGGTCGCGTCGACATGGCCCTGGACGATGTGACCGCCCAGGCGGTCGGACACGCGGACCGGGCGTTCGAGATTCACACGGTCACCGACGTTCAACTCCCCGAGATCGGTTCGCTGCAACGTCTCCACCACCGCGTCGGCCGCCCAGGCACCGTCGAGCAACTCGACCACGGTGAGACAGCAACCGTTGACTGAGATCGAGGCGCCGATCTCGGCGTCGTCGAGGACGGTCGAGGCCTCGATGACGAGCCGGACGCCGCCCGCGTTCGCCGTGACCGAGCGGACGGTGCCGAGTTCTTCGACGATGCCGGTGAACATCAGGCGACCTCGTAGTCGAGCCGGACGTCAGGACCGAGTTGGCGGACGGTCAGTAGGTTGAACCGGCGGGCCGCGTCGATCGTGTCGGCGCCCGGCATCACGTACCCGGGTTTGCCCCGTGCGCCGAGCACCAGTGGGGCGACGTAGACGACGAGTCGTTGCGCGTGGCCGCCTTCGAGCACCGAACCGAGCAAGCGCCCGCCCCCTTCGACGAGTACTTGCAACACGCCCTCGCGGCCGAGCAGCGCGAGCACCGTGTCGAGATCGACACCACCCGCGACACCGGGGTCGACGACTTCGACCTTCGCCCCGGCCGCCAGCCACGCGTCGCGCGCCGCCGCGGGTGCCTGCTCCGTCGTGACGACAAGAGTGGGCGCGAGTTCAGCGTCGAACAGCGGGCCCGTCGCCGGGACGCGGCCCCGCGCGTCGAGCAGGACGCGCGTCGGCTGGCGGCTGGGCATGGGCGTGGCATCGCGGACCGTCAACGCGGGCTGGTCGACGATGGCTGTCCCGGAGCCGACGAGGATGGCTTGGGAGTCGGCGCGCAACCCATGGGAGTCGGCCCGCGCAACTGCGGACGTGATCCAGCGCGAGCTGCCGTCGGCGGCGGCGACACCGCCGTCGAGACTGGTCGCGATCTTGGCGACGACGAACGGGCGTCCGGTGCGGCGGTGGCGCAGGTACGGCGCGAGTTGCTCGGTCGCTTCTGGAGCACACACGCCGTCGATGACGTCGACACCGGCCGCGCGCAACCGCGCGAAGCCCTTGCCCGATACGAGCGGATCGGGGTCGCCGATCGCGACGACCACCCGAGCGACACCGGCCGCGAGCAGGGCCTCGGTGCACGGCGGCGTGTTGCCGTGATGGTCACACGGCTCGAGCGTGACGTACGCGGTGGCGCCGCGTGCCGCGTCGCCCGCGGCAGCAAGCGCCGCGACCTCGGCGTGGGGTCCGGCGCGGTACGCCCCGGTTGCGCCCGCGCCGACGATCTCGCCGCCGCGCACGAGGACGCACCCGACCCAGGGCCACGGCGGCGCGTGCCGGCGGGCGGTCGCGGCCACGTCGAGGGCCCGTCCCATCGCCAAATCGTCACGCACGTCGCCTCGCTCACCGCCCCGGGGAGTTCGGGCGCAAGGCGTACGACAGCAAGCACGGGTCGCGCCGGCGCGCGTCCGCGTCCACCGTTGTCGCCCTCTCCCATCCGGACTCTCACCGTCGGCCCAGGAGTTACACCTGGTCGGCGCACGGCTGGCGGCCATGCGTTCGCGGGCTTTTACCGCCGGTCGGGACTTTCACCCAACCCCGAGGGCTCAATTGTGTGTCTGTGGCTGCATCTATCGGTCTTGACTAACGGGTCAAGATTACCGCGCCTCGCCAAAAATGCAACGTGTTTCATTTTCGTGGCACGCGAGACTACGGGCCGTGTACGTCCTTGTGACCGGTTTGCCCGGGAGCGGAAAGTCGACGCTGGCGCCGCCCCTGGCGGCCGCACTCGCCCTCCCGCTCCTTGCCCGCGACAGCATCAAGGAGACGTTGTGGGAGGCCCTGGGCGGGGGTGACCTGGCGTGGTCCCGCAAGCTGGGCGCGGCGGCGGCCGAGGTGTTCTGGCGCCTGGCCGCCGAGGCGAACAACGCCGTGCTCGACAACTTCTTCCACCGGGCGTTCGCGCACCGGATCGAGATGTTGGCCGGCCCGATCGTCGAAGTGCACTGCGTATGCCCGCCCCAACTCGCGCGGGAGCGGTACCTCGGGCGCCGCCGTCACCCCTGCCACTTCGACCTGACGTACGGCGCGGACATGTTCGACGAATGGGTACGCATGGACGCCGCCGCGCTCGCGATCCCCGGCAGTCACGTGCGCAGTGTCGACACCACCACGGAACTCGACATCGACGACATCGTCTCGTGGATCCGAACCATTGCATGAGTGAACTGAGCGACGCGCTGCTCACGACGCTGCGCGAGCTCACCGGCGAACCCGCCCTTGTGTACGACCGCACGCCCGAACCGCTCGCGGGTGGCTACTCGGCGGAACTCCTTCGCTTCTCGATCATCGGCGGGCCGGAAATCATGCGCGGCGAACTCGTCGCCCGCATCCTCGTCGACGACGGCGGCGCTGCGTGCGAGTGCGCGATCCAAACCGCGGTCGAGCGCGCGGGCTTTCCGGCGCCGCGCATCCGGTTCGCGGCCAACAGTTCGTCGCCCCTCGGTCGGCCCGTGATCGTGATGGACCACGTCGAAGGGAAGACGCCGCTCGCCACGGCGGGAGTCGTCGGACTCCCCCGCTTGTTCCGCGAGCTCCCCTCGCTGCTCGCCGGCCTCATGGCCGATCTCCACGCTGTGGCACCTCCCGCGCTTGAAGTCCCCTGGTTGGATGTCGACGCGATGCTCGCCGTCGTGCAGCACGCGACGGCGGGCGCGTGGCTTTCTGCACGACGCCTCGCGTTCGCGACCGACGTGATCTGCCACGGTGACCTGCACGGCGAGAACGTACTCGTCGCCGGGGGCACGGTCGTCGCCGTCGTCGACTGGGAACTCGCGAGCATCGGACCACCCGAACTCGACGTCGCGCGCACCGCGCTGCTCCTCGGCCTGTTGCCCGGCGTCAGCGGCTTCGCCCGCAAGGTGCTCGGCCGGTCCGCCGCGAAGACCGAGCGCGCGTTCGTCGACGCATACGCGGCGCGCCGTCCGCTCGACCGCGACGCGTTGCGATGGTGCGACGCGCTGCACTGCGCGCGACTGCTCGCGGTTGCGCAACGAACGGGGCCGGTCGCCGAAGTGTGGCGGCCACTCGCGCCCGCACTCACAAGCCGGTTAGTGCGGGTGACCGCCGGCGAGTAGGTCGAGCGCGTGCGGCGCGATCGGGAGCAGCACGTCGAGGCCTTCGAGCGCACCGCTCGCCGAACCGGGCAGGTTGCAGATCAGGGCTTCGCCTCGTGTCCCCGCAACCGCGCGCGACAGCATGCCGAAACCGCGCCCGCCCTCGTCGCTCGCGCGGCGAATGGCCTCGACGATGCCGGGCGCCTCGCGCACGATCGCGACACGCGTCCCTTCGGGCGTGAGATCGCGCGGACCGAACCCGGTGCCGCCGGTCGAGACGATGAGCCCGGCGAAGTCGTCGCTCATCGCGATCAGTGCCTCGGCAACGGTGTCGACCCCGTCGGCGACGACACGGTGATCGACGATCTCGTAGCCCTCGGCGCCGAGTCGCTCGACGAGTGCGGCTCCACTCTTGTCGACGCGAGTGCCGTGCACCACGCCATCGGAAACCGTGAGCACCTTGGCTCGCAGACTCATGCGGCTCCGACCTCC
>JAWXCJ010000248.1:0-10567 GCA_034408875.1 Actinomycetota bacterium
AGTGCGTGCGCGACGGTTTGCAGACCGAGCGCCCGGCTCGCCTTCACGAGCACCGCGTCGCTCATGGCTGCGGGTGCGGCGTTCATGAGCGTGGTCCTCGGGACTCCCCTGCTCATCCGGTGGCTGCGCCGCAACGAGATGGGTCAACAGATCCGCGACGACGGCCCGATCGATCACCCGCACGCGGCCAAGGCCGGAACCCCGACGATGGGCGGGCTGGCCATTGTCGGCGCAACCGTCGTCGGCTACCTGTTCGCGCATGTCCGCCGCGGGAACGTGGCGTTTACGAGCGCGGGGTGGACGATGCTCGCGCTGATTGTGGGACTGGGAGTCGTCGGGTTCCTCGACGACTACCTCGCGATTCGCAAGCGCCGCAACCTCGGTCTGCGCAAGCGGGGTAAGACCCTCGGCATTGTCGCAGTGGCACTGGTGTTCGCAGTGCTCGCCATCGAGTGGGTCAACGTCGACACGGTGCTGTCGTTCGTGCGGCCGCTCGATTTCGACCTCGAGACGGCCGGATGGATTCTCCTGGCCGTCTTGGTTGTCTACGCGACGGCGAATTCAGTCAACTTCACCGATGGTCTCGACGGCCTGGCCGCCGGTTCGTCGGCGTTCACGTTTGCCGCATTCGTCGTGATCGCGTTCACCGAGTTCCGGCACGACGAGATCTATGGCGTTGCCACGGCCCATGCGCTCGACCTCGCAATCATCGCCGCCGCCATGCTCGGCGCGTGCGCCGGGTTCCTCTGGTGGAACGCCGCGCCCGCGCGCATCATGATGGGCGACACCGGATCGCTCGCGATCGGCGGCGCCATGGCCGGGCTCGCGCTGCTCACGCAGACGACGTTGCTGCTGCCGATCCTTGCCGGGTTGCCGCTCATCGAGACGCTGTCGGTCGTCGCGCAGATCATTTCGTACCGTGGATTTCGGCGTCGCGTGCTACGCATGGCGCCGATCCACCACCACTTCGAGGTCGGCGGCTGGCCCGAGTTCACGGTGCTCGTGCGCTTCTGGCTGTTCTCCGGCATCTGTGTCGCACTCGGCATCGGCCTCTTCTACGCCGACTTCCTGAACCAGGGCGGGTCGGGATGAGGCGGGTGCTGGTGGTCGGGCTCGCCGCGACGGGCGCGGCAGTCGTCGAGCGGCTGGTCGGCGAAGGCTGCGACCTCGTCGTGGTCGAGGATCGTCCGGGCGGCGACGCGTACCAAGCCCGTGCGGCCGCTGCTCGCGCGCTCGGCGCCGAGATCGTCGAAGCGCCCAGTCCGGGCGACGTCGCGAGCCTGGCGGCCTCGGTCGACCTGGTGGTGCCGAGCCCGCTCGTCGCCGCGACCCACCCGGCCATCGTCGCCGCCTACGACCGGGGCGTCCCGGTGCGCAGCGAGATCGACCTCGCCGCCGAACGGACGCCCGTCCCCATCGTCGCGGTCACGGGCACGAACGGGAAGAGCACGGTCACCACACTGATCGCCGCGATGCTCGAAGCGTCCGGGCGCCGGGCGATCGCTGCCGGCAACATCGGCCGAGCGCTGCTCGACGCCGTCGACGACGACACCGATTACTTCGTGGTCGAGGTGTCGTCGTTCCAGCTCGCATTCGCGGAATCGTTCCGGCCGCGGGTGGCGGTGCTGCTCGGCGTCGCTCCCGACCACCTCGACTGGCACGGCTCGTTCGAGGACTACGTCGCGGCCAAGGCGCGAGTGTTCGAACACCAGCGCGCCGGAGACCTGCTCGTGTTCGACGCGGACGATGCCGTCGCCGCCGACCTCGCGGGACGCGCTCCGGCCCGCACCATCGGCGTGTCGATTGATCCGAGCGCGGTCACCGGCTTCCGGCGCGTTGACGACGTCCTCGTCGACGCTGACGGCAAGGAAATCGTGCGCCTCGACGCCATGGGGCGCGCGCTGCCGCACGACTGCACGAACGCGCTGGCTGCGGCTGCGGCCGCGTTCGACGTCGGTGCAACGCACGCGGGCGTGGAGGAGGCGCTGCGTGTGTACACGACCCTCCCCCATCGCGTCGCGCTGGTGCGAGAGCATGGTGGTGTGCGCTACTACGACGACTCGAAGGCGACGAACCCGCACGCGGCGTTGCACGCGCTCTCGTCGTTCGATTCCGTCGTGCTGCTCGCGGGCGGTCGGAACAAGGGCCTCGACCTGGCGGCACTGACCGAGGGTGCGGCGCACCTCAAGGCTGTTGTCGGGTTCGGGGAAGCCGCCCCCGAGATCGAGGTCGCGTTCGCCGGCATCAGGCCGGTCGTGCGCGCCGACTCGATGCGGGCCGCGGTACGCGCGGCCGCTGATCTCGCAAAGCCCGGCGACGTCGTGTTGCTGTCGCCGGGATGTGCATCGTTCGACGCGTATTCGGGCTATGCGGCCCGCGGTGACGATTTCGCTTCGGAGGTACGAGCCCTGTGACCACGATGACGCCGCGTTTGGCGCGCTCGCGCTTTGCCCTCGCCCGGTCGGTGCAAACCCGAACGGGGGGCCGCACGACCGCCGCTGCGCGCCCACCCGCATATCTCGTGGTATTGGCGACCGTCGCCGTGCTCAACATCGTCGGTCTCGTGATGATCCTTTCTGCGTCGTCGGTTGCCGCGCTGAGCAACTACGGATCGACCTGGTACTTCTTCAATCGCCAGTTCGCGTGGGCGCTCGTCGGCGCGGTTGCGTTCGTCGTCGCCGCCCGCGTCGACTACCACGCATGGCGCCGCGCCGCGCCGCTACTTCTCGGCGTCTCGGTCGCGTTGCTCATCGCGGTCCTCATCCCGAGTGTCGGAGTCATGGTCGACGGCTCACGGCGCTGGCTGGGTTGGGGCCCGATGCGCGTCCAGCCGAGCGAGCTCGCGAAGGTCGCGCTGCTCGTGTGCTGCGCGGCCGTCCTCGACCGGCGGGCCGATGCGCTGCACGACGTACGGGCGTGGCGTCCGGTCCTGCTCGTGTGCGGGGGCCTGTCGGGTCTCATCATCTTGGAGCCCGACCTCGACTCGACGATCTTGCTCGCGCTCGTCGCGTTCAGCATGCTCGTCGTATCCGGCGTTCGTACCAAGCACCTTGCGACGCTGGCCGGGAGCGGCATCGCCATCGTGACGATCCTCGCTCTCGCTGCGCCCTACCGCCGGGCACGTGTGTTCACGTTCCTCGACCCCTGGTCGGACACGTCGAATACCGGGTACCAGATCTCGCAGTCGTTGATCGCGTTGGGGAGCGGCGGGGTCGACGGTGTCGGACTCGGCGCGGGGCGGGCGAAGTGGTTGTTCCTCCCGAACGCGCACACCGACTTCATCTTCGCGATCATCGGTGAGGAACTCGGGTTGGTCGGTTGCCTGCTCGTGCTGGGACTGTTCGCCGGCTTCGGGATCGCGGGTTTCCATGTCGCCGGCCACGCGCCCGACCGCTTCGGCATGTTGCTGGCCGCCGGCGTGACGAGTTGGGTCGTCGGTCAGGCCGTCATCAACCTCGGCGCGGTCGTCGGCATGCTGCCGGTTTCGGGCATCACGCTTCCGTTCCTGTCGGCCGGCGGTTCGTCCCTGGTCTTCACCATGGTCGGCGCCGGGATCCTCGCCAACGTCGCCCGTCAGTGTCCGGCGCGGCCTCCGACATGAGGGCGCCCGTGTTCGCGCTCCTCGCGGGTGGCGGGACGGGCGGTCATACGTATCCCGCCGTCGCACTCGCGCAGGAGCTGGTCGGGCGCGGGCGCGCGTCTGCCGACGTTCGTTTCGTCGGCGGCCGGCGCGGCCCGGAAGGGCGCATCGTCACCGGCGCCGGCTTCGAGATTGATCTGCTCCCGGGCCGCGGCCTCCAACGCAAGCTGACGCTCGCGAACGTCGGCGTCGTCGTACAGACGGTCACGGCGTTCTGGCGCGCGCTCGGCATCGTGCGCCGCTACCGCCCGCGCGTTGTCGTCGGCTTCGGTGGCTACGCGTCGCTCCCGGCACTCGTTGCGGCCTGGGTATGGCGGGTGCCGCGCGTCGTGCACGAGCAGGACTCCGTCATGGGCCTGGCCAACCGCATCGCGGCGCGCCTCGGCGCGCGCGTCGCGTTCTCCCTCCCGGGAGCCGAGTTCCCCGGCGCGATCGTGACGGGGAACCCGGTGCGATCCCAGTTCGCGGCGCTCGTGCGTGCACCTGCCACCCCGGCGCTGGTCGCCGCGTTCGGAGGTGCCCTCGGGGCCGGGTCGATCAACGCCGCGACCCTCGACCTCTACGACCGGTGGCGGCACCGCACCGACGTCGCGATCCATCACGTCGTCGGCGACCGCAACCTGGTCGAGTGCGATGCCCGTCTCGCCGCCCTCCGCCGCGAGGACGACACGCTCGCATACACGCTCGTCGGCTACGAAGAGCACATGGACCAACTCTTGGCGCGGGCGAGCCTGGCGGTGTGCCGCGCCGGCGCGGGCACCGTGGCCGAGCTGGCCGCGGCCGGATTGCCGTCGGTACTCGTCCCGCTGCCGGGCGCGCCGAGCGACCACCAGACCCGCAACGCCCGTACGCTCGAGGATGCCGGCGCCGCGGTGACGCTGCTCGACGCAGACTGCCGCGCCGAGCGACTCGACCCCATGCTGGCCGAGCTCCTGGTCGACCCCGAGCGTCTGAGACAGATGTCCGGCGCGGCGCGTGCGCTCGCGCGACCCGATGCCGCGGCCCGGCTGGCCGACCTCGTCGAAGCGGTCGCCCGTGGCTGAAACCGGCGGGCGCGACCTCGAGATCCCCGGCCTCGACCTCTCGGCGCCGCGCCGCATCCACATCGTCGGAATCGGCGGCGCGGGCATGAGCGCGATTGCGCTGCTCCTCGCGCGCATGGGCAACGACGTGAGTGGTTCGGACATCAAGGACTCGTCCGTGCTGGCGCGACTGGAGGCGGCCGGGGTCGCCGTGCAGCGAGGGAACCACGCCGACAATGTGCCCGCGTTCGCCGACGCTGTCGTGTACTCGACGGCCGTCCCGCGCTCGAACCCCGAACTGGTCGCGGCCCGCGAGCGCGGGCTGACGGTGTTGCACCGGGCGGCGGCGCTCGCCGCCGTCGCCGCGACGCGGCGGACGATCGCCGTCGCCGGCTCGCACGGGAAGACCACGACGTCGTCGATGCTGGCGCTCATCCTGCGGGCCGCGGGCTGGGACCCGAGTTTCGTGATCGGCGCGGATGTCAACGAGGTCGGGGCCAACGCCGCCCACGGCTCGGGCGAGTGGCTCGTCGTCGAAGCCGACGAGAGCGACGGCACGTTCCTGCACCTCCCGGCCGAGGCCGCCATCGTGACCAGCCTGGAACCCGACCACCTCGACCACTACGGCGACTTCGAAGCGCTCGTGCGAGCGTTCGACGAGTTCGTCGACGCGGTCCCGGGGCCGATTGTCGCCTCCGCCGACGACGCGGGTAGCCGCGCCATCGCCGGCGCCCGGCCCCGCGTGCGCACGTACGGAGCGCACGCCGACGCGCACTACCGGGTGCACGACTACCGCACCGTCGCCGACGGCTGCACGTTCACGCTGGTGGGCGACGGCGTCGAGTTGGGTGAACTCGCGGTGCCCCTCGGTGTCAAGGCCGCGACGAATGCCGCGGGTGCGACCGCGCTGGCGCTCGAGATCGGGGTCGCCTTCCCGGACGCGGCCCGAGCCCTGCGCGGATTCGCCGGCGTGGCGCGCCGCTTCCAGTTCCGTGGCACTCGCGACGGAATCACGTTCGTCGACGACTACGCCCACCTTCCGGGCGAGGTCGCGGCCGCGATCGCGACGGCGCGCGAGGCCGGGTGGAAACGCGTCGTCGTGGTGTTCCAGCCCCACCGTTACTCCCGCACACGCTCGCTCGGCCACGATTTCGCCGACGCGTTCGCCGGGGCCGATGTCGTCGTGGTGACCGACGTGTACGCGGCGGGGGAACGGCCGATCGCCGGAGTGAGCGGCCGCTTGGTCGCGACCGCGGTGACGACACGGCACCCCGACCTTGCCGTGCACTACGTGCCGAGCATGACCGACCTCGCCGATCTCCCGACCCGTTTCGCCGGGGCGGGCGATCTCGTCCTCACGTTGGGTGCCGGCGACCTGACGACGATGCCCGACGTCTGGCTCGCGTGATGGATGCAGTCGGGCGCCGGCTCGCCGACCGGCTGGGTGCGCAGGTCGAGTTCGACGCGCCGAGCGCGCCGCTCACGACGTACCGGTGCGGCGGTCGCGTCGCGGTGCTGGTGCGCGCGAACTCCGAAGATGACGTCCTGGCCCTCGCCGAGTCGATCGACGGCGACGTACCCGTCGTGGTCATCGGGCGTGGTTCCAACCTGCTGGTCGCCGATTCCGGGTTCGCCGGTGTGGCGATCGTGCTCGGCGGCGAACTCGATGGTGTCGAGATCGACACGGACACGTCCGTCGTCGTCGCGGGCGGCGCGACACCGCTTCCGGTGCTCGCCCGGCGGTCGGCGGCAGCGGGCGTCACCGGGCTCGAGTTCTTCGTCGGCATCCCGGGCAGCGTCGGCGGCGCGGTACGTATGAACGCCGGCGGCCACGGCAGTGAGACGGCCGACGTGCTGGTGCGGGCCCGGGTGCTCTCGCTGGCCGACGGTGCGGCTCGCGATGTCGACACCAAAGCGCTCGACCTCGGATACCGCGCTTCGGCCGTCGACCCCCGTTCCGTGGTGGTGGGTGCCGTGTTCCAGGGTCGGGCCGGTCTGGTTGCCGACTGCGAAGCGCGCGTCGACGAGATCGTCCGCTGGCGGCGGGAACACCAACCGGGCGGGCAGAACGCCGGGTCCGTGTTCACCAACCCGCCCGGTGACGCGGCCGGTCGTCTCATCGAAGCCGCCGGGTGCAAAGGCCTGCGCGTGGGCGCGGTCGTCGTTTCGCCGAAGCACGCGAACTTCTTCGTCGCCGAGCCGGGGGCGCGCGCCGGCGACGTTGTCGCCCTCATCCGCGAAGTGCAACAGCGCGTCGAAATGAACACGGGGATACACCTGGAGCCCGAACTCCACCTCGTAGGCTTCGCACCGCAGGATCAATGACTTCCACCGACACGCGCCCGCCCACGGTCCCCGCGGACCCGAACGAGGATCCTCACGAGGATCCCCGCATCCGCGATCGCCGTATCGAGGTCAAGCGAGAAGCCGATCGCCGGCGGGTTCGCATCGGACTCGGCATCGCGGGGGTGTTCGTCGTCGCCGGACTTGTCTACCTGGCGATCGACTCTCCGGCGCTTGACGTCGACCACGTTCGTGTCACCGGCGCGGCCAACGCCGACATCGACGCGATACGAGAGGCGGCGGGGGTCGACACCGGCGACCCGCTGCTGCGCGTCGACACCGGCGCGGTGGCCCGGCGCGTCGAACAAGTTCCATGGGTGGCGAACGCCCGGGTTGTGTGGCAACTTCCCGGAACATTGGGCATCGAGGTGACTGAACTCGACGCCGTTGCGTACGCGCGCCGGGCGAATGGTTCGGCCGCGCTGCTCGCCGCCGACGGTCGCGTCGTCGCCGACGCCGACATTCCGCCGCCCGGTGTCGTCGAGATCCTCGGAATGCGGCGGCCGCCCGCCGTCGACGGCATCGTGTCGCCGCCCGACGCGCCGGGCATCGTCACGCGCCTGCCCGCTGCACTCGCAACGCGTGTCGTCGCGATCGACCTCGCCGGCGACGGCGTCGCGCTCGACCTCGACGGCGGCGGAGAGATACGGCTCGGCACCCTCGACGACGTCGACGCGAAGGCCGCGGCTGCACTCGCGGTACTCGAGCAACTCGCGGGTGCGCCGTTCGAATACATCGACGTGCGCGTGCCCGAAACACCCGCCGTCAAGTGACCAGGGTCGTTGAATCAACGGTCGCGCTCCGGTACAGTCTCGACACATACCGCAGGTTGACATAACAGTCAACCTGCACCTGAGGTCGAGAGTTTCGACCTTACCCGGGGCCTGTAGGGAAGGGTTTGTCACCATGCTCGGCGTACCGCAGCACTACCTCGCGGTCATCAAGGTGGTTGGCGTCGGCGGCGGTGGCTGCAACGCGATCAACCGGATGATCGATGCCGGCTTGAAAGGCGTCGAGTTCATCGCCATCAACACCGACGCGCAGTCGCTGTTGTTGTCGGACGCCGACGTGAAGCTCGACATCGGTCGTCAGCTCACGCGCGGACTCGGCGCCGGATCGGACCCCGACATCGGTCGGGCCGCCGCCGAAGAGCACCGCCAAGAAATCGAGGAAGTGCTCAAGGGTGCGGACATGGTGTTCATCACCGCGGGCAAGGGCGGCGGCACCGGCACCGGCGGCGCGCCCCTCGTCGCGGAGATCGCCAAGAACATCGGCGCGTTGACGGTCGGCGTGGTGACGCGTCCGTTCGGGTTCGAAGGACGCCGGCGCTCGGTGCAAGCCGAGTCCGGAATCCAACAACTCAAGGACAAGGTCGACACGATCATCATCATTCCGAACGAGCGGCTGCTCCAGGTGAGCGACGAGCGCACCTCGATGCTCAACGCGTTCAAGATGGCCGACGAAGTTCTGCTCCAGGGTGTGCAGGGCATCACCGACCTCATCACGACGCCGGGTCTCATCAACACCGACTTCGCCGACGTGAAGATGATCCTCACCAACGCGGGCTCCGCACTCATGGGTGTCGGCTACGCGTCGGGCGACGGTCGCGCCGTCGCCGCGGCCCGCGCCGCGATCTCGAGCCCGCTGCTCGAAGCGAGCATCGAAGGCGCACGCGGCATCCTGCTCAACGTCAGCGGCCCGTCCGACATCGGCCTGTTCGAGTTGAACGAAGCGGCCGAGATCATCGGTCAGGCGGCCCACCCCGACGCGAACATCATCTTCGGTGCGGTCATCGACGACGCGCTCGGTGACGAGGTCCGCCTCACGGTCATCGCCGCCGGTTTCGACCGGTTCGAAGGTGAACAGCAACGCGGGGCCCGCCCGCTCGCATCCGAGACCACGCTCGGTCTCGACGACGAAGACTCGTTGATGGGCGACGACGCACTCGACCTCGGCGACGACGACTTCGACGTCCCCGAGTTCCTGCGCTAGCCCGGAAGCGCCAGCCGGGAAGCGTTAGCCGAGTGGATCCGCGGCCGTCGGGGTTTAGCCGGGCGCGCGTCTGGTGCAGTGACCGGCGCGGCGGGGTGTCCCGCGCGCCGTTCGACGGGTGCAACGTCGGCGACCACGTCGGCGACGACGCCGTCGCCGTCGGTGAGAACCGGCGGCGCGTGGCACGCGCGGCCGGGCTCCCGGATCCACGGTTGTGGGTCTGGCTCCGCCAGGTGCACGGCACGCGCGTGCACGTGGCGACGGGACCCACGGCCGGACCCCCGGAAGCCGACGCGGCCGTCACGGCAACGCGGGGGCTGCCGCTGGCGATCCTCACCGCGGACTGCGCGCCGATCGCACTCGTCTCCGACGACGCGGTGGGTGTCGTCCACGCGGGTCACCGGGGCCTGGTCGACGGTGTGATCGAGAACGCGATGGCCGAACTGCGCGCGATTGGCAACGGTCCGGTGCGCGCATTTCTCGGGCCGTGCATCCGCCCCGACCTCTACGAGTTCGGAAGCGACGAACTCGCCCACGCGGTCGAGGCACTCGGTCCCGACGTCGCGGCGAGGACGGCCGCGGGGAAGCCTGCGCTCGACATCCCCGCGGGGGTGCGGATCGCGCTCGAGCGCGCGGACGTCGACGCGTTCGACGACTGCGGCGTGTGCACCTCGGCGTCGAGTGAATACTTTTCCTACCGGCGCGACGGCACCACCGGCCGCCAGGTCACGGTTGTGGTGCTGCCATGACCGGCGCGACTATCGACGAGAACCTTGCCCACGTGCGCAGACGCATCGCCGTGGCCGCCGGGCAGGCGGGACGCCGCGCCGAGTCGGTCACCCTTGTGGCGGTGTCGAAGACAGTGCCGCCGAGTGCGATCGACGAGGCCGTCGCCGCCGGGCAGCGCGACTTCGGCGAGAACCGCGCCCAGGAGTTGGTGGCGCACGCGGCCGCCGTCCCCGACGAGACGCTGCGCTGGCACTTCGTCGGCCGGCTCCAGTCGAACAAGGTGAAAGCGATCGCGCCGATCGTGTCCTGCTGGCAGTCGGTCGACCGCCCCGAACTCGGACCGGTCATCGCCCGGTACGCGCCCGGGGCCGAGGTGCTCGTGCAGGTGAACGTCGGCGCGGAACCCCAAAAGGGAGGATGCCCGCCCGCCGAGACCCCGGCGTTGGTGGACCAACTCCGGGAGCACGGGCTGTTGGTGCGGGGGCTCATGACGGTGCCGCCCGTGGGCGAGGATCCGAGACCCCATTTCGAGGCGATACGGACGCTCGGTGAACGTCTGGGGCTGGCCGAACTCTCTATGGGTATGACTGGCGATTACGAGGTCGCAATCGCCGCCGGGGCGACGATCGTGCGCGTCGGAACCGCAGTGTTCGGGGCTCGTCCGAGCCTGACCGGGCCACCGCTGTAGGCTCTCACATCGACGCGGAGGGATTCGCCCATGTCGGTTTTCAAGAAGGCGATGGTCTACCTCGGCCTTGTTGACGACGAGCGGTATTACGGCGACGACGAGTACTACGACGACGCCTACGAAGAGGAGCGGCCCGCACCACCCGCGCGCGCG
>JAWXCJ010000249.1:0-11179 GCA_034408875.1 Actinomycetota bacterium
AACGGATGCGACGCCCCCCTCTGGGCCTGCGAAGCCCACCACATCAAACACTGGGCCCACGGCGGCGAAACCAACCTCGCCAACCTCACACTCAAATGCTGGCGCCACCACCGCCTCGAACACGAAGGCAACGGCCACGACCCACCCCGCGAATGAACGTCAGCGCGGGTCGGGCGCGCCTGCGAACGACGACGGTCGACCGTGATGTAGATGGCGCGACAGGTCGCAACAATCCGGTCGCCGTGGCGCACCTCGCCCCTGATGAACAACTTGCGGCGCTCGCGGCCGTCGAGCCGGGCGCGCTCCGGGCGCGCATCTCGAGCGGTTCGTCGATCGGAACCGGTGCCGGGTAGCGCACGGTCAACTCGCCGGTCAATGCCGGTTCGCCCACCATCCCGATGACGAATCCCGTGACGTCGTCGAAGGCGGCGGCGACGATACCTCCGTGGGCGCGTGCAGCGCCTCGTCGTCGGGGTCGTGCGCCGCGAAGATGTGGACCAGATCGCGCATCGCGGTTGCGGCGGCGCGTCGGGCCTCGTCGGTTCCCATGGCACAGCAGCGTACGCATAGCCCCGGCTCATGCCGGAACGTCAGATCGCCGCGTACAGGGCGTCGAAAATCGGGGCCCAGCGCGGGTCGGTGCGGTCGGGGCCCCACCAGAGGCGGTTCATCGCGTAGCCGAGCGAGATGCCGGCGTCGGGGTCGACGATGCCGAGGGAGCCGCCGCTGCCGTTGTGCCCGTACGTGCGCGGGCCGGGGCCGAACTGCCATTCGGGGATCGTGTGCTCGAACCCGAGACCGAACGCGGTCGGCAGTTCCATAACGCGATCTTCACCGCGCACGTGGGTGCGGCCGAACTCTTCGACGAGTGCGGCCGGCGCGAGTTCGAGTGCGTCGGTCGTGCCGCCGCACGCGAGCACGCTGTACAACCGGTCGAGTCCACGCGCGTTCGAGTGCAGATTCGCAGCCGGGATGACTGCGCGCCGGAACGTGTCGGTCATGCAGTGCGCGACGTCGTTGCAGTCGGGCGGGTTCCCGAACGAACGCGGGCCGAGCGACGTCTTCAGATCCCACCGGTCGAAGAACGTGCCTTCTGTCGACATGTCGACGGCGAGATCGGCGGTGCGGGCGTCGAACTCGGCCGGTAACGGCATGCACAACTCGACGCCGAGCGGTGCGGCCAGGTCGTCGCGGATCAGCGCGCCGCAATCGCGGCCGGTCGCGCGTTGCAGCACCTCGCCGATCAGGTGGCCGAACGTGACGCCGTGGTAGCCGTGGGCAGTCCCCGGCTCCCACCAGGGCTTCTGTTCGGCGAGCGCGACCGTCATGGCCTTCCAGTCGCTGAGCGAACCGTGGGGCATGCGCTGACCGATCGCCGGCAGCCCGGCCTCGTGCGTCAACAGCCAGCGCACCGGGATGTCGCCCTTCCCGGCCGCCGCGAACTCCGGCCAGTACGACGCAACGGGTGCGTCGAGATCGACGAGCCCGCGCGCGACAGCCCACATCGTCGCGATCGCGACGACACCCTTGGTGCACGAGAAGACGCACACGAGGCTGTCTTGTTCCCACGGGCGCGTGCGTGCTGCGTCGAGGTGCCCGCCCCACAGGTCGACAATGTGGCGACCGTCGATGCTGATCGACACCGACGCTCCGAGCTCCAGCCCATCGACGAAGTTCTGCGCGAACGCGTCGCGGACACCCGCAAACGCCGGATCGCACGTGCCGATCGGGGCGGTCACAGCACGTCCGTCGCCTGGGGATTGTGGTACTCGCGCCAATGCGAGATCTTGCCCGAGCGGAAGCGCAGCACACCGATGTAGCGGTTCTCGTACGCGTTGCCGTTACGCACGACCACCGCGTCGCTGTGGTACTCGGCGACTAGCTCGTCGGGGTCGAGACACTCGTGGATCTCGTCGAGCGTCAACGCGAACGAGCTGAACATTTTGAACGTCATGAGCTGCATCTGGTTCCACTGCTCGAGGCCCTCGATCGGGTTCGGCAGGAAATCGGGACCGTACGGCAAGTCGAAGACAAGGTCGTCGGTCATGAAGTCGGCCAGCATCTCGAACTTGCCGGCCGAGATCGTCTCGAGCACGGTCTCGAACAGCGCCCGGTTGGCCGCGCGCACGTCGTCGTCGGGCATGTCAGTTGCTCCTTGCCAGGTCACTGAGTACTCGAATGCAGTCGGCTTGCGACGTGGCCGGGTCGTCGCCGACGCCGAACGGCGACAGCACCACCTCGTCGGCGCCCGCGTCGAAGAACGATTGGATCTTGGCGGCCAGCCCGTCTTCGTCGCCGTAGAGCACCGACGCGTCGATCATGGCGTCGCTCCACTTCTTTCCTGCGAGTTCGACGCCGGCGGACTCGAAGATGGCCCGATAGAACGGCATGTGCGGGTACACCGCGAGGTCGACGGCCGCCATCGCGTGCACTTCGTCGCGGTTCTCGGTCAGCGCGCACGGCAGTTCGGCGATGAGCGGCGGTGCCGGCCGGTCGGCGGCGGTCGCACCGGCGACGACGTTGGGTGCGATGACGTTCTGCATGTAATCCGCCGGGCAGAGCCAGCACAGCGCGCCGTCGGCGTGCCCGCCCGCCAACCGCGCCGCTTGTTCACGGAGAACCCCGAGCATCACGGGCGGCGCGGGCGCGTCGGCAACGTCGAGGAACGCATTCACCTGGTAGCGCTCGCCGTCGTGCGCGACCCGACCCTCGGCGAGCAGTGCCTTCACGATCGCCAAGTACTCGCGCAGGTGGCCGACGGGACGGTCGAAGTCGATGCCGTACATGCCCATGACGGGTGCGTGGCTCGCGCCGATGCCGAGTCGGAACCTGCCCTCGCACGCGGCGCTCGCCGAGAGGGCCTGCTGCGCCATGACGACCGGATGCCGCGGCCAAGTGGGCACGACCGCGATACCGAGCTGCAACGTCGTCGTCGTCGGACCGGCAAGCGCCAGCGCAATGAACGGGTCGAAGCCGAACGCGGATCCGAGCCACATGCCGTGGAATCCCTGGTCCTCGGTTCGCGACGCGAGCTTGCTGACGGCCGTGAGGCTTCGGGTCTCGGGGAACAGCAGCGAGAGTTTCACTTGACGTTGGGCGAGCCGAGCGGCCCGGCGAGGTAGCCGCCGTCGAGGACGAACTCGGAGCCGTGGCAGTACGACGACTCGTCGGAGAGCAGGAACGCGACCATCGCCGCCACTTCGTCGACGTGGCCGACCCGGCCCGCGGGCACCACGCCGGCCATGGCCTCGACCGGATCGGTGCCCGGTGGCAACCCGGCGCGCAGCATCGGCGTGTCGATGGGGCCGGGGTGGATCGAGTTCACCCGCACGCCCCGCCGGGCCAGTTCGATCGACGCGACGCGCGTCAGCCCCCGCAGCGCGAACTTCGACGATGCGTAGCCCGCGATGCCCCACGCGCCGACGAACCCGTTCACCGACGACACGTTCACGATGCCCCCGCCACCCGCGGCGATGATCGCGGGAGCGACGGTGTGGATACCGATGAACGCCCCGATCTGGTTCACGTCGACGACCTGGCGGTACTCCTCGACCGAGGTCTTGATGATCGACTTGGGCGCCAAGCTGATGCCGGCGTTGTTCACGAGCGCATTCACCTTCTCGAACGCGCCGAGCGCGGCAGCGAGCGTCGCTTGCCACTCGGCTTCGGAACGCACGTCGAGATGGGCGAAGATCGCGTGATCGCCGAGCTGCCCCACGAGGTTCTCGCCCGCGACGTCGTCGACGTCGGCGACGACGACGCACGCGCCGCGCTCGACCAGCAACTGCGACTCGGCTGCACCCTGGCCACCCGCGCCGCCCGTCACGATGGCGACGCACCCGTCGAGGGAGGTGGTCATGGTGCGAGCTCCGGGATGAGCGCTTCGCCGACCCGGCGAATGCTCGCCATCACTTCGTCGTGGCGGAGATGGCCGAACTGCATCAAGCTCATGAGGCGGCCGAATCCGGCGTCGCGGTACTTCTGCGCCTTGCGGATGCACGTGTCGACATCACCGATGATCACCGAGTCCTGGTGTTCGAGCGCCTCGTACGCTTCGACGGGGTCGATGTCGTATCCCAGTACCTGACGGTTCATCAAGCGGACGATCGGATTCTCGTCTTCGGGGTCGAGGTCGACGTTGACCCGGTTCGCATCCACCGCGCCCTGTGACCGCTTCGCCGCGCCCATGTTGACGTTGCCGCGGATGAGGTTCGTCCACACGGTGCGGGGCACCGAGAACACCTTCGGCGCGGCGTTCACGTACCAGAGCGCGGCTTCGGCGGCCCGGCTCTTGATCGCGTCGTCGACGGTCTCGGTACAGAACACGAACGTGAACACGCCCCGCTGGTCGTTGACGAACTTCCCGACGGGGTTCTCGCACGCGGCGAGCCCGGCCTCGTACTCGACGACCATCGTCTCGAGCACCGACACCGGCGACAGCAGGGTCGTGCACAAGATGCCCATGCCCAGCTCGCCGGCCATGCGGAAACTGCTCGGCGACGACACCGTCTGCCACAGCGGCGGGTGCGGTTGCTGCACCGGCTTGGGCACGAGCGTGCGCTTCGGAATGCTGAGCCGTTCCGACTCCCACGTGAACTCCGGTTCCGTCCACGCCGTCACGCAGAGCCGCGCCGCTTCTTCCAGTTCGGCGAGTGTGGCGTCGGGGTCGATGCCGAAGGTCGCCCACTCGGCGCCGCCTGAACGCGCGAGGCCGAGTTCGAGCCGCCCGTTCGACAGGTGGTCGAGCACCGCGGCCCGCTCGGCGACCCGCAACGGGTGGTTGATCTTGAACGGTGTGAGCACACCGGCGTGGCCGATGCGGATGCGTTCGGTGTGCTGCGCGATCGCCGCGTTCATCAGCTCCGGTGCACCGGAATACGAGAACTCGGGCGTGCAGTGGTGCTCGACCGACCACCAACAGCCGTATCCGAGGTCGTCGGCGAGACGCACCTGCGCGAACGCATTCGCGAACACGTCGCGTTCGTGGTCGGGTCCCCAGGGCTCGGGCATTTGGAGTTCGTTGAACAGGTCGATGATCATCGGTTCCTCGGGGTCACAACATCGCGACCGGGTTCACCGGCGAACCGGTACCGCCACCGATCTGCAGCGGTAAGACGACGAACAGGAACTCCCATCGCGCTGCGGCCGCGCACGCGGTCGCCAACCGGTCGAGACGCAGGTTGTCGAGCAGGTGCACGCCCATGCCGACGAGCAGGCATTGATGCACGGGGATCGGCCACGCGTGCGGGTTCGCGGGCAAGACGTCGGAGACGCCGTCGGAGCCGAGCACCGAGAGGTCGCGCTCGTGCAACCACGGGATACATTCCGGGTCGAGACCCGCCAGGCCGGGATCGTTCGGATTCCACGGGCCGAACGCGGCGCGGCGCGCGTCGCGGCCGGTCCCGACGAGCACGATGTCGCCCGGTTCGACCGCGACGGACCGGGCGCGGCACGCACTGTCGAGTTCGTCGGGTGTGACCGCGTCGCCCGGTTCCAGCCATTCGACACCACGCAAGCGCGGGATGTCGAGGAACACACCGCGTCCGACGATGCCTCCGAACGCGGCTGCGATCGAGTTGCGCTTCGCGCCGAGGCTCGTCACGTCGGACGCCGGATACCCGTTGTACATCTGCCCGTCGACGAAGACGTGACACAGCGCGTCGATGTGCGAGACCGCCATGCCGTGGAACGACACACCGACGAAGTCGGCCGACACCTGCAAACCCGGCCCGCGCGCGAGGTCGCCGGCCATGACCATGTAGTGCAGGGCGGGCGTCGGGTTGTCGGCCGCGGGCGCGACGGGAAGCTCGCGCCCGCACGAGACGACGGTGCCGGAACGCACCAGGGCCGTGGCCCGCGCGACCCGCTCGGGCGTGAGCAGGTTGAGCGCGCCCCGCTCGTCGTCGGCGCCCCACCGACCCCAGTTCTTCGAAGCCTCGAAGAGCTCGGCGCCACGCGCTTCAGTGAGACGGGTCATGACGGCCGCGTCGGGAGTTCGTCGATGCGGCTTCCCAACACACCGGGCGCGTACTCGATGAACTCCACGATGAGGCCGTCGGGGTCCCGGCACGAGCAGACGTTCACAATCCCTGCCCGGTCGGCCGACTGCGGCTTCGACACGAACTCGATGCCGCGCGCGGAGAGGTCTTCGTACGCGGCCTGCACGTTCTCGGTGCGCAACGCGATGATGCGCGGCACGCGGAGCTCGATCGGCACGTCGGGCGGCGGGTCGAGCGCCGGTTCGAGCCACTCGATGAGGTCGAGACGCGTGTGCAGTTCGCCGTCGCCGATGCCGAGCAACGCGCCCCGCCCTTGAGCCGCAGGCATACCGAAGTTGCGCGCGACCATGCGCGGCCAGATGACGTCGCGGTTGTCGCGCAGCACCTTGAACCCGATGGTCGTGTAGAAGTCGAACGAGCGCTCGAAGTTCGTCGCGTTCACGGTGAAGTGGAAGATCGATGTGATATGCCAGTCGCCCGCCACGTCAGCTCAGATCGGCATCGTGAGTTCGAGCGCGTTGGCGCCCTTGACCCGGTCGATCGTTTCCTCCGGCAGGCCGGCGAGCTCGTCGCGATACGACAGCGGGTCGGCAATCCCTTCGGTGTGCGGCCAGTCCGAGCCGAACAGCGTGCGCTCGACGCCGATCATCTCGACCGCGGCGACCGGCTTGTCCTCCCAGAACGGCGACACCCAGACCTGACGCCGGAACAGCTCGCTCATTGTTGACCGACGGGGTAGTAGTGGTTGTCGCTGTCGAAGATCATGTCCCCCCCTTCAGCCAACAGCGTGAACCTAACCGGCGCGTGAGGGCGGTGGCCTGAGGCCGCGCTCTACCGCCCGTCGAACGCCCGGCGCTTGCCTCGGCGGCGGTCGCAGCGTCGCAGTGCACCGCGTTGATCGCGGCTTGGATCTGGTACGGGCCTTCTCTGTCAGAGCTACGAATGGCTTTCCCGACAGAGGACAGGTCCGCCGAGATTTCTCGAGGCCGCAACAATTCGGGTCTTGACCAGGGCATCTGCCGCGCGGTCAGCTCCCCGGATCCCCGCCGATAAGGACGTGATGGACCCGATCGACATCAACGCCCACCTGATCTCGCCGCTGCGGCCGCATGTGATCGTCTTGTTCGGCGCGACGGGCGACCTAGCCCGGCGCAAGCTGCTGCCGGGGCTGTTCCACCTCGAGCAGGCCGGGCTGCTCCCCGAGTGCCGGATCGTCGGCACGTCGCTCGACGACCTCGACACGGCCGCGTTCCGCACGTTCGCACGAGGCGCGCTCGACGAGTTCGCGACCCGCACGGTCGACGACGACGAGTGGGACGCGTTCGCGTCGACGCTCTCGTACATCAGCCAGTCGGAGGGCAACCAGCGTCTGGCCGACACGGTCGAGAAACTCGAACGCGAACTCGGCGGCGACGTCGCCCGGCTGCACTACCTCAGCGTCCCGCCCGCCGCCGCACCTGATGTCGTGCGCAGTCTCGGTGAAGTCGGGCTCGCCGAACGGGCCCGCATCATCATGGAGAAGCCGTTCGGCACGAACCTCCAGACCGCGACCTTGCTCAACGCGTCGCTGCACGAGACATTCGACGAAAGCCAGATCTTCCGGATCGACCACTTCCTCGGCAAAGAGGCCGCGCTCAACATCTTGGCGTTCCGGTTCGCGAACGGTCTGTTCGAACCCATCTGGAACCGCCAGCACATCGCGCACGTGCAGATCGACGTCCCCGAGACGCTGTCGATCGGCAACCGCGTTGCCTTCTACGAGAAGACGGGCGCGTACCGCGACATGGTGGTCAACCACCTGTTCCAGGTCCTCGCATTCATGGCGATGGAGCCACCGACTGCGCTCGAACCGCGGTCGATCGGTGAAGAGAAGAACAAGGTCTTCCGCTCCATGAGCCCGATCGAACCGTCGCAGGTCGTACGCGGCCAGTACGACGGCTACCTCGACGAGCCGGGCGTGAGCCCGCACTCCGAAACCGAGACGTTCATCGCCCTGCGCTGTGAGATCGACAACTGGCGCTGGGCGGGCGTGCCGTTCTACCTCCGCACCGGCAAGCAGCTGGCCCAAGGCGCGCGCATCATCTCCATCGCGTTCCGCGAACCGCCCAAGAGCATGTTCCCTATCGGCTCCGGTGTCGGTGCGCACGGACCCGACCACCTCACGTTCGACCTCGCCGACGCGTCGAAGCTGTCGCTGTCGTTCTACGGCAAGCGCCCCGGACCCGGAATGCGCCTCGACAAGCAAAGCCTGCAGTTCGCGTTGCACGACACCGGTCGCACGACCGACCTGCTCGAAGCGTACGAACGGCTGATCTACGACGCGATGTGCGGCGACCACACGTTGTTCACGAGCGCGGAAGGCATCGAGAAACTCTGGGAGCGTTCGCAGCCGCTGCTCGACAATCCCCCACCCGTGCGCCCGTACCCGCCGGGATCGTGGGGCCCGAACGCCATCCACCAACTCATCGCACCGGATGCATGGCGCCTCCCGTTCGAACGCGCCTGGCGGAGCAAGTAGGGATCTACACGTAGCCGAGTTCGCGTGCCTGTTCCTGCGCGTCGAGGGTACGGCCGTTCCACTCTGCCGCGTCCGCTGTCGTTGCGAACCAGGCGACGACTCGGCCGATGAGGTCGGGAGACGCGCCTTTGGAGGCGTCGAAGCCGAACTCGGCCATGTCGATGGCGATGCGTTCGGTGGCGACGAAACCGGGCGACACGTTCACCACCGACACACCGGTGCCCGCGATCTCGTGGGCGAGGACGCCGGCGACGCGGTGCAGTGCACCCTTCGACACCGCGTAGCCGAGACCCGGGCCGCCACTGCCGGCGGCGGCGGTGGATCGGACCACGCGACGTCGGACGTCATGTTGAGGATCAGGCCGCGGCCCCGTTCGAGCATCTGCGGAAGGACCAGGTTCGTGAGCGTGAGGGGCGCCATCACGTTCGCGTCGTCAACGCGACGGCGTATCCGACGCGGGCCAAGTGGGCCGCGCACGCCTTGCCGATGCCGCGGCCGGCGCCGGTGACGAAGGCAACCGGTGTGGTCACGGGCCGCACGGTACCCGAGCGGAATTTCGATGGTCGCCGTTGCGAGGTCCTGGCATCATACGCCCGTGCCCGAGAACTACTTCGACGGTTCTGTCGCGGAACGGTACGACACGCTGTCGGCCGACATGTTCGACCCGGCCGTACTCGACCCGACGGTCGACTTCCTCGCGGATCTCGCCCGCGGTGGCGCCGCACTCGAACTCGGCATCGGTACCGGTCGGGTTGCGGTCCCGCTGCACGCGCGTGGCGTGCCGGTGCACGGGATCGAACTGTCGGAAGCGATGGCCACCCAACTGCGCGCCAAGCCCGACACCGACGACATCGGCGTGACGATCGGCGACTTCGCGCACACGACCGTCAACGGGACGTTCACGCTCGCGTATCTCGTGTTCAACACGATCAACAACCTGACCACCCAGGCGGAACAGGTCGCGTGCTTTCGCAACGCCGCCGCACACCTCGAACCGGGCGGATGCTTCGTGATCGAAGTCGGTGTGCCGCAGCTTCAGCGCCTCCCACCGGGCGAGACCGTCCACGCCGTCACGGTGACGCCGAAGCATCTCGGGTTCGACGAGTTCGACATCGCCAACCAAGGGCTCATCTCGCACCACTACCGCGATGTCGACGGCGCGTTCGAGCTGATCTCGGTGCCGTTCCGTTACGTGTGGCCGGCCGAACTCGACCTGATGGCACAGCTCGCGGGCATGACCTTGCGCGAACGGTGGAGGAACTGGCAGCGCGCGCCGTTCACGAGCGCGAGCCGGAAACACATCTCCGTCTGGGAGAAGGCGTCCTAGCTGCAAGCCGCGAAGCCCGCGACCATCGCGTCGTGGCCTTCTTGTACCCACGGGCGGTCGGCGGGGACGTCGAGCTTCGTCGGCGCGAGCTGATACTCGTTGGCCCACGCCCGGCGGCGCCGGTCGGTGGTGTTCGGGCGGGCGCCGTGGATCGTGCGGGGGTGGGGGAAGCTCGCGCCGTCGGTACCGAGGGCGAGGGCGACCACTACCCGTGGAAGGTCTACGTCAACCAGATCACGGGCGAACGCACGACGCCACCGACGCGATAGGGCGTAGGGTCGCCGACACATCCAGCGGGGAGGACACCCATGGCCGTCGTACTCATCACCGGTTGCTCGACAGGTATCGGGTTGCGCACCGCGGTTGCGTTTGCCCGCAACGGCGACACGGTCGTCGCGACGATGCGGAACCCGGCCAAGGCCGACGCGCTCAACAAGGCGGCCGCCGATGCGGGCGTCGCGGTTGACGTCATCGCCCTCGACGTGACGGATGCCGCCTCCGCGAGTGTCGCGGTCGACGAGACACTCTCCCGTCATGGGCGCGTCGACGTCCTCGTCAACAACGCGGGCGTCGGTTACTCGGGTCCGGTCGAGGACTTCCCCGAGGACCAGGCCCGCGCCGCGATGGAGACGAACTTCTGGGGCCCGGTGCGCATGACCCGGCTCGTGCTGCCGTCGATGCGCGCGCAGGGCAGCGGCGTCATCGTCAACGTCAGTTCGATGACCGGCCGTCTTCCCGCGTTCCCGTGCTACGGCTTCTATGCCGCCGGAAAGCACGCCATCGGCGCGCTGTCGGAGTCGCTGGCCGGCGAGGTGGCACCGTTCGGTATTCGCGTCGTGAGCGTGGAGCCGGGTTACTACGACACCGCGTTGGCGGACACGGTCGACAACCTGCTCGACCAGGCCGACCCGTCGTCGCCCTATGCCGGTCTGAACCACATGATGCTCGACTTCAGCAAGACCTCACTCACGAACGGCGGTGACCCCAACGAAGTGGCCGACACCATCGTCGCGGCCGTCGCCGATCCGACGAGTCCACTTCATATCTCCGTCGGGGCCGACGCGGTCGGGTTGCTCGAGCTGTGGGGTCAGACCGGCACGTTCGAGACGTTCATGCCTGCCGTCACCGAATTGATGCTCGCCGACGGCGGCGCGTAGACAAGCGATTACGTCCCCATCGGCGACTTCTGCAAGATCGTGGCAGACAACCCTGGGCTCGCAGGACCGAAGTACACGGCGAAGATCACGTCGATCGACGTCGTCGCCGATGCCGGCTTCGCCGTGCTCGCCGAAGAGGACTACATGGGTTGCAGCTTCGTCGACCACTTCTCGTTCG
>JAWXCJ010000250.1:0-28719 GCA_034408875.1 Actinomycetota bacterium
ACGACCACGACGACGCCGGGTCCGACGACCACGACGACGCCGGGTCCGACGACCACGACGACGCCGGGTCCGACGACCACGACGACCACGACGACCACGACCGGCTCGTTCGCGTCGACTTCGACGACTGCGTCGGGTGTGTCGTCGTCGGGTTCGTCTGCGCCGGGTTCGTCGACCTCGGGTTCGTTCACTACGACGTCCGACACCGGTGGCGGTGGTTCGCCGCTGCCGACGACGGGTGCCGGGCTGACGTACGCGGCCGTCGGGCTCGCGCTGATCTACGTCGGCCGGGTGCTGTATCTGCTGAGTCGGCGGTCGGTGACAGAGTCGTGACCACGGCGACCCTGAGCCAGGAGCGGCCCCCGGACGCGTCCCTCGCGGACGCGCCCACTGCGGACGCGCCCACTGCGGACGCGCCCCGTGCGGGCGCGCCGGTCGGGGTCGGCCGGAAGCGACCGCCGCCCCTCGGCCCCGGCCCGTACCTCGTCCGAACGGTCCTCGTGCTCGTCTTCGTGCTCGCGGCGGCCGTCGTCGTCCATCTCGCGCTCGTGAGCTCGCTCCAGCAGCGATCCGCGCAGCAGCGACTCCTCGACCAATTCCGTTTGCAGCTCGCCGAGGGCACCGCGCCGGTCGGCCCGACCGATGCCGACGGTGACGTACTTCCCGTCGGAACGCCCGTGGCCTACCTCGAGGTTCCCGGCATCGGCGTCAAGCAGGTCGTCGTCTCCGGCACGTCGAGTGGCGCGCTGTTCGCCGGCCCCGGGCACCGGCGCGACAGCGTGCTGCCCGGCCAGGCCGGAGTGAGCGTGATCATGGGCCGCAACGCCACGTACGGCGCGCCGTTCGCCGGCATCGACGGTCTCGAGCGGGGTGACCGCATCACGATCACGACCGGTCAGGGCGAGTTCACGTACCGCGTGCTCGGCGTGCGCCGGCCGGGCGATCCGATCCCGGCGCCGCCGGCCGACGACGAGAGCCGCCTCGTCCTCACCACCGCCGACGGAGCCCCGTACCTCCCGAGCGGCGTGGTTCGTGTCGACGCGGAGATGGAGGGCGATGCCGCTCGCGGCCCCGGCCGGTTGTTCCCCGCGGAAGCCCTCCCGCTCGCCGAGCGCACCATGGCCGGAGACACCGGTCAGCTGTGGGCGCTGGCGTTCTGGCTCCAGGCCCTTGTCCTGGTAGCCGTCGGGGCCGTGTGGTCGTGGCACCGGTGGGGGCACCCGCAAGCGTGGGTCGCGTTCCTCCCGCCGTTGCTCCTCTTGGGGATCGGTACCGCCAACCAGGCGGCGCGCCTGCTGCCCAACCTGTTGTAGTCCGCGAAGGGACCTGATGAGACTCATGAACAACGACGACGCGCACTCCGGTGCGAAACTTGCTCGGCGCCCGCATAAGACCGACCGGCACGACGGCACCTCGGTGGTCGAAGCCACGCTCGTCGACCTGACGGCGGAAGCGGCGGACGTCTTGCCGCCGGCGCCGGTCACCCCGTCTGCCGCCGACGAACCGACCCTGGTCGATCTACCGCCCTCCGCCGAGGCCGGAGCGCTCGCCGGACTCGAGGCACGCGCCGTGTCCGCCTGGTTCGGCACCCACCACGTCCTCGACCGGGTCTCGTTGTTCATGGAACCCGGCCGGGTCACGGCGCTGATCGGGCCGTCGGGGTGTGGGAAGTCGACCTTCCTGCGGATCCTCAACCGGATGCACGAGATGATTCCGTCGGCGTCGCTCGCCGGGGAGGTGCTGCTCGACGGCAGCGACATCTACGACTCGCAGCGGCGGGTCACCGACGCCCGACTCCAGATCGGCATGGTGTTCCAGAAGCCCAACCCGTTCCCGGCGATGTCCATCTACGACAACGTGGTGGCGAGCTTCCGACTCACCGGCAAGAAGGTGTCGAGGAGCGAGCGGGACGCGGTCGTCGAGGCGACGTTACGCAAGGCGGGCCTCTGGAACGAGGTCAGAGACCGGCTGCGCCAGCCCGGAGGCGGGCTGTCGGGCGGGCAGCAGCAGCGGCTCTGCATCGCCCGGGCGCTGGCGATCCGGCCGCGGGTGCTGCTCATGGACGAGCCGTGCTCGGCCCTCGACCCGACCTCGACCAGACGGATCGAGGAGACGCTCGGAGAGCTTGCCGACGAGGTGACGATCGTGATCGTCACCCACAACATGCAACAGGCCGCCCGCGTCTCGCACAAGTGCGCGTTCTTCCTCGCCGAGCAGGGAACTCCGGGAGTGATCGTCGAGTACGGCCCGACCGAGGCGATGTTCGGCGCGCCCCAGGACCCGCGTACGAGCGACTACGTCGAGGGCCGCTTCGGCTAGTGACGGGGCGATCCACAACCTCGTGTTCATCTCCGACCCATCGACGACCATAGATGTATCGACTATTGTCGATGTGATGGGATCGGACGCGGCGCGCGGCGGCTGAGGTGGGCCGCGACCTGGCCCGCAAGCTGACGGCCGAGGCGCTCGGGACGGGCATGCTCGTCGCGATCGTCGTCGGCTCGGGCATTCACGCGCAGCGGCTGTCACCCGACGACGTCGGCTTGCAGCTCTTCGAGAACGCGGCGGCGACCGCGGCCGGGCTGGTTGCGCTCATTCTCGCGTTCGGCGCGGTCTCGGGTGCGCACTTCAACCCGATCGTGACGCTCGCCGATCGGTTGTTCGGCGGTATGGGCAACCGCGAGGCGGGGCTCTATATGGGCGCGCAGATCGTCGGCGGATGCCTCGGTGCGATCGCGGCCAACCTGATGTTCGATCTTTCCGCGGTCTCGTGGTCGACGCACACGCGGTCGTCGGGCGCGCTCTGGTTCGCGGAAGTCGTCGCCGCGTTCGGCCTCGTGCTCGTCATCCTCGGTGTCGTGCGGGCGGGACGCGCCGACGCCGCGCCGTTCGCGGTCGCGGGATACATCGCGGCCGCGTACTGGTTCACGTCGTCGACGTCGTTCGCGAACCCGGCAGTGACGATCGCGCGTTCGCTGACCGACACGTTCGCGGGCATCCGCCCCGCGTCGGTACCGGCGTTTGTCGGCGCCCAGTTCGTCGGCGGCGTGCTCGCGGTTGCGCTCGCCCGATTCCTGTTCCCGAGCGTTCCTGCCGACGAGATCGTCGTCCCCCACGAACATTCCGATTCCGCGTGACCCAGGAGGCAACCGTGCCGAATGTCTTGTTCCTCTGCGTGCACAACGCGGGCCGGTCGCAGATGGCGCTCGGGTGGTTCAACCACCTCGCGTCGGGTCGGGCGGTCGCGTGGTCAGGGGGGAGCGAACCCGCCGATCACGTCAACCCCGCCGCGGTCGCGGCGATGGCCGAAGTCGGCATCGACATCACCGGCGAGTACCCGAAGCGGTGGACCGACGAGATCGTGTCGGCCGCCGACGTCGTGATCACGATGGGGTGCGGCGACACCTGCCCGTTCTATCCCGGCACGCGGTACGAAGACTGGGACCTCGAAGACCCCGCGGGCCAAGGCGTCGACGCGGTGCGGCCGATCCGCGACGAGATCGAACGGCGCGTGCGCGGGCTGCTCGCGAGCCTCGACGTATCCGTCGGCTAGGAGAGCACCGCGCGCACGGCGGCGAGGCGCTCGGGCACGATTGTCCAGAACATCCAGCGGCCGCGCTTCTCGCCGGTGATGAGGCCGGCTTCGGCGAGCGCCTTCGTGTGGTGGCTGATCGTCGGCTGCGACTTCCCGATCGGTGCTTCGAGGTCGCACGAGCACACTTCGCCGCCCGTGGCGACGAGGCTGAGGATGCGCAGCCGCACCGGGTCCGAGAGCGCTGCGAACACGCGGGCCAGGTCGACCGCGTCGGCCTCGGCGAGGGGTTCGGCCAGCAGCGGCGCACAGCACGCGACCGGGTCGGCGGCGCCTTTCTTGCGGTCGATCGATGTGGTGGCCACGGCTGGTACCTCCGTATATATTGACATCGGTCGATGGATTCGCGAGGATCAATACATCGACCATCGTCAATATAGCGAGAGGCACCCCTCATGTCACGTGTACAGCTGGCGCTCAACGTTCCTGCGCTCGACACCGCCGTTGCCTTCTACTCGAAGCTCTTCGCGACCGAACCGCACAAGGTCCGGCCCGGCTACGCGAACTTCGAGATCGCCGACCCGCCCCTGAAGCTCGTGCTGTTCGAGGCCCCCGGAGCCGAGCACCGCCTCAACCACCTGGGCGTCGAGGTCGTCTCCCCCGAGGAAGTCGCCGCCCACCAGGCCCGGCTCACGGGCGAGGGGCTCGCTCCCGTCGAGGAGAACGGCACCTGTTGCTTCGCCACCCAGGACAAGGTCTGGGTCGACGGCCCCGACGGCGCCTGGGAGATTTACACCGTTCTCGCCGACGCCGAGCCGTTCGGCCGGCCGTCCGACCACACGGCGACGGATGGGGACCCGCTCTGCTGCGCCTCGACGCCCGAATCGGCCGCCCGCTGCGGCGGGTAGCCACTTCTTACGCGACGACGACCGCAGTCTCGTTATCGGCGATGAGCTGCGTGATCGTCTTGATGACGGGTTCGAGGTTGGTGCCGTCGAGGGCGTGGTCGATGCGGTCGCGGGCGTGCCCACGAGTCTTGCGATCGGGGGCCACGATCTCGAGCAGGTGCGCGGGGCCGGTGCAGGCGAGCACGAGGGCAATCTCGGGGTCGAGGTCGTGGGTCCCCGCCGCGGCGGCGCGGTAGCGGTCGACGAGCACGACCCGGGTGCGGATGTCCTTGGCGTCGAGATCGGTGGTCACGTAGTCCCACGTTCCCTTGCCGGTCTCGTGCTGGAGTCCGCGGCTCATGTGCGAGAGGACCGCCTTCAGCTTCGGGCCCTTCTCCTTGATGATGTCGTCCACCGCGTTCGGCGGGTCGGCGGCCCCGGGAACGACGCCTTTTGCCGTCAACTTGGCCCGCCCGTCGAGCACCGCGTGGGCCACCAGCAAGCCGGCGAGGCAGGCATTCAGCTCGGCGCGGGTGCCGAGCCGGTGCTTGTCCTGCCCCGGCTTCATCGCGAGCAGGGCCAGTTCCTGAGCAGGGGTCATACGGGCGACTGTAGGAGGCGCAGCGGGCGTTGCCGCCGGTCCTGGGTAATTGTTACTATGGCCGTAGTGTTTATTACCCGGCGGGGGCATCACTTCCCGCCCGAGGAGGCGTTTCGCGATGGCGGTATCCGGCATCGATCTCGGTAAGTACAAGCTCGGCTGGCACGACACCGAGTCGTACGTCTACGAGCCCAAGAAGGGCGTCAACGAAGACGTCGTGCGCGAGATCTCGCACCGCAAGTCCGAGCCGGAGTGGATGACGAAGTTCCGCCTCAACGCGCTCAAGCGCTTCGAGCGCAAGCCCATGCTCGAGTGGTTCGCGAAGAACATGCCCGACATCGACTTCGACGACATCTACTACTACCTCAAGCCCACCGAAGGTGTCGTCTCCGACTGGGACATGCTCCCCGAGGAGATGAAGAACACCTACGAGAAGCTCGGCATCCCCGAAGCCGAGCGCAAGTACCTCGCGGGCGTGACGAGTCAATACGATTCAGAAGTCGTTTACCACAAGAACCGCGACGACCTTGAGGCCAAGGGCATCCTCTTCACGAGCATGGACCAGGCGCTCATCGACTACCCGGAGCTCGTGCAGAAGTACTTCGGCAAGGTCATTCCGCCGGGCGACAACAAGTTCGCCGCGCTGAACTCCGCAGTTTGGAGCGGTGGGAGTTTTATTTATGTGCCGCCGGGTGTGCACGTCGACATGCCGCTCCAGGCCTACTTCCGTATCAACGCGGAGAACGCGGGCCAGTTCGAGCGCACGCTGATCATCGCCGACGAAGGCGCGTCCGTTCACTACGTCGAGGGTTGCTCGGCGCCGGTGTACTCGACCGACTCCCTGCACTCGGCCGTGGTCGAACTGATCGCCGAACCGGGTGCGCGCATTCGCTACACGACGATTCAGAACTGGTCGCCGAACGTGTACAACCTCGTGACGAAGCGCGCGATCGCCAAGACCGAAGCGACCGTCGAGTGGATCGACGGCAACCTCGGCTCGAAGCTCACGATGAAGTACCCGGCCGTGGTGATGACCGGCCCGAAGGCGCACGGCGAAGTGCTGTCGGTCGCGTACGCGGGTCCGGGCCAGCACCAGGACGCGGGCGCGAAGATGACGCACGCCGCGCCGGAGACGACGTCGATCATCGACTCGAAGTCGATCAGCAAGGACGGCGGCCGCACCACGTACCGCGGGCTCGTGCGGGTCGAAGAGGGCGCGACCAACGTCAAGGCGCACGTGCGCTGCGACGCGCTGATCCTCGACGAGGACTCGCGCTCCGACACGTACCCGTACATGGAGATCATGGAGAAGGACGCGCGCATCGGCCACGAGGCGACGGTCTCGAAGGTCGGCGACGACCAGCTCTTCTACCTCCAGAGCCGCGGCCTCACCGAGCAGCAGGCGACCGCGATGATCGTGAACGGGTTCATCGAGCCGATCGTGAAGACGCTGCCGATGGAATACGCCGTCGAGCTCTCGCGCCTGATCGAGCTCAACATGGAGGGCGCAGTCGGGTAATGGCGAAAGCCTTCACTACCGACGCGGCGCGCAGCCTCGGCGGTCCCGACTGGCTCGTGCAGCGGCGGGTCGCCGCGGCGGAACGGCTCGCGGCCGTCTCGTGGCCGACGCCGACCGAAGAGATCTGGCGCTACAGCCCGATCGACAAGCTCGACCTCGACCGCTTCCGACCGATGACCGCCGACGAACTGGGCGCACCCGGCGACGAACGCGCACCGGGCGGCGGGCCGTGGGCCGCCGAGGCGGGGGAGCGGGCGGCGATGATCGTCGTGCGCGACGGCCGCGTCGTGCGCCACCAGATCGATCCCGCGCTCGAAGCCAAGGGCGTGCGCGTCTGCGACCTCGCGACGTGCGACGACGACCTCGTGCGCGCGTCGCTCGGCGCGGCATCGGGCGAATCCGAAGACGCGTTCACGGTGTTGCACGACGCGTTCCTCTCCGGCGGTGCGTTCATCTATGTGCCGCCGGGTGTCGTCGTCGAGCAGCCGATCGTCGTGTTGCACTGGTCCGAAGGCGACGGCGAGGTCTCGTTCCCGCACACGCTCGTGGTGCTGGGCGACGGTGCCGAAGCGACCGTGCTCGACCGGTTCGGTTCGCCGACCACCGACCATCTCTGCGACGCGGTCGTCGAACTGCTCGTCGGTGACAACGCGCACCTGCGCTACCTGTCGCTCCAGGAACACGGCCCGAAGACCTGGCACCTGGGCCTACAGCGTGCCCACGTCGGCCGCGACGCGACCTTGCGCACCTCGGCGGTTGCGCTCGGCGGCGACTACTCGCGCCTACGCAGCGAAGCGCTCCTCTCGGGCCAGAACGCCGAGAGCAACGCGCTCGCGGTGTACTTCGGTGACGACGCGCAGGTCCTCGACTTCCGTACGCTCCAAGATCACGACGCGCCGTACACACGTAGCGACCTGCTGTTCAAGGGCGCGGTCGAGGACACCGCCCGCTCCGTGTACTCCGGGCTGGTGCGGCTGCGGAAGTCGGCGCAGAAGTCGAACGCGAATCAGAGCAACCGCAACCTCGTCCTCACGAAAGGTGCGGGTGCGGAGTCGATCCCGAACCTCGAGATCGAGGCCAACGACGTGAAGTGTTCGCACGCGTCGACGGTCGGTCCGATCGACGACGACCAGCTCTATTACCTCGAGACCCGCGGCATCCCACCCGAAGAAGCCGAGCGCCTCATCGTGCTCGGGTTCTTCGACGACGTCTTCGCCCGCCTCCCCGTGAGCGCGCTCACCCGCGGCCTGCGCCGCACGGTGGTCGAGAAACTCGAACACCGGCGGCGGGTGTGACCCAGGCGCAGACCGGAGGCCCGGTCGGTGGACGGCATCGCGCGGGCGATCGAGGGCCGGAGGACGTAGCCGCATGAACAAGACCCGCGTCGCGGCGCGCGACGAGCTGGAACCAGGCTCGGCGAAGCGGGTCGACGTAGACGGGCATCGCATCGCGCTCGTGCGGATCGGTGACGACTTCTACGCGATCGGCGACGAGTGCTCGCACGCCGACTACTCGCTGTCCGAGGGCGACGTGTGGGAAGACGAGTGCGAGATCGAGTGCCCCAAGCACGGCTCGACGTTTTCGCTGCGCACCGGCGAACCCCAGACGTTGCCCGCGATCCAGTCCGTGCCCGTCTACGAGGTAACCGTCGAGGGCGACGACGTCTTCTTGGAGATCACATGAGCGTTCTCAAGATCTCGGATCTGCACGCCTCCGTGGCCGGCATCGAGATTCTCCGCGGCGTCGACCTCGAAGTTCGTTCCGGCGAGGTGCACGCGCTGATGGGCCCGAACGGTTCGGGCAAGTCGACGTTGTCGCACGCGCTCATGGGTCGCGGCGACTACGAAGTGACGAGCGGGTCGGTCACGATCGACGGTGTCGAACTGCTCGGCCTGCCCACTTGGCAGCGTGCGCACGCGGGGTTGTTCCTCGCGATGCAGTACCCGGTCGAGGTTCCCGGCGTCCCGCTCGAAGAGTTGGTCGGCGCGTCGCTGCGGGCCCGGTCGGTCGCGGTCGACGACCTTTCCGGCCGTGTGCTCGCCGAAGCACGAACCCTCGGCGTCCCCGACGAACTACTCGTCCGCGGCGTGAACGACGAGTTCTCCGGCGGCGAGAAGAAGCGAGCCGAAACGGTGCAGCTGGCCGTGCTCGAACCAAAGTTCGCGGTGCTCGACGAAATCGACTCCGGTCTCGACGTCGACGCGTTGCGCGATGTCGCCCGCCGCGTCGAGCAACTCACGAACGAGCGCGGCATCGGCGTGCTCGCGATCACGCACTACGCGCGACTACTCACCGAGTTGAAGCCCGACCAGGTGCACGTGTTGCTCGCCGGCCGGGTTGTGCTGAGCGGTGGCCCCGAACTCGCCGACCGCCTCGAAGAAACCGGCTACGAAGGCATCGCGGCCGAAGTCGGTGTCGACGAACTCACCGTCGAGATGCCGAAGGAGCACGACCCCTTCGGCGACCCCACCATCGGTTCGAGCCCCTTCGCCGACCCGCTCGCGTAGGACTCTGCCCGAATCTTGGGACATTACATGGTTGCCTTTATGTTTGGCTGATATTAAGGTCATCGTGTAATGAGCGGACCTTCGGGCAAGAATCCATTCCGCCCCGGCGTCGGCACGCGACCGGCCTACCTGGCCGGGCGAGACGCGCCCATGCGTCGATTTTCGGCGCTACTCCGGTCGGCGCCCGAGCAGCCCGCGAACATGCGCGTGACGGGCCTGCGCGGTGTCGGCAAGACCGTTCTCCTCGGCGAGTTCGAGCGGATCGCGGGTGAGGCGGCTTGGGCCGCCGGATTTCTCGAGTTCGCTCCGGCGCACAACGAAGACGCCGCGGTCGTGCGCGCCATTGGTGATCTCGCCGACAGGGTCACTCATCAGGTGATTCGCATGGAGCGGATCAAGGCCGCCCTCGGGCGCGCGGGCCGGGTCGCCGGTTCGCTCGGTGTCACCTACAACGAGGTGAAGGTGACGTTCGAGCCGGGTATGGTCGCCGGTTCGGTCGACCTTTCGGCTCGGCTGTTCGAAGTCGTCGAGGTCGCGGTCGACAAGGGACTGACCGGCGTCGTGTTGCTACTCGACGAGGCGCAGATCGTGCGCGACGACCGCACCGCACGGGGCGATCATCCGCTCTCGCTGCTGATTTCTGCCGTGGCTTCGCTGCAACGCCGCGAGATTCCGATCGGACTCGTCGTCTGCGGCCTCCCCACACTGACCGGAAACCTTCTACGGGCTCGCTCGTACACCGAGCGGATGTTCCGGGGCGAGGAGGTCGGTCGGCTCGACGCTCCGGAGGCTGCGGCCGCGTTCACCGAGCCGCTCAAGGGCCGCGATGTTCATGTGCACCGCGACTTGGTCGATGCCGTCGTCGAAGAAGTCGAGGGGTATCCCTACTTCATCCAGCTCTGGGGCGCCGAACTCTGGGACGCCGCCGTTGTCGCGGAAGTCGACGACTTCTCTGTTGAGCTCTTGGACGCAGCGCGAGCCGAAATCGACCGCCGCCTCGACATCGACTTCTACGAACCCCGCATCGCGACGCTCACGCCGGCCGAGCAGGACGTGCTGCTCGCGTCGGCCCAGTGCCCGTACCCGCCGCTCGCGACGGTGACCCTGTACGAAGCGATCGACAAGACGCCTGGCAACATCAACGTTCTGATGGGCCGGCTCGTCGAAGCCGGAGTGATCTACCGCGTGCGCAAGGGTCAGTACGAATACACGGCGCCGAAGTTCCGCGAGTACTTGTTGCGCCGCGCGTCGTAGCGGTCAACCGAGCAGCGTTTGCTGCTTCTCGGCCGGGACTTCGGACGGCTTACGCGGATAGCTCTCGGGCATGACGAACGCACCCGCGACGGCGAGGTCGTCACGCGAAATGCACCGCGACGTGCAGATGCGATCGAGCAGGTCGGCCTGCGCGGGTTCGAGGTCGACGAGTAGCCCGAGCACGTTGAGCACGTCGAGAAGCTCGGTTGTGTACTCGGGCAGCCAGTGGTCGGGCCGGATGTCACCGAGCGTCGAAGGCGGCCGGCGGTCGGGAGCGGTTGGGATCGCACCGTTGGCCGGAACGAGGGGCACGCGATCGTCCGGAAGGCGAGGAGGCGCGGCCGGGCGACCCGCGCTCGGGTCGGGGAACCGCTCGCCGAAGGTATGAAGCCACACGACGCGCCGGCCCATGTCGACGGCCATGCCGAAGCTCTGAGTGAGGGCGCGCAGGAACCCGGGAGAGATGTTGGCGACCGAAGCGTCGCCGTCGAGCCATAGCGGGAACACGCGACCGCCGAACGAGCCCTTGTAGTGGTCGAGATCGGGGACCAGGGCCGTCAGAGTGATTGCCGGTCCACCCGCCGGCGAGGTCCGGCTCAGTGCGGTCGCATAGATCTGCTGCGTCGCGTGCGCGCGCCACAGCTCGGGATTTGGGCGATTGATCAACCGATTGTCGGGGACGATCCATTGCCGGTCAAACGAGCGAAACGCGTAGCGCACCGGTTCTTCCACCGGCCCCGACGCGTCGCCGACCGGGCTGGTTGCCGTCGAGTATCCCGGCAATGGCGACTTCAGCTTCTTCGTGACGGATCGGTCGCCACCTTGATGCGGGTAGAACAGCGCATCCTTCTTGTCAACGGGTGCGCGTACGAGCGCGTCCCATCGCTCGCGCAGACTCGCCGCGTCGGGCGCGATCACCCACGTACGGCCGGGCATGACGCCCGAGCCGTCGTACACGAAGAGGTCGTCGAGCTTGGGATACGTTGCCCAAGCTCCTTGCGAAGCTGGCAGGAACGGCGCCCGCCAATCGGTCGGGCACGCGGTCCAGGCGTCGTCATCCAATCGCATCGTCCCGAGCGCCGCGAATTTGTCGGTGCGTGGGCCATGGGGAACCGACCGGAACCAAACCGACGCGGGCGTTGTCGGATCGTTGGCGCCGGTGCGGACGGCCATCACGATGCACACCGGTTGCTGCACGTCCTCGAAGATCCGAGAAGCAACGTCGGGTTGGTGTCCTTCGGGGGTGCAGTGAATGACGCGCACCTCGTCGCAGGTTTGGCGCAGGTACTCCGCATGCGTTGGAACCCGGGGCCGTTGAGGAATCCGGCAACTGTTATGAACGCGACTACGCCGGTGTCGTGCTCCGGGTCGTGGTCGAACACCTTCCAGGTCGCCCAGCGCCAGAAGTACACGTACAGGTTGCGGAGGTGCTTGGCGTGAGCGCCGACCTTCCACACCTTCGGCGGCATCCACGCGTCGAGAAGCGGCGCGACCTTGGCATTCACGTCGCCGCTCTCCACCCAGCCACCGCGCCCCTTCGCCTTCTCCTGGTAGGGCGGATTTCCGATCACGACGGTGATCGGTTGCGTCTTCTTGACCTCGTTGGCCCGTCGGCGCGACTCCGCGATAGGCGCGTAGATCGCACCGAGTTGCTCATCTTCGACGTACGGGTTTCCGAGCGTGTCGGTTACGTACATGCGCAGGGGCACTTTCGTCGTTGCCTGCAAGTCGGCCAACTCGGCCAGAACTCTCAGTTGGGCGACAGCAAACGGGCCGAGTTGCAGCTCGAACGCAAACAGCCGTTCCAGCGCGGCTTCGATTGCTCCCGGAACCGCGCCCGCTCCCTGTTCGGCGGCAATTGTCTCGGCGATGCGCTGCAAGACGCCGAGAATGAACGTGCCGGTACCTACAGCAGGGTCAACGAGCGTGACGGCCTCGTCCGCGAGGCCGAGCCGTCGTCCGAACCGCAGGCGGAGGGTTTCGTCGACGAGGTTCGTCATCGAAGCGACGACTTCGGGAGGCGTGTAGTACGAGCCGGTCTTCTTGCGCAGTCTGCTGTCGTACTCGGCGAGGAAGTCCTCGTAAAAGTACAACCAGGCGCGGGCGTCGCCTTTCGAGATTGTTGGCCAGTCGACCGCATCGAGCACGCGCGTCAGCGTGCCGATCGACGTCTTCAGCGTTTCGTGTTTTGTCGTGTCGTCGGTGAGGATGCGCAGCGCCGCGCCGATCAGCGAGTGCGTCGAGGCCAGATCCTTGGCGGCTCGGTCAAGTCCGGTTGCCAGCTCGATGCCGTTTGCCCGCGCAACCAGGAGGCCGAAGGTGACGGCTTGGGCGTAACCGTCTGCGAACTCTGCCGGCGTGGCGTCGGGGAACAACAGGCGCCGCCAGTCGGTTGCGAGGGCGCTGAGCGCCGGGTCACCCTCCTCGAGTTGCTCGGTGACTTCGTCGCGCAACAAGCGGCACACGCGTGCTGTCATCTCGGCCAGCATCTTGGGTGTGCGCGGCGGTATCGGTTGCCAGCGCAGAAAGTCGTCGAAGAGGGTCAGCAACTGTTGCGGCGCGGCCATGTTCGCGCCCGCCGTCTCGATGTCGCCGTCCATGCGTATGACGAGCTGGATCTCGCCGCTGTGCCAGAGCGTGAACTCGTTGCCGTCGGTGTAGATGAGATTGGGCAACGACTGGAGACGCAGCCACTGTTCCTTGTCGTGCTTGACCTTGAACTTGCGCGGGTCGCCACCCTTCCCGGGCGCCTTCACCTCGATGAAGCCGACGAGCGCGCTTGACAGCGTCACCGCGTAGTCGGGCCGTGTCTTCAAGTGCGCGAGCGACGACTCTCCCACCGCAACGACTTGTGCGGGCAAACCCGCACAGCTCGGCAAGATCGGCGATCAGTCCTTCGAGCGGCGCCCGAAGTTGGTCTTCGGGTTCGCCGTGCGCGCCCAGATTCCGGAGCTTCGCAAGCGCGGCGGCCCCGAACACCGATACTGCGTTCTCGAGATTCCCGGCAGACACGACCAGACGCTACGTGCCGGGTGCGACACCACCGGGGACGCCGCCCTGACAGGGTGGGTTACGGACCGGGTGGAGGCTCCGGCAGCTGCGTCGTTGTGTCCGGCGACGGATCAGTGGCCGGCGGGTCGATAGGCGTCGTCGTCGGCGGCACAGTCGTGTCCGGCGTGCCCACCGGCGCGACCGTGTCCGGCGGCGTCGTTTCGGGCGGTGTTGCGGGCGGCGTGGTTTCGGGCGGCGCGGTCGGCGGAGTCGTGGGCGTCGTCGGTGCCGAACCACCCCCGCCACCGCCGCCACCGGACACCGATCCGCCGTTCGGGCTGTCGGGCGGGTAACCGCCCTCGGGTGCCTGGATGCCGACCGCGTACACCGTCATGTCGTCGTAGACGAGCGTGGCGAAGTATTCGGCGATGTGCATCGGGATACGCGCGCAGCCGTGCGACGCGGGCTTCACCGGCACCGACGTGTAGCCGTGGATCGCGATCCCGCCGTTGAAGTACCACGGGTTGTAGAGGCGCCCGAGTTTGCCGGTGCGCCATCCGTTGACATGCCAGTCGAACTTGAACTTGCCCGCGTACGTGACCGCGTACTGGCAGCCGTCGCTCCCGCCGCAGAACCGCTTCCCGTTCCCGGTCGACGTCGGTGTGACGAGCGCGACTTGGTAGCCCTTGTAGAGGATGATCACCTGGCGGTCGAGGTCGATCTCGACGCGGTCGGCTTCGGCGGCGGGCATGTGCGGCGTCGGGTACTGGAACGTCGCCAGCGTGTCGACGAACGGTTGGTCGATCACGCCGTCGCGTTCCCAACCCATGAGCTTGTCGAATGCCTCCACTGCGGTGCGCGTCTTCGCGTCGAAGACGCCGTCGACCGGACCCGGGTCGAAGCGCAGTTCGACGAGGCGCGCTTCGTAGCCCATGATCTCGGCTGCTTGTGAACCCTGGCGGACACTTCCGCCGGGAACGGGCGGCAACGCGACTGCCGCGGGCTGGATCAGCGGCGGGATCGTCGTCGTCGTCGTGGGCGCCAATGTCGTCGTGGTCGGGTCGGTCGTCGACGGCTCGGTGCCCGGCGACACCTTCCGGAGCTCGAACCCGCCGGCTTCGATGTCGTCGTCGTCGCTCTGGGCCGCCGCGTACTGACCGACGGAGAGGACGGCGACGATCGCGACGACGAGTCCGACGATCGCGAAACGGATCAGCAGCCCGCGGCGCGGCGGGCGGATCTCGTCCATGTTGTCCGACGCGGCAATCGGGTCCACAGGCGCCCGATGCTACTGGACGCCTCGGCCGATTCAGGCCGCCGAGTCGGCACTAGCCGGTGGGCTGCGACTCTTCCTCGAGCAGCGCGGCGATGGCCGCGTCGGAGACTGCAAGCGTCCGGAGGTCGAGCAGAAAGTCGACGATCTCACCCGCGGAAACCAGGTCGCGTGCCGCGAAGCGTTCGAGTGCTCCGTCGATCGCAGTGACGATCCCGGCCTGATCCATGTGAGGTCTCCCTTCGGACTTCAGTGCAGCGTACCCGTTGTGCCGTACCACCATTGCAACGCTTGACGGACCTCCTCCGTTCCCACGTGTGACGGAATTCGCAGGGAGTTTGGTGCCCACAGAGCCCCGTGGGGGCCATGAGACTCCAAACGCCTTCAGGGTGATGGTGCGTGTTCGGCCTCGTCGAGGCCCTGCTGGAGGGTGTTCCACGCCAACGTGGCACATTTGATGCGCACCGGGAATTTCACGACGCCCTGCAGCGCTTCGAGGTCGCCCAATCGAACGCCTTCGAGTTCGGCTTCCAGGTCGCTGCCGTCGCCCTCACCTTCGAGCTTCGACTCGTGAATCGACATCAGTGCCTTGAACGCGCGTGTCAGTTGGTGCACCTCGGCCAGCGACTTGCCCTTCACCGCCGAACTCATCATCGAGGTCGACGCCTGACTGATGGAGCAACCCTGACCGGCGATCTTGATGTCACGCACTGTCTCGGTTTCGGGATCGACGTCGATGTAGAGCACCACCTCGTCGCCGCAGAGCGGGTTGAACCCTTCGACCTTGTGCGCGGGCGGAACCTCGAGCTCACCGCGGTTACGCGGCGAGCGGTAGTGGTCGAGGATGATCTCGCGGTAGAGGTCTTCGAGGCCGGCCATCTTGAATCCGATCCTAGAGGCCGAAGAACTTTTCGGCCTTCGCCAGCGCTTCGACCAGCGCATCGACGTCGGCTTCGTCGTTGTAGATGTAGAACGAGGCCCGGGTGGTGGCGGGCACGCCGAGCTGGCGCATGAGGGGCTTGGCGCAGTGGTGCCCCGCCCGGGCGCAGACGGCGTCCTCGTCGAGGACCTGGCTGATGTCGTGGGCGTGGATGCCGTCGAACAGGAACGACACCGCTCCGCCGCGAATCGAGACGTCGTTCGGGCCGTAGATCTTGAGCGACTCGGGGAACCGGGCCCGGAGTGCGTCGAGCGCGTACCGGGTGAGCTGCATCTCGTGGTCGCGCACCGCGGGCATCCCGAGGTCGGTCAGGTAGTCGATCGCGGCACCCCAGCCGATCGCTTCGACGAACGCGGGTGTGCCGGCCTCGAACTTCCACGGCACATCGTTCGTGGTGAAGCTGTCGAGGCGGACGTCGCGGATCATCTCGCCGCCGCCGAGGAATGGCGGCATCTCGTTGAGGAGTTCGTAGCGCGCCCACAGCCCGCCGATACCGGTGGGGCCGCACATCTTGTGCGCGGAGAACGCGACGAAGTCGGCGTCCCACGCCTGCACGTCGGTGGCGACATGCGGTGCGAACTGGCACGCGTCGACGAGGATGAGCGCGTCGTGCGCGTGCGCGGCGTCGGCCAGCGGGCGGATGTCGTTGATGGTGCCGAGGACGTTCGACATCGCGGTCACCGCGAGCAAGCGGGCGCCGGCGAGCAGTTCGTCGAGGTTGGTGAGATCGAGCCGGAAGTCGGGCGTCATCGGGATCCAGCGCAGCTCGACGCCCCGCTCCTCGGCGAGCATCAGCCAGGGCACGACATTCGCGTGGTGCTCCATGTGCGAGAGCACGAACGCGTCGCCGGCCACGAGGTTCTTGCGGGCCCATGTGTACGCAACGAGGTTGATGGCCTCGGTCGCGTTGCGCACGAACACGATCTCTTCGGTGCGGTTGGCGTTCACGAATCGGGCGACCTTGGCGCGCGCGGCTTCGAACGCGTTGGTCGACTCGGCCGCGATCTCGTACACGCCGCGGTGCACGTTGGCGTAGTAGCGCCGGTACACGTCGTCCATTGCCTCGAACACGGCGCGCGGCTTCTGCGCCGACGACGCCGAGTCGAGGTACACGATCGGCTTGCCGTGCACTTCCCGTTCGAACAGGGGAAAGTCGCGGCGGATGGTGCGCGGGTCGAGCGCGGTCACGCGACACCTTCACGGGTCAGTCTCGCTCCCGTTCTTGCGGCCTTCGGCAAGCGGGACTCCGCTTCCTTCCTGTCCTCTTTGAACGCGTCGAACCCGCCGGTCTCGACGGCCTTGGCGACTTCGGGGCCGCCCGTTTCGACGATGCGGCCGTCGACGAGCACGTGCACGATGTCGGGAACAAGATGATCGAGGATGCGCTGGTAGTGCGTGATCATCAGGATGCCCAACGCGGGCCGGTCCTTGCGCACTTCTTCGATGCCGGCCGCGACGATGCGCAGCGCGTCGATGTCGAGCCCGGAGTCGGTCTCGTCGAGCACGGCGACGTCGGGTTCGAGCATCGCCATCTGGAGCACTTCGTTGCGTTTCTTCTCGCCGCCCGAGAAGCCCTCGTTCAGGTAGCGCTCCTGGAAGCGGCTGTCCATGCCGAGGCGCTTGGTCCACTCGATGAGCTTCATGCGCACTTCGAGCACGGAGAAGTCGTCGATGCCCTTGCGGCGGCTCATGGCCTGGCGCAGGAAGTTGAGCACCGACACGCCCGGGATCTCTTCGGGGTGCTGGAACCCGAGGAACAGGCCCCGGGCCGCGCGCTGGTCGGTGGGCAGGGCCGTGATGTCCTCGCCGTTGAGCAGGATCCGCCCGCCGCTGATCGCGTAGGCCGGGTTCCCGGCCACGGTGTTGGCCAGGGTCGACTTCCCGGAACCGTTGGGGCCCATCAGGGCGTGCAATTCGCCCGGAGCCACGGCCAGCGAGAGGCCCCGGAGGATCTCGCGGTCGTCGACCGAGACGTGCAGATCGTCTATTTCGAGGGCGGGAGGCGCCTCAGCCATGCCGACTATTGTAATAACACTACGTCCGTAGTGTAAATCCAGCGCCCACTTCCCGAAATTGCGCCAACCCACGACCGAAACGGTCGCCGGATGGCGCAATTTCGGCTGGGGTGGGGTTACACGACCGAATCGAAGACGGATTCGTAGCCCTGGACCATGGCCTCCGCCGAGAACTTCTCGGCGACGAGGGCCCGGCACGCTGCGGGGTCGATGTGCTTCACGTGGCCGAGGGCCGAGACGAGGTCGTCGCTTCCGTCGCGCCGGAACCCCGTGACCCCGTCGACGACGATCTCGGGTGCCGCGCCCCAGTTGGTCGTCACGACCGGGGTTCCGCAGGCCATCGCCTCGGTCATCACGAGTCCGAACGGTTCGGGCCAGCGGATCGGAAAGATCAAGGCGCGCGCCCGGCCGAGGAGGTCGACCTTCGTTTCGTGCGACACGTTCTCGAACATCTCGACGTCGTTGCTGAGCAGCGGTTCGACGGTCGCTTCGTAGTACGCCTTCTCCGGCGGCTCACTGCGCTTGAGGATCATCTTCAGCGGAAAGCCCGCGCGCCGTGCGATCTCGATGGCTTCGGCCGGTCCCTTATCGGGGTTGGCGCGGCCGATGTAGACGAGGAAATCCTCTTTCTCGGTGCGGAACGGATACGAACCGAGATCGATGCCGTTCGGCACAACGCCGGCGTAACGCACGTCGGGGTTCATCTCCCGCTGCGCTTGACTGATCGCGACGAGGTGAACGCGGTCATGTAAGACGCCGTATAGCAATCGCGTCGTGTCGGTCCACGGACCGTGCAACGTGTGCACGACCGGCGGCCGGCCCATGCGCATCGCGCCGCACACCGGACCCATCACGCCCGCGTGATCGTGCACCACGTCGAAGTCGTCGACCTGGAGATACGACGAGACCGCGTGGAACGCGTCGTACCAGGGGTCGCCCAGCTCGCGCGGATCGGGCGCGTCCTCCATGGGCGAGATCAGCTCGGCCTTGGTGCGCGAACCCCCGGACGCGAAGAGCGTGACGTCGTGGCCCGACTCGACCAGGCCGTCGGCCAGGAGCGAAACCACGAGTTCGATCCCGCCGTAACCCGACGGGGGCACCGGGAACCACACCGGCGCGACGACAGCGATGCGCACAGTGCGCAGAGTAATGCCCTAGCGTTCGTCCTCGATGCCCGAGCCGTGGACCACGAGCGCGAGCGCGAGCTTGGGCGGTGCGGGCGGAGTCGTCACGCTGGTCGAGGGCTCCGCATTCTGTATCTCGTCGCGCTCGGGTGAGATCGACCCGGGGCTGCCGATGGGCCTGATCTTTCGCGACACGCGATTCCTGTCGACGTTCCGCCTGCGAATCAACGGCAACGCGCCCGAGTCACTCGCGGCGACGACCCCCGATCCGTTCAGCGGCGTGTTCGTCTTGCGCTCGACGCCGAGCAAGGGCCAAGCCGATTCGCACCTGCTCGTCACGCGGCGCCGGTACGTCGGCCGCGGGATGCGCGAAGACATCACGGTCGACAACTTCGGCGAAGAGGCCGCGTTCTGCTCGATCGAACTCGAACTCGAGGCCGACTTCGCCGACCTGTTCGAGGTGAAGTCGGGCCGGGTCGAGAAGCAGGGCAAACTCGGAGTCCACACCGAGGGTGCGCGGCTGACGTTGTCGTACGAACGCGGTGGCTTCCATCGGGCGACGTGCATCGACTTCAGCGACGTACCGCGCCTTACGGGCAACCACGCGAGCTACGAAGTGATCATTCCGCCCCGCGCGTCGTGGTCGACGTGCATCCAGATCACACCCGTGATCGAGGATCAGGAGATCACGCCCCGTTACCTCTGCGGGCATCCGGTCGAACGGTCGACTCCGGTCACGCGGCTCGAAGAGTGGAACCGGCGCCTGCCCAAGGTCACGAGCGACGAGAAGAGCTTCTCGATCCTGCTCGAACGCTCGGCGCGCGATCTCGCGGCCCTGCGGATCTTCGACCCCGAGTTCCCCGACCGCGCGGTCGTTGCGGCCGGTGCGCCGTGGTTCATGACGCTGTTCGGGCGCGACTCGCTCATCACGTCGTGGATGACGATGCTGGTCGATCCCGACCTCGCGCTCGGCACCCTGCAAACGCTGGCCCGGTTCCAGGGCACGAAGATCGACCCGATCACCGAAGAGGAGCCGGGCCGGATCCTGCACGAGATGCGCTTCGGCGAGACCGCGTCGCTCGCGTTGGGCGGCGGCCGCGTGTACTACGGCACCGTCGACGCGACGCCGTTGTTCGTGATGCTCGTGGGCGAGTTGAGCCGGTGGGGGAGTCGCCGCCTCGAAGTCGACGCGCTGTTGCCTGCCGTCGACCGCGCGCTCGAATGGATCACCGAGTACGGCGACAAGGACGGCGACGGCTTCGTCGAATACCAGCGCACCAGCGACCGGGGCCTGCAGAACCAGGGTTGGAAAGATTCCTGGGACTCGATGCGGTTCGTCGACGGGTCGTTCGCGCAGACACCGATCGCGTTGTGTGAGGTGCAGGGCTACGTCTACGCCGCGTTCCGCGCGCGTGCCCACATCGCGACCGAAGCCGGCGACCACGAGCTCGCCGCGTCATGGAGCGAACGGGCTCGCGACCTGAAGCGCCGGTTCAACCAGGCGTTCTGGGTCGAGACCGACGACGGCGGCTACTTCGCCATGGGTCTCGACCGTGACAAGCGCAAGATCGACGGGCTCGGGTCGAACATGGGTCACGCCCTCTGGACCGGCATCGTCGACCTCGACAAGGCACCGCACGTCGCGCGGGCACTCGTGTCCGACGGCATGTTCTCCGGATGGGGGATCCGCACCCTGTCGGAAACGATGCAGGGTTACAACCCGCTCTCGTATCACTGCGGGAGCGTGTGGCCGCACGACAACGCGCTGTGCGCGGCGGGGCTCATGCGGTACGGCTTCGTCGACGAGGCGCACAAGGTGATGCGCGGGCAGGTCGACGCGTCGCCGTGGTTCGGGAACCTGCTGCCGGAGTTGTTCGGGGGCTTGGATCGGGCTCGCTTCGGGTTTCCGGTGTCGTACCCGACGTCGTGTTCACCGCAGGCGTGGGCCGCGGCGTCGCCGCTCCTGTTCCTGCGCACGATGCTGCGCTTCGAACCCGACTTCCGCAACTCGAAGTTGCACCTCGCGCCCGCCATCCCCGAATGGATCGGGCGTTTGCGCCTCGAACGCATCCCGGTGATGGGCGGGCACCTCACCATCGAGGTCGAAGGACAGGTCGTGCACGCGCTCGAAGTGCCCGACGGTCTCACGATCGTGTCGGAACCCCGTCCCGCGACCAGCTAACGCGACCTCGACCTCACGCGGTCGTCGACAGCGACAGGGCGAAGTCGTCGTCGGGGTCGGTCCACCACTCGACGAGTCGCAACCCCGCGTGGGCGAGTTCGCGCTCGATCCCTTCGCGCCGGAACTTCGCGCTCACCTCGGTGCGCATCTCTTCGCCCGCGGCGAACGGGACGACGAGATCGAGGGCGCGCACGGTGACCACGTGATCGTCGACCGCTCTGAGCCGCATCTCGATCCACTCGTTCTCCTTGTCGAAGAACGCGACGTGTTCGAAGCGGTCGGGGTCGAAGTCGGCGTCGAGTTCCCGGTTCATGACATGCAGGACGTTTTTGTTGAACTCGGCGGTCACACCCGCACTGTCGTCGTACGCGGCTTCGAGCCGGCCGATGTCCTTGACGAGATCGGTGCCCAAGAGGAAGTGGTCGCCGGGGTCGAGCGCGCCTCCAATCTCGGCCAGGAACGCGGCGCGGTGTTCGGGAAGGAAGTTGCCGATCGTGCCGCCGAGGAACGCGACCAGGCGGCGGCCGGCGTGCGGGATTCGGTGGAGGTCGTGGTCGAAGTCGCCGGCGACGGGCCGTACGGCCAGGCCGGGATACTCGGCTTCGAGTGCGGCCGCGGCCCCGTGCAACGTCTCATCGCTCACGTCGAACGGCACGAACTGGTGCAACGTCCCGCCCGCGAGCAGTGCGTCGATCAGCAGCCGTGTCTTCTCCGACGTGCCCGAACCGAGTTCGATCAGCGTTTCCGCCCGCGTCGCGCGCGCGATCTCGTCGGCGCGCTTGTCGAGGATCGCCGCCTCGGCCCGAGTGGGGTAGTACTCGGGCAGTCGGGTGATCTCGTCGAACAACGCGGAACCGCGCGCGTCGTAGAACCACTTCGGCGGCAAATCCTTCGGTACCACCGTGAGCCCCTGCCGTACGTCGTCAGCAATCGAACTCATGCGTCACCCGCCAGTCGCACGCCGCCGTACATCCAGCGGCTTCCCGGTGGGAAGAAGTTGCGATACGTGGGTCGCGTGTGGCCGGCTGGGGTGATTCCCGCGCCGCCGCGCAACACCATCTGGCCCGACATGAACTTCCCGTTGTACTCGCCGACCGCGCCGGGCGCGGGTTGGAACCGCGGGTAGGGCAGGTACGCGCTCGCGGTCCACTGCCACTGCTCGTCGTCGCGTTGGTGCAGCGCGGCGGCCGCGTGCTCCCATTCGAATTCGGTCGGGAGTCGTTCGCCGCGCCACCGTGCGAACGCGTCGGCCTCGAAGTGGCTCACGTGGCCGACCGGCTCCGCGGGATCGACTGCCCGGCGGCCCGCGAGCGTGAACACGCTCCAGTCGTCGTCGTCGTTCCACCAGTACAGCGGCGCCTCCCACCCGTGCGCCTGTACCGCGGCCCAGCCGTCGGCGAGCCAGAGGTCGGGCCGGTGGTAGCCGTCGTCGTCGACGAATGCGATCCACTCGGCCGCGGTGACGAGCCGGTCGGCAATGCGGTACGGGTCGAGGTGGACGACATGGCGTGGGAACTCGTTGTCGAAACCGAACCCTTCGCCGTCGTGGCCGATCTCGACGGAACCGCCGTCGACGTCGACCCACGCCATCGGCGTCGCAACCCGCGAGGAGCATTGTCCTTCGGCGTAGGCCGGTTCCAGTGGGTTGCACGACAGCACATGCTTGATGTCCATGAGCAACAGCTCTTGGTGTTGTTGTTCGTGGTGCAACCCGAGTTCGATCAACGCGGAGGTCTCGGGCCACTCGTCGTCAGGACACGACTCGATCAACGCAGTGAGCGCGTCGTCGACGTGAGCGCGGTACCGCGCGATGTCGGTGACCGTCGGGCGGGAGAGCAGGCCGCGCTCGGGGCGGGGGTGCCGGGCGCCGACCACTTCGTAGTACGAGTTGAAGAGGTAAGTGTACGACTCGTGGAAGTGCTCGTATTCCTTCACGTTCGGTGCGAGGAGGAACGTCTCGAAGAACCAGGTGGTGTGCGCGCGGTGCCACTTCGTCGGGCTCACGTCGGGCATCGACTGGACGACCTGGTCCTCGGGGTGAAGCGGCGACGCGAGGGCTTCGGTTTGCGATCGGACGCGCCGGTGCTGCTGCGCGAGCGCGTCGCGAGTTTGTGCGGTCACCCGCCGAGCGATCCGAAACAGGCCGCGACCCAGGCGAGGTTGCGGGCAGGCGAGAACCACTGCGTGACGAGCATCGCGTCCTCCGGAGATCGAGTGGTGCCCTCCATAGTGCCCCAATCGTGAGACACCTACGCACGCGCGGGCGGTAGCCCCGCTGATACGCAGCGACGTACGTGGCGCGGGGTCGGAGGTATCGCTAACCTCCGGCCGCACGGCGAAGACCCCCACACCCGAATCGGGCGTTGGCCGGCCGGGGCTGCGGAACACCGCAGGGAGGCCTCCACTGCAATCCGACGAAGAGGCGGCCATCCGCCTTTGCAATGTGCGCAAAGTCTTCGCGGGCTCCGGCGCGCCCGCAGTCGGCGACCTTTCCCTCGACATTCCTGCGGGTCAGATCGTCGTACTCGTGGGTCCGTCAGGTTGCGGCAAGACGACGACGCTCAAGATGATCAATCGGCTGATCGAACCGACGGGCGGCGAGATCTTCGTGCTCGGGACCGAGGTGCACTCGGTTTCCGCGCCGGTACTGCGCCGGAGTATTGGCTACGTGATCCAACAGATCGGCCTGTTCCCGCACCGCACGATCGAAGCGAACATGGCGACCGTCCCGCGTCTCCTCGGCTGGGACAAAGCCCGCATCCGCGCGCGCGTCGACGAACTCGCCGACCTCGTCGGACTCGATCGCGGCTTACTCCGGCGCTACCCGTCCGAACTTTCAGGTGGCCAGCAGCAGCGCGTCGGCGTGGCCCGGGCGCTGGCGGCCGACCCGCCGATCTTGCTCATGGACGAGCCGTACAGCGCCGTCGACCCGATCGTGCGTGCGCACCTCCAGGACGAGCTCCTCGCGTTGCAGCGGCGCGTCCACAAGACGATCGTGCTCGTCACCCACGACATCGACGAGGCGATCAAGCTCGGCGACCAGGTCGCGATCCTCAACGTCGGCGGCGTTCTCGAGCAGTACGCGACTCCTGCGGAGGTGCTGCGCGCCCCCGCGAGCGAATTCGTCGCGCGGTTCCTCGGTCGCGAGCGCGGGCTGAAACGACTCGCGCTGATCCGCGTCGACGAGGTGCCGCGCGTCGACGGACCGGTCGTCGACATCAACGCGACGCCCGACGAGGCTCGCGCAGTCATGGACAAGTGGAACGTCGACTGGGCTGGCGTCCGCGACGGACACCGTCTTCTCGGTTGGGCATCGGGTCGCGATCTCGACGGTCGTGCGCGTGTTGGCGACGCGCCGCTGCAACCGTTCCAGTCGTGGGTAACCACGGAGACGACGTTGCGAGAAGCGCTCGACGTGCTCCTGAACAGCAGCACGCGCGTCGCGGTCGTCGTCGACGACGACAACAACTATCTCGGCATGCTCACCGTCGAACAGATCAGTGAGGGGATTCTGTGAGCATCCTCGCGGCGTACGACGGCGACGTGTGGATCGACTGGAGCTGGGTGGGCGATCACGGCGACGAGATCGTGACGCACCTGCGCGAACACGCGGAGTTGACCGCGCTTTCGATCGGACTCGGACTCCTCATCGCAGTGCCGCTCGGCTTGTTGGCCGCGTTTCACCCGCGCGTGCGCGGTGTGACGATCGCGGCGACCGGCGTGCTGTACACCATCCCCTCTCTTGCCGCGTTCGCGCTGCTCCTGCCGTGGACCGGGCTTTCCCGAGCGACAGCGGTGATTCCGTTGGCCTCGTACACGTTGCTCATCATCATCCGGAACATCGTCGCCGGCATCCACGGTGTCCCGCGTGAGGTCAGGGAGGCCGCGACGGGCATGGGATACACGTCAGCCGCGCGGATCGGTTGGGTCGACATTCCGCTCGCGCTGCCGGCGATGTTCGCCGGGTTGCGTATCGCGCTCGTCACGGTGATCGGCCTCATTCCGGTCGCCGCCCTGGTCGGACAGGGCGGGCTCGGACGCTTGATGCGCGACGGGTTCGATCGCGGATTCCGCACGCCGCTCACCGTCGGCATCGTGCTCACCGTCGCACTTGCAGTCGTCTGCGACTTGGCAGTGCTGCTCGCACAGCGCGTGCTCATGCCGTGGTCGCGCCGGAGGCGGGCATGAACTACTTCGGCGACGTGTGGGACTGGTTGCGCGACGGGCAGCATTGGACGGGCGACGAAGGCGTGCCGAACCGGCTTCTCGAACACGTCCAGATCTCGATCGTGTCGCTTGTGGTCGCCACGCTGGTCGCGCTCCCGATCGGGTTGTTGCTCGGCCACTTCCGCCGCGGCGCATTCGTCGCGATCAACGTTTCGAACATCGGACGCGCCATTCCCGCGCTCTCGATCCTGCTCATGGCCGTGCTGGTGTGGGGTATCGGGGATCCGCCTTCGTATTTGGCGACCATCGGTGTGGTGTCGGTCCCTGCGTTCGTCGCGCTTGTCGCACTCGCGATTCCTCCGATTCTGACGAACACGTATGTCGGGGTCGCCGGGATCGACCCGAACGTTCGGGAAGCCGCGACCGGGATGGGTCTGAACGGTCGTGAGGTGCTGCGGACCGTCGAGCTGCCGCTGTCCGGGCCCTTCATCATGGCCGGCCTGCGCACGAGCGCGGTGGCCGTCGTCGCGACGGCGACGCTGCTCGCGTATGTCGGAGGCGGCGGCCTGGGTCGTTTCATCATCGACGGGTCGCGCATCAGCTACAGCGATCCGCGCGTGTTCGTCGGCGCGCTGTTCGTCGCCCTGCTGTCGGTGACCGCCGAGTTGGCGTTGGGGTTCGTCGAGCGAGTGATACTTCCGCGTCCGCTCCGGGCATCGTCGTCGGCAGTCTCCGACGATGCCCCGCGTGTCGCCGCGTGATAGCCAGTCCGAAACACTGAGGAAGGAAACCAATGCGAACCGTGAGAGTCCGACCGACGGGGCGAGCAATCGGAGTGCTGCTCCTTGCCCTCGTCCTCGTTTCCGCAGGATGCGGTGGCGATGACGACGACGATGCTGGTGACGACGCAACGGGCGACGACACCGAGGAAATATCGGGCCGTGTAGACCAACAGCTCGTGTTCGGCGGTCCGCCTGAGTGTCAAGAGCGGCCACTCTGCCTTGGTGAGACGGAGCAGGAGCTGTACGGGCTCGACTTCAAGGAAGTGAAGAAGCTCGACCCGGGTGGTCCCGTCACCGTCACCGCCCTCAGCGACGGCGACATCGACGTCGGCCTGCTCTTCACCGGCTCGAGCGTGATCGAGGACAACTTCGTGCTCCTCGAAGACGACAAGGGCCTTCAGCCGTCCGACAACCCGGTTGCGGTCGGGCGGACCGAGGTGATGACCGACGACGTGGTCGGGATTCTCGACGCAGTCAACGCGGCTTTGACGCTCGACGAGTACAACGCCATGGCGCTTTCGGTATTCAACGACCTCGAAGACCCGGCTGACGTGGCCGGAGCGTTCTTGGAGCGCAACGGGCTCACCGAAGGTGGCGACACCGGCGCGGGCACGAGCCTCACCGTCGGCTCCAAGGACTTCGCGGGTGCGCAGCTCCTCAGCCAGGCGTACGGGCAGGCGCTCGAAGCCAACGGCTACGAGGTGTCGTACCAGGACAACATCGGCCCGACCGAGACGGTGTATCCGTTGCTCGGCGACGGCACGATCGACCTCTACGGCGAGTACACGGGCACACTGTTGACGTTCCTCGGCGGAACGCCCAGCTCCGACTCGGCCGAGACGTACGACTTGCTCGTCACTGCGCTCGAAGGCGATTCCCTGGTCGCGTCCGCGGCGTCAGATGCCCAGGACGTGAACGGCTTCTATGTGCTCGACACGACCGCTGAGGAATTCGGTCTGTCGAAGATCTCGGACCTCACGTCCGAGTAAGTCGGGCCGCGCAGTGTGGTGGTGGGACGCCCCGTCTCAGAAACGAGGCGGGCGTCTCACCACCCACGCTCGATCCACTGGTCGAGGTGCGGACGCTCGGTGCCGATTGTGGTGTCGAGCCCGTGGCCCGGCATGACGATCGTCTCCTGCGGGAGCGGGAACAGCCGTCGGTCGATCGAGGTGATGATCGTGTCGAAGCTCGCGCCCTCGGTGTGCGTGTTCCCCGGCCCGCCCGGGAAGAGCGTGTCGCCGCTGAACAGCACCGGGTGATCCTCGATCAGGAAGCACGTCGAGCCACGGGTGTGGCCGGGCGTGTGGATCGTGTGCAGCCGGAGGCCGCCGATCTCGATGACATCGGCGTCGGGGATCGTGAAGTCGTACGACGGCAGCATGGCCGCGTCGCCCTCGGAGATACCCACATCGATGCCGGCATCGCGCATCTGGGTGACCGCCTGGATGTGGTCCCAGTGCCCGTGCGTGGTGAGGACCCGCCGCACACCGGTGGCGGTGGCGACCTCGAGGAGCAGCTCGTGCTCGTTGGCGGCGTCGATGATGACCGCCTCGCCCGTGCCCTTCGAGCGGAGCACGAACACGTTGTTCTCGAACGGCCCGACGACCAGCTTCTCGATCCGCACGTCGGAGGTCTCGTAATGAGCAGGCCGCATGGCGCAAGCGTACCGAGCATGATGCGGTGAGCGCAGCGAGCAGCGACAAAGAATTGTGGGAAGATGCTCCCGTGAATCGCCGGGTTCTCGTCGTGCTCGGCGCCGCCCAGTTCTTGATGGTGCTCGACCAGGCCGTGATGAACGTGTCGATCAGCCAGCTCGTCGAAGATTTCGACACGTCGGTCACGACGATCCAGGCGGTCATCACGTTCTACTCGCTGGTGATGGCCGCGTTGATGATCACGGGCGGCAAGCTCGGCGATCTCTGGGGGCGCCGGCGCGCGTTCGGGATCGGGATGGCGATCTACGCCGTCGGCTCGGCTCTCACTGCGATCTCGTGGTCGGTCGGTGTGCTCGCACTCGGATGGTCGGTGCTCGAGGGCATCGGTGCCGCGCTGGTACTGCCCGCGTTGGTGGCGCTCGTCGCGGGCAACTTCGAAGGCCGTGACCGCGCGCTCGCGTTCGGCGTGCTCGGCGGCGTGGCCGGGGCCGGCATCGCGGTCGGGCCGATCCTCGGCGGGTGGGTGACCACCTATCTCACGTGGCGGCTCGTGTTCGTGGGTGAGGTCTTCGTCGCCGCGCTCATCTTGCTCGCATTGCGCTGGGGTGACCGAAGTGCCGCGCGAGGGGCGCCCGCCGCAACTCGACCTCGTCGGCTCCTTGCTGTCGGCCGCGGGTCTCGGGCTCATCGTGTACAGCGTGTTGCAGTCGAACTCGTGGGGATGGATCACACCGAAGAACTCGCCGGTCGAACCGTTCGGATTCTCGCTCACGCTCTTCGTGATCGGTGCCGGTGTCCTCTTGCTCTTGGCGTTCTCGCGCTGGGAACGGCGCCGGGAAGCGCACGAACTCGACCCGCTCGTGCGCCTCGACCAGCTGAAGATCCCGCCGCTCCGGGCCGGACTCGCCATGTTCTGCGCCCAGAACCTGATTCTCATGGGCATCTTCTTCACGATCCCGTTGTATCTCCAGGTCGTGCAGGGTTACGACGCGTTCGAGACCGGTCTGCGCATGCTCCCGGTGTCCGTCACGTTGTTCCTTACGTCGGCGCTGGGACCGGTGTTCGAGCGGCGGTTCGGCGCGCGGTCGGTCGTGCGCGCGGGGCTGGCCGTGCTGCTCGTCGCGTGTGTTGCGTTGCTCACGCTGATCGACCACGAGATCGACACGGTCGGGTTCCTCGTTACGATGGCCGTGCTCGGCGTCGGCATGGGGTTGTTGGCTTCTCAGCTCGGCAACGTCGTGCAGTCGTCGGTGGGTCCCGAAGAGCGCAGCGAAGCCGGGGGTCTGCAGT
>JAWXCJ010000251.1:0-5437 GCA_034408875.1 Actinomycetota bacterium
GTGCACATCGTGCTCGCCGAAGCTGCGATCGCGATCGGCGAAGCCGACGACGAGCACGCTGCCGCACTCCTCCGGGCGGCACTCGCCGAGTATCCGCTCGTCAGCGCGGCCGGCAGTGCGTGGTTCACGGACACCTGCATGACGTATGTCCTCGTGCCCGAGGAACGGCCGGCGCTCGAAGTGGCCACCGTCCCACCGCGTATGCGGTGGGCCCAGGAGTTGGCTGCCATCGTCGCGGCCGGCCGCGAGGGTTCCGCGCGCGATCGCATCGCGACCCTGAGCCCGGTCGATCCGCCGCGCGTACGTGGCGTCCTCCCCGCTCCCTTTGCGGCCGAGTTCGCGGTTGCGCTCGACGACGCGGGCCGGGTGGCGGAGGCCACCGCGTTGCTCGCGGCGCTCGGTGAGTCCGGGCGAGTACACGCCCGCCGCCTGAGTACACCCGCCGCGAAGGCGTTGCTCGCCGCGGTCCCGGCGGCGCCCGCGGTTGCGGTCCGGATACAGGCGTTCGGCGTCCTGCGCGTCGACGGTCTCGCGGTCGACCGGGTCCGCGTGCGTGAGCTGCTCGGGTACTTGTTGCTGCATCCCGTCACGACTCGGGCGGCGGTCACCGCGTTGCTGTGGCCGGACCTCGACGACCGGGCGGCGGCGAACAACCTGCGCGTCGCGCTCTCGCATTTGCTGCGCCTGTTGGAACCGGAGCGAACCGAGGGCGAGGCGGCGTACTTCGTACAACAGAGTGCGTCGGAGTTACGTCTCGTCGTCGACGACGCGCTCGACGTCGACGTCGACGCGTTCGATGCTGCGCTGCGGGCCGCGGCGACGGCCGAGGATCACGGGAGCCCGTCAGTCGCGCTCGAGCACTACCTCGCGGCCTCGGAGCTCTACGGCGGCGAACTGCTCGCCGATCTGCCCGACGTAGCGTGGGCTGACCTCGAACGCGAACGCGGCCGGACGCGTTTTGTGGCGGCGGCCGTGCGGGCCGGCGAGTTGCTCGCCGCGTCGAACGACCCCGACGGGGCCGAACAACTTGCCCAGCGCGCGCGGGCCGTCGACGAATGGTCCGAGCCCGCGTACGGGGTGCTGGCCTCGGCCGCGATCGCCCCGGGCGAGCGCGCCGCGGCGCTACGAATCATCGAGCGGTGCCACGAGATGCTGGACGAACTCGGTGTCGAGGTATCGGACGGTACGGCGCGCCTCGCCCGGCGGGCGCGTGCGGCCATCCCGGCGGGCTGACCAGCCTCTACGCGCGGGTTAAGGGCGCCGGGTGACCGTGCAACCAGCACCCGTCGCCGCTCCAAGGAGAAGACCTGCCATGACCCGTTCCCGCACGCGTGTGCTCCACGTCCTCGTCGCGCTCACCGCCGCCGCATCGCTACCGGCCGGATGTGGAGGAGACGACGACGACGATTCCGATGCGGCCGACACGCCCCCCGCGACCGAAGCGGAGAGCGAGGGCGACGACGAGGGCGAGACCGTCGTGGTTTCGGCCATCGACTACGGCTACGAAGATCTCCCCGACTCGGTCGCCGCGTGCTCGACGCTGACGTTGCACAACACCTCGGACGCCGAGCTCCACGAGCGCGTGGCCTTCCGCCTCGCCGACGACGAGACGCGCAGCCTCAAGGAGTTGTTGGCATTGCCCGAAGCCGAACTCGAGGGCGGACCGCCGCACTTCACGCTCGGCATGGTCTCCGAGTTCACGATCGAGTAGTCGTCGACCGCACGAAACTGGCGAGCCCGGATACGTTGTTCCGCATGTCGACGCGCCCACTCCGGCAGTACTACGACGGTGTCGCGGTGACGATTCCGCCCGAGGTCTCGCCCGGCGTCGAAACCTGGCGGCGTCATCGCCGTCGGTTCACAGCCGCACTGGCAACACTCACCGACGAGCAGTGGAAGGAAACCACGCGCTGCACTGCGTGGGACGCCAAAGACGTCATCGGCCATCTCGTCGCCGTCGACTCCTTCTGGGTGCTCACCCTCTCGGCGGCGCAGGCGAAGCAGGCACCCGCGACCTTTCTCCGCCACTTCGATCCGTCGACCGGTACCGACGCGCTTGTCGATTCGACGCGCGGATTGTCGAACCGCGAGATGCTCGATCGATTCGTCGCGGGCACCGACGGGTTCGTCGAACTGGTCGCGACCTTCGGTGCCGACGATTGGGACTCGATCGGTGAGTCGCCGTTGGGCCACCTCCCGGCGGGCGTGCTCTTCGCCCACGCGTTCTGGGATTCGTGGCTGCACGAACGCGACATCTTCGAGCCGCTCGGGCTCGCACCGCATGCCGAACAGGACGAGATCCTGGCGGCGCTGTGCTTCAGCCTGCTCTTCGGTGGAATGCAGGGGGGCTTGATCGCCGACCCGGAGCCCGTCGGCGTGGGGCTCGACGAACCCGTCGACGTCACCCTCAGCTTCGACGAACTTCCCGGCGTCGCCGTGCGTGTCCAGGTCGACACCGGCGTGCGGGTTTCGTTGACAGAAGCCGGAGCGGCGCATGCGTGCGGCTCGGCGACCGACGTCGTCGAGTGTTACGCCGGCAGGCTCCCCCTGTCGACGGTCGACGGCAAGCTCCCTTCGGACCTTGCTGCGCAATGTGTTCGCGCCACGCAGGTGTTCTGAGTTCCCAGGAGGTCGGTGTGCCGATCCTGACCGACGACATGAAACGAGTCGTCCGAGAACAGAGCCTCGGGTTCGTCGCCACGGTCTGCGCCGACGGGACGCCCAATCTGTCACCGAAGGGAACGCTGACAGTGTGGGACGACGACCATCTCGCCTTCGCCGACCTGTTCTCGCCTGGGACGATGGCCACCCTGCGAGAGAACTCAGCCGTGGAAGTCAACGTCGTCGACCCGATCACGCGCACCGGCTATCGGTTCAGAGTATGGGGCGACGTCCACGTCGCCGGATCCGTGTTCGACGATGTCGTCGGGTTCTACGAGCGCGACCGCCAGCTCGTGCGGACACGCGTCCGGAGCATGCGGACTGCGTATCACGACCGTCACGTAGCGCCGGTCGACGCGGGCGCAGTGATCACGAGCTGCGTCGTCATGCCTTCGGCGCGGTGATGCGGCAGGCTGCACCACGCTTCGTAGGTCCCGGGCGGGAGTCCGTCCAGCGCGAGCGCGCCCGAATCGCCGGCGAGGATCACGGTCGTCTGGGCATCGCCCACCACCAGGTTGTGCCGGATCGTGCCGGTGTTCTTCACCGTGAGCTGGGTTTCGGCGGGCACCTCGAGGTCGCCCGTGATCGTCCACTCGTCGAGTGCGACACTGTTCTCGGCGATTGCCCCGTCGTCTCCCCCGCCCCCGCAACCCGTGACGGCGACGACGCACGCGACGATGGCAACCCGGCGTTTCCTGCGCGTCATCATTCCTGAGTGGCCCCAACAACGAGCTGGTCTTCCATGCCGGACGCGCGGTGACCCTCGATTGCGCAGAACGCGGTGTACGTCCCCGGCGCGAGCTGCGAGAGATCCAGGTTGGCGGCCTCGTCACTGTTGAGGTCGGGAGTGCGGGGCCCGCCTTCGACCTCCAGGTTGTGCAGGATGGCGCCCGCGTTGACCACGGTGACCGTCGCACCGGACTCGACCGACAGGTCTCCCGTGATGAACATCTCGTAGAGCTCGATCGTCGGGTTGCCCGAGGCGGCGGCCTCGTCGGCGGAGAGCACCTCGGGCCCGGCCGGGTCGTCATCGGTGACGACCGCCGCGAGGGCGATCGTCGCGAAGACAAGTCCGGCCGCGGCTATTACAACTGCGAGCCGTTGCAGCGGCGGACTGGGTGCCGGGCGCGGTTCTGTCGTCGTCGGTTCCATGGCGGCAGCCATCCTTCAGTGCGACGGGGCCGCGGTCGCGTCTTCCGTCACGGGCAGTCCGTCCGCACCGATGACGGGCGTCCGTGCGTCGGGCTCGCCGTCGCCGGCCTGGAACAGCCCGAGCGCACCCTTGGGAACATTCGCGAACTTGTGGGTCACGATCGGGTACAGGCCTTCCTCGTCGAACGTGAACTCGACGAAGCCCCCTTGCGCGGGCTGGAGGTCGAGAGCCTGGGCGCCGCCCCGGCTTTCGTCCGGCTGCAGGAGGTAAACGCCTTCCTTGAACGCGGTATCGAAAATGGTGCCGACGATATGGAAGGACGAGTTCTCGGAGGGACCGTCGTCCATCACCCAGGCGCGCACCCGGTCGCCGACCTCTACTTGTATCGGTCGATCCCTGTACTGGTTCACCGCGCCGTTGAAGACAATGGCGTCCCAGTCCTCGTCGAGCATCTTCTGGTAGTCGGCGACCTCGCCCTCAGCCGCTTCGTACAGCTCTGACTGCACGAACACGTACTCGTGGTCGACCGGGGCCAAGTCCGGCGGGTCGATGATGATCGTGCCGTACATTCCCATGCCGATGTGGTGCAGCGCGGGCCCCGTACCGCAGTGGTACATGAAGATGCCGGAATGCTTGGCCTCGTACTCGTAGACGATCGACTCGCCGGGTGCAATCGAGCGCATCTCGTCGTTCCAGGCGACTTTGCTGGCATGGAAGTCGATCGAGTGGGGAACCACGCCGTCGTTCGTCAACGTTATGCGGAAGATGTCGCCGATGTTGCCGCGCAGCGTCGGCCCGGGAACCTGGTCGTTGAATGTCCACATGAGTTGCGTGACCCCGGGCGCGACCTCGATCTCGATCTCGGTTGCGCTGAACGCGATCTCGTGCACGGTCTGATCGGGCGCCGGCGCGATGGCCGCGTCGCGCGCTACGAACGCGTCGTCCCACGCCGCGGAGAAGTCGATCAAACTCTCGGCAGTGACGGTTGCCGCCGGCGCCGCGGCCGGTTCCTCGACGGCGGGCGCGGGCTCGTCGTCAGAAACGACGGCGGCGAACACCGCCACGCCCACGAGGAGGGCGCTCACAGACAACGTCACCGCGATCGTCGTTGCAATCGACGGTGAGTTTTCCACCCGTCCCGATGTCGTCATGGTCCGCTCCGATGCTCGCCGGAATCTCAGTTTCGGCTTCGCGGGCACCGGTGGCCCAGGGTCTTTGGTCCCTGACGGGCGTTTACGTTCCTTCCTCAGTGGGTTGAAACGCGTCGCGGAGGCGGAGGTCGCGGGTGGGCGCCGGAAGGGCCGGAGGCGCGCCGTCGGCGAGCAGGTCGCGCAACCCGCCGAGGAGCGCCATATTGGCCAGCACCACGAGGAGCCAGATCGGGGTCAGGCTCGTGAAGATCGACGTGCGAATGCGCGGCGGTGCAAACCACGCAACCACGATGACAAGCGGGAAGAACGAAACGACGGCTTTGCTCGCCAGCGCGACGCTGCGGTCGACGAACTCGATCGCGGGCCCGGTCTCGCCCACTCCGGTGTGGGGCTGCGAGCGGCCGGCGCCTTCGCCATCGACACCTGAGATTCCCCGGTGCGTCGCTAGGGGGTGATATTCACCCCCTAGCGA
>JAWXCJ010000252.1:0-9059 GCA_034408875.1 Actinomycetota bacterium
GCTCCATGGGCACCTTCACGACGTGCCCGCTGTCGTTCCGGTTCTCGTATCTGGAACGGCTCCCCGAGCCGCCGTCGGCCCCCGCGAGCAAGGGCACGCTCGTGCACCTCGCGCTCCAGCACCTCATGTGGCGACCGCCCGCCGAACGTACGCTCGAAGCGGCGCTGGCCGACCTCAACCGCGCAACCGAGCGGCTCATGAGCCACGCCGAGTTCTCCGAGCTCGACCTCACCGAAGAGCAGTGGGCGCAGTTCCATTCGGACGCCGACGTGCTCGTGCACAAGTACTTCGAGATCGAGGACCCAACCCGCGTCAACGTGCTCGGCCTCGAACTGCGCGTCAGCGCCGAGACCTCCGACGGCATCGTCGTGCGCGGCATCATCGACCGCCTCGAACTCGACGAAGACGGCGAACTCGTCGTCACCGACTACAAGACCGGCAGCGCCCCCGGCGAAGGGTGGGAACAGCGCAGCCTGGCCGGGGTGCACATCTATGCCCTGCTGTGCGAGCGCATGTTCGGGCGCCGGCCGGCCCGCGTGCAGCTCATGTACCTGTCGCGCCCCGAGCTGATCATCACGCAGCCGAACAACCAGTCGTTGCGCGGGGTCGAGATGAAGACCAACGCGGTGATGCGGGCGGTGCGCACAGCGTGCGATCGCGACGACTTCCGCCCGCGTACTTCGGCGTTGTGCGAGTACTGCGCGTACCGCGAGTTCTGCCCCGAATGGGGCGGCGACCCGAAGCTGGCGGCGCCCGTGTTGTTGGCGCGCAAGGCCGAGCGCGAAGGCCGACCGCAGCTCCCGCTCTCCACGTAGTGGTCGCGCTCCCCGACCGGCTCCGGTCTGCAGTCGCGTCGTTCGACGCCGCGGTCGACGTCGCGGTCGAGCGCGTCCGGTCGCCCGCGCTCGACAAGGTCGTCTATCCCCTCTCCAGCGTCGCCGACCACAGCATCGTGTGGCATGCGGCCGGCGCGGCCAAGGCGCTCGCACGCGGCGGCGACCTCCGCTTCGCATCCCGGTTCGCGCTGGCGATGGGCCTCGAGTCGGCCCTCACGAACGGTGTCGTGAAGTCGATGTTCGCCCGGGGCCGGCCCGTCGACTACGAGCACATCGAATTCCGGGCCGGAATGCGGCGGCCGATCACGTCGTCGTTCCCGTCGGGACACGCCACCGCCGCGTTCTGCGCAGCCCGGCTCCTCGGCGGCGGTCCGTGGTACCTCGCGGCCGCCGCCGTGGCGTCGACCCGGGTGTACGTCCGACTCCACCACGCCTCCGACGTCGCGGCCGGCGCCGTGCTCGGACTCGCCCTCGGCATGGCGATGGCACCCGTCGTCGGGGAATGATGCACGCACTGCCTCAGTTGGGAGTCTCATGACCCGCTCGTTCTCAGTCAGCTTCGACTACCGCTGCCCGTTCGCCCGCAACGCCCAAGAGGCGGTGGTCACCGGCCTCCGCGAAGGACGCGACTGGGACGTGCGCTTCGTCGCGTTCTCCCTCGACCAGGTCCACGTCGAAGAGAGCGAACCGCCCGTCTGGGAACGCACTCCCGACGTGTGGGGCACGGGCGTGGTCCCGCTGCTGTGGGGCATCGCCGTGCGCGACAACTTCGCCGACAAGTTCTTCGACTACCACGTCGCACTGTTCGCGGCCCGCCACGACCACGGCGAGAAACTCGGCCACGCCGAGGTCATGAGCAACACCGCGGCCGAAGTCGGGCTCGACGTGGCCGCGGTCGCGGCCGAGATCGAGTCGGGCCGGCCGCTCAAGACACTCGCCCAGGAACACACCGAGGCGGTGAAGGAGCACGCGATGTTCGGCGTGCCCACGTTCGTCGTCGCCGATAAATCCGTGTTCGTACGCCTCATGGAGCGCAACCGGCCCGACGACATCGACCGGGTCCTCGACCTGCTCGAGTTCGAGAACCTGAACGAGTTCAAGCACACGAAACTGCCGAGATAGCGGCATCGCCTAAATTGGGTCCGGCATGCGCATGTCGGATACCGAAGCGATCATGTGGGCGGTCGAGAAGGACCCCGCGCTCCGTTCCGACTTCTGCAACCTGACGATCCTCGAAGAGCGGCCCGCCGACAAGCGCCTCGACCAGACGCTCACCCGCGCCCTCGCCGCGATTCCCCGCCTGCAGCAGCGCGTCGTGTCGGCGCCGCTGCGCATCGTCCCGCCCGAGTTCGCCGACGACCCGACCCTCGACCTCGCGTACCACGTGCGCCGCATGTCGCTGCCGTGGCCCGGCGACATGCGGGCGTTGCTCGACGCGTGCGCGAGCACGGCCGAGACACCACTCGACCGTTCGCGTCCCCTCTGGGAGTTCACGCTCTTCGAAGGGCTGGCCGATGGCCGGGCCGCGCTGTTGCAGAAGGTGCACCACACGATCAGCGACGGTGTCGGCGCGCTGAAGCTGTCGCTCGCGCTGCTCGACCTGCAGGCCGAACCCCAAAGCAACGACGCCGATCCCGAACCGCGCCAGGTCGCGACGCCGCGCACCGGCACCGCCCACGTCCTGCACGACTCGCTCACCGACGCAGCCGCACGCGGCGGTCGGGTCGCGCGCGGTGCGCTCTCCGGCGCCGGCGACATGCTGGCGCACCCGACCCAGGTTCCCGGCCGCGCGGCCGACGCGGCCCGGTTCGTTTCGTCGCTGCGCCGCCAGGCCCTCGTCGCCAACCGCGCCCGTTCCGACGTCATGCGCGACCGCACGCTGCGCCGTCACTTCGAAGTACACACGCTGTCGCTCCCGGCGATGCGCGCCGCGGCGAGCGCACTCGGCGGCAGCGTCAACGACCTCTACGTCACAGGCCTCGCGGCCGCGCTCGGTCGCTACCATGCCCGCCACGACAGCGACGTCGCCCAACTGCGCCTCGCGATGCCCATCAGCACCCGTGGTCGCGGCGACGCGGGGGCCAACCGGTTCGTGCCGTCGCGCGTGCTCATTCCGATCCACCCGGCCGACGATCCGCGCGCGCTCCTCGTCGAAGTGCGCGAGCGTTTGGCCGCGACCAAGAACGAGTCGGCGCTTCCCGCCATCGACAGTCTCTCCGGACTCGTGTCCGGCCTGCCGACCTCGATGCTCGTCCGTTTCACGCGGAGCCAGACCCGCACGATCGACTTCACCGCGTCGAACCTGCGCGGCAGCCCGATCCCGTTGTACCTCGCGGGGTCGCGGATCGTCGCCAACTACCCGTTCGGTCCGCGCACCGGCACGGCCGTGAACGTCACGATGCTCGGCTACTGCGACGAGTTGCACCTCGGCATCAACGTCGACCCCGCGGCCGTCACCGACATCGAAGCGCTCCTCGACGACATCAGAGAAGCGTTCGCGGACCTGCTGGGTTCTGGTTACGCAAACGGGCGCTGACGCGCCCGTTTGAGTAACCAGAACGCCTCATTTCAGGGCGTGCGGGCCCGCGCTCGCGACGACGTCGATCCATTCGTCGAAGAGCGGGTCGAGCCAGGATTCGTGCTCGCATTCCGATGCGTCGTCGACGATGTAGAGGTGCATCGTCGGGGCGTCGTCGGCGAACTCGATGAGCTCGCGGCTGCGGTCGACGAGGCACGAATCGTCGAGCACGTCGACGAACAAGACCGCGGCGACGACACGCGAACGGCAGGCCGGACACGCGGAAACGGTTGCCCCTTCGAGGGCACCGGTCAGTGCGAACAATGCGTTCGCTTCGGAGGCGTCGAGCACGACCTCGGCCCCCTCTTCGTCGACGAACGTCAACCCCGGAGCCACGTCCTGACGGTACCCTCCGCCGGCATGCGGGCTGTCACGGTCGTCCAGGGTCACCTCCAGGTACTCGACCGCCCGGACCCCTCCCCTGAGGGGGACCAGGTGCTCATTCGGGTCCACGGCGCCGGGCTCAACCGGGCCGACCTGCTCCAGCGGGCGGGGCGGTATCCGGCCCCGCCCGGGGTCCCGGCCGATATCCCCGGGCTGGAGTTCGCCGGGGTCGTCGAGGCTCTCGGCCCGGAGGCCTCCGGAGTCCGAATCGGCGACCCGGTGTTCGGAATTACCGGGGGTGGGGCCCAGGCCGAGTACCTGCTCGTCCCGGCCGGTCACTGCGCCCCGGTGCCCCCGGGGCCCGACCTCGTGGCGATGGGTGGTGTGCCGGAGGCGTTCATCACCGCGCACGATGCGATGGTGACCCAGGCGGGCGGGAGCGCGGGCGACTGGGTGTTGATCCACGCGGTCGGCAGTGGTGTCGGCACTGCGGGGTTGCAACTCGCGAAGGCGCTCGGTGCCCACGTCGTCGGCACCGCGCGCACCGCGGAGAAGCTCGACCGGTGCACCGCGCTCGGGCTCGACCACGGCATCGTTCCCGCGTTGCGCGCCGACGGCACGCTCGACACCGACGCACTCGCGTTCGCGGTGATCGAAGCGACCGGCGCGGGTGCCGACGTGACACTCGACCTCGTCGGCGGCGCGTACGTCGAGGCGAGCATCGGTGCGGCCGCGGTGCTGGGCCGCATCGTACTCATCGGTGCGCTCGGCGGCGGGTCGGCGAACCTGTCGGTGATGGGTGTGATGGGCAAGCGGCTCCGGATCTTCGGCACGGTCCTCCGGGCGCGCGACAAGGCCGAGAAGGCCGCAGCCACCGACGCGTTCGTGCGCGACGTGGTGCCGTTCCTGGCTTCGCAGGCCGTCGCGCCCGTCGTCGATGCCATCCTGCCGCTCGCCGACGCGGAAGCGGCCTACGACCTGCTCGCGTCGGACACGACGTTCGGCAAGGTCATCCTGGACTGCCGAGGGTGACGACGAGGGCGGTGCCGTCGACGGTTGCGTCGACTGCCGTTTCCGCCGACACGCCCGCGACCCACGTCATGACGGCTTCGAAGTCGCCCGTCTTCTCGAGTTCGGCCACGTAGACCTGACCGCTCGGCACGAACTCATTCGGGCCGGTGTACGTCTCGACGCTCGTTTCGAAGTTGAAGGTGTAGGCGGGCTCGAACCGGATGACGAGGTACGCGTCGCCCGCGATCTCGACCGGGTCGCCCGACCCGTCGGCCACGATCGGTCCCGGTTGATAGTCGATCGAGAATCCCGGGACGGCGGTCGTGAACTCGAAGCGGATGATGTCGGCGCACTCGGCGACATCGATCACCACCTCGGACAGCAATCCGGCCGTCGCGTTGTCGCCGCCGGTCAACGCGGCCGTGGGAGCGGTCCCCGGGTCGCACTCGGCCGTCGTAGTCGTCGTCGCCGGAACGGTCGTCGTGGAGGTGTCGTCGGCCGTGGTCGACGGGCTGCCGGCCGCGTCGCGAGTCGTGGTGGTCTCGGCCGCGACGTCATCGTCGTCGTCGCTGCTGCACGCCCCCAGGACGAGCATCGACACGGCAAGCAGGGCGAGGAGGCGGCGCATGACTGTGATTCTGGCACCGGCGTAGTCTCACGCCATGGCACCTCTCAAGACATCTCTCGGGGCATCTCTCGGGACATCTCTCGGGGCATCTCTCGGGGCACCTCTCGGGGACACCGATGTCGTCATCGTCGAAGCCGTCCGCTCGCCGCTCGGGAAGCGCAACGGCGGTCTGAAAGATGTACACCCCGTCGACCTACTCGGTGCGGTGCAGCGCGCGGCCGTCGAGCGGGCCGGCATCGACCCGGCGCAGGTCGGCCAAGTGGTCGGCGGTTGCGTCAGCCAGGTCGGCGAGCAGACGTTCAACATCGCGCGCGGCGCATGGCTGGCGGCGGGCCTGCCGCTCGAAGTCGCGGCGACGAGCGTCGACAGTCAGTGCGGGTCGTCGCAGCAGGCGACGGGCCTTGCGACTGCGCTCGTCAAGGCGGGCGTGGTCGAGGTCGCGCTCGCGTGCGGTATCGAGTCGATGAGCCGGGTCCCGCTGGGTTCGTCGGTGCGCGGCGACTTCGGCCGGCCCACGACGAAGTCGTACATGGGCCACTACGAGCTCACGTCACAGTTCGAGGGCGCCGAGCGCATCGCCGACAAGTGGGGCATCACCCGCGCCGACACCGACCAGTTCGGTCTCGAGTCGCAACAGCGAGCGCAGCAAGCCTGGAGCGAAGGCCGCTACGAGCGCGAAGTGCTCGCTGTCGCCGGCGTCACCCGCGACGAAGGCCTGCGCGAGACGTCGCTCGAAGCGCTCGCGAAGCTGAAGCCGGTCGCGCGTGAAGACGGCGTGCACACGGCCGGTTCGTCATCGCAGATCACCGACGGCGCGGCCGCCGTACTGCTCATGACGGCGGCCAAGGCCAAGGACCTCGGGCTGCGCCCGCGCGCCCGCATCGTCGACCAGTGCCTCGTCGGCACCGACCCGGTCCTGATGCTCACCGGCCCCATCGACGCGACGCGGCGCATGCTCGACCGCACCGGCCTGACAATGGACGACTTCGACACGATCGAGATCAACGAGGCGTTCGCGTCGGTCGTGCTCGCGTGGGAACGCGAGCTGAAGCCCGACATGGCCCGGGTGAACCCGAACGGCGGCGCCATCGCGATCGGTCACCCGGTCGGGGCGACCGGTGCCCGGCTCGTCGTGTCCGCGCTGCACGAACTCGAACGCGTCGACGGGCGCTACGCGCTCGTGACGATGTGCTGCGGCGGCGGACTGGGTACCGGGACGGTGCTCGAGCGGGTGTGAGAGAGCTCGACGGGCTCGACCCCGGCGAACGTCTACGCGCGACAGCCGCCGTGAGTTTCCGCGCGGGCGCGACGACGAAGACCACGAAAAGCGTCGTCAAGGGCAGTTCGGTGCGGGCGCGCTACGACCGCTTCGAGGTGTGGCAACGGGCCGCGGAGGATGCCGGCTTTCCGACCGCCGGACCGGACATGATCGTCGGCGTCACCGACACCCGGCTCCTCGTGTGGGGCAAGTCGCCGTTCCTCGGACGGATCACCGGCCTCGCGGGTGCAATGCCACTCAAACGCATCGCGCAGGTCAGCGCGGTGCGCCACGGGCTCGTCAGCGGTCTCGCGCTCGTGGTCGGCAGCACGATCATCGAACTCGAGGCCGTGCGAGGCAGGCGGTTGCGCCGGATCGCCCGCGAGGTACAAGCGGCACTCGCCCAACCGCCCTCGTAGTGCGTAGCGTGCGGGCATGACGACCTTTGGTCTGCAGATACCGAACTTTCGCCACGAGGGGGTCGACAACGCGCACCTCTTCGACAGCGTCTGCGCGTACGCGGCGGCAGCCGAGGCGACCGGATTCGAATCGGTGTGGGTCATGGACCACTTCTGGCAGTTACCCGCGCTCGGCGGCCCCGACGAACCGATTCTCGAGGCGTACACGCTGCTCGGGGCGCTCGCGGCGCGCACGAACCGGGTCACGCTCGGCACGCTCGTCACCGGCGTGACCTACCGCAACCCGGCGTTGCTCGCAAAGATGGTCACGACGCTCGACATCGTCTCGGGCGGCCGCGCCGTGTTGGGAATCGGCGCAGCCTGGTACGACCCCGAGCACGAAGGCTTCGGCTACGAGTTCCCGCCGGTCAAGGAACGGCTCGACCGGCTCGAGGAAGCGGTGCAGATCTGCCGCGCCATGTTCCGCGACGACAAGCCGACGTTCACGGGCCGGTACTACCGCATCGCCGAAGCGCGCAACGTGCCGCGCCCGGTGCAGCCGGGTGGGCCGCCGATCATGATCGGCGGGGGCGGCGAACGCCGCACGCTGAAGCTCGTGGCGCAGTACGCCGACATGTGCAACGTCAGCGGCGGCATCGACATGATCAACCACAAGCTCTCGGTCCTGCGCGAGCACTGCACCGTGGTAGGCCGCGACTTCGGCGACATCACGACCACGCGGCTCGGCACGCTCGTGCTCACACCCGACTCCGACGAGACTGCACGCGTCCACACGTTTCTTGGTGGCCTCATGGGCGCCGACTACCGCGAGCAGTTCACGATCGGCGAGCCCGACGACATCGTCCGCGAAGTCGAAGCGCTCGCGGCGACGGGGATCGACACGCTGATCTTCAACATGCCGCTCTCCGATGTCGACTCCGTCACCCGGGTCGGAGAACTGCTCGTGAGCCGCTTCGGGTCATGACTTCGCTCGTCGAACGGTTGGGGTATCCCCCCGACGCCCGGTTGTTGATCGTGAACTGCGACGACCTCGGTTCGTCGCGGTCTGCCAATGTCGCGGTGTACCAGGCCTTGCGCGACGGCATGGCCACCAGCGCGTCGCTCATGGTGCCGTGCCCCTGGGCACGCGACGCGGCGGCGATGTACCGCGGCGAGGACGTCGGCGTGCATCTCACATTGAACGCGGAGTGGGAGCGCTACCGGTGGGGACCCACCACCCACTCCCCCAGCCTCCTCGACGGCGACGGAGGTTTCCCGCGCACGCTCGACGACGTCTGGGACCACGCCGACCTCGACGAGGTCCGCAAGGAGTGCCGCACCCAGATCGAACGCGCGATCTACTGGGGCTTCGACGCGTCGCATCTCGACAGCCACATGGGCACGCTGCAACTCCGCGCCGAGTTCTTCGACGTGTACCTGGAACTCGCGATCGACTTCCGGCTCCCGTTGCGCATGGCGGGTGCCGGCGCGGAGCGCATGATCGGGTTTCCGTACCGCCGGCTCGCCCAGGAGGAGGGCGTCATCTTCCCCGATCACTTCATCTACACGACGATGGGTTCGCGCCGCGCCATCGAGAAGGCGTTGTTCGACCTGCGCCCCGGCGTCACCGAGGTGTACCTACATCCGGCGATCGACACCGACGAGCTGCGCGCCTCGCATCCCGACTGGGCGACGCGGGTCGACGACCACGCATTCCTCACGTCCGACCCGTCGTTTCCGGACCTCATCGAACGCGCCGGCGCAGTGTTGATCGGGTTCCGGGAGCTGCGCGACCTGCAGCGCGCGCAGTGACGTGAAGCCGGCAGACCTGGCCGCGTTGTGCGCGGCTGCGATGGCCGACGAACGCCTCACCGAATCCGAGCTCGCGCACATCTGCTTCGGCGCCGGTGACGAAATCGTCGGCGACGACGGCGGCGCCGCCGTCCTCACGATCAAACAGCTCGGCGACTACACCGGGGCGTGGCTGCTGCTCGTCGCGGTGCCGCCCGAGCGTCAGAGCCGGGGA
>JAWXCJ010000253.1:0-6387 GCA_034408875.1 Actinomycetota bacterium
GCCACGGTGTCGGAAGACGTGCGGCGCGCTTTCGACGTCGGTGACGACCAACTCGGCCTGCTCTTCGGCGCGTACGCGTTCGTGGCCGCCGCGTCGGTGTTGCCGTTCGGGTACATCGCCGACCGTTGGAACCGGGTCTGGCTCATCGCACTCGGTTTCATCCCGTGGTCGATCGCGATGTTTTGGACGGGGGCGTCACAGACATTCGCCATGATGTTCCTCGCCCGCCTGTTCCTGGGCTCGATCGAGGCAACCAACGGACCGAGCACACCGTCGCTGCTCGGCGACTTCTACCCCGTCGGTGAACGTGGGCGCGTGCTCGGCGTGTATGGCGCCGGCGCCCTGGTCGGCGCGCTGCTCGGCTTCGTCGCGGCCGGGATCCTCGCGACGCTTTTCGACTGGCGCACCGCCTTCTACGTGTGGGGCGCGCTCGGTCTCGTGTGCGGCGTCCTCGTGTGGCGGTTGCTTCCCGAACCGGCGCGCGGAATCTCCGACGCGCTGCACCACGCCGAAGAGCAGTTGGCCGAATTCGACGCGCCGCGCGCCGTCGAAACCCCTGCCGCGACGCGGGAAGTCGTGGGCACGCTCGACTACCGGACGCTGGGTTTCGCCGACGGGATCCGCGAGATCGTGAAGGTGAAGACGCTGTGGATCGCAGTCGTCGCGGGCATTGCCGGCGAGTTCTTCTTCTCGGCGCTCGCCACGTGGGCACCCACCTTCTTCCGCCGCTACCACGGGTTCTCGGCCGCGGGCGCGGGCGCACTCGTCGCCACACTCGCACTGTCTGTCGTCGCCGGCATTGCCTTCGGCGCGCGCATGAGTGACCGCCAGCTACGCCGCGGCCACCCGACCCAGCGCATCGTCATGGCCGGCGTCAGCCAGCTCGCGGCGGTCGCGACGATCATGATCGCGTTCGGCTTCGACAGCTTGGCGCTCGTCATCCCGTTCTTCCTCGCATCCGGCTTCCTCATCGGCGTCCCGATGGCGCCGTCGGGCGCGGTGCAGCTCGACATCATCGTGCCGCGCCTGCGCGGGCGGGCCGCGGCCGTACGGTCAATCCTGCGCGCCACCGCGATCGGCACTGCACCAATCGTGTTCGGCTTCATGTCCGACGAATACGGGCTGCGGTCGGCAATGTTGCTCATCGCCCCGATGCTCGGCGTCGCGGGCGCGATCACGCTCCTCGCGGTGAGGACGTACCCGCGCGACATGGCCCACTGCCAGGCCGAGTCGCTGCGCCAGCAACAGCTCGAGCCTCTGGTCGCGGCCTAGCAACTCAGCTCCCCGACTCGACCGCGCGACACGCGTCCCGCATCTCCTCGCGGACTTCGTCGAGTTCAGTCCGCGCGTCGTCGACCTCGCCGGGTTCGGCTTCGTCGTCGTCGACGAGATCGGCCAGCTCCCGGTACCCGTCGACGAGGTCGCGCGCCGCCAACCGGACGGGGCGGGTGCCGTCTTCGGCATCGCGCATCGTCTCTTCGAGGTCGTCTTCGACATCACGCAACTCGTCGGGCGAAAGGTCGAGTTGGGCGTTGTCGATCTCGGCCGAGATCACCTCGGCGTGACGGTCGCAGAACTCGCGCGCGTTGCCGTCGTGGTCGACGCACGCCACCAGCCCGACCGCGAGCAGGAGTGCCGCGGCACCAAGCCTTACGCGTCCCATACGAGCGGCAGCGCCGCGAGCGAACGCAACCCGCCCGAGTACTCCAGCTCGAAGCCGGGCTTGACCGAGTACTGCGGGATGCGGCGATGCCACTCGCGTAGCGCGACCCGCAGTTCGAGCCGGGCCAAGTGCGACCCGAGGCACCGGTGCACTCCCCCGCCGAACGCGATGTGCCGGTTGGGGCTGCGCCGGAAGTCAACGGTGTACGCGTCGGGGAACTCGGTCTCGTCGGTGTTCGCCGAGCCGATGATGACGCCGACGGCGTCGCCCTTGGCGATTGGACACCCGTCGAGCTGCGTGTCCTGCACCGCGACGCGCGCGACACCCGGCACGGGCGTCTCCCAGCGCAACATCTCCTCGACCGCCGATGGGATGATCGACGGGTCGTCGACGATCTGTTGGCGGTGTGCGGGGTTCTGGGCAAGGAACGCGTAGTCACACTCGAGCGTGTCCGTCACCGTGTCGAGCCCGGCGATGAGGAACAGGAACCCGATGTCGAGGATCTCCTCGCGCGACAAGCGCTCGCCGTCGGCCTCCGCGTCGAGGAACTGGCTGAGCAGATCGTCGGTGCGGCGCTTCTCGCGCTCGTCGAGCGCGACGTCGAAGTAGTCGTAGATAGCCTGCGCGGCCACCCGTCGGTACTCGGCCGCGGCTCCGAACGTTTCGCCCTGGGGACGAATGATGCCGTCCTTCATGTAGAGGAACTGGTCGAGGTCTTCGTACGGCAACCCGAGGAGCCGGAGAAAGACCTTCGACGGCAGCGGTATCGCGAACGCTTCGCAGAACTCGACCTCGCCCCGGTCGGCGAACGTGTCGATCAGCTCGTTCACGAGCGCGGCGATGTCGGTCTCGAGTTTCGCGACCTCGCGCGGTGCGAACAGCGGGTCGAGCAGCTTGCGGTACTTCAGGTGGTCGGGCGGGTCGATCTGCAGGGGAATAAGAGGGCGCACGTTGCCGAGATCGATCGCATCCATGTTCGACGAGAAAATGTCCGACTGGCGCAGCACGTGGTCGATCGTCTCGCGCGTCGCGACCGTGACGAAGCCCTCCCCGCGCGCAACGGCCCCCGCCTCGCGCATACGCCGGTAGCTCTCCTGCGGCTTGGCCGGGTCGTCGGCAAGATCTTGCGGCGCGGCCGAATCGAACCCGGCCTCTCCCTGCATCTCACTCATCGTCTCTCACCATGTCGCGATCATGCCTCACGCGCTGCCGGGCGCGCGGGCGGGCGCGCGGCGTAGCCTGCGCCCATGGCGACGGGGCCGGTCCAGCTCAACTGGCGCAAGAGCGAAACCCACGGGCTCCTTCCCGACCCCGACCCGCGCGACATCCGCTACACGCTCTTTTCGACCGACGACCACCTCGTCGAACCTCCGGCGATGTTCGAGGGGCGGCTCCCGGCTCGCTTCCAGGCAGCAGCACCGAAGGTGGTCGACACCGAAGAGGGCCACGAAGTGTGGGCGTTCGACGGGCAGATCTTCTTCCAGGTCGGCCTGAACGCTGTCGTCGGCCGCAAGCGCGAGGACTGGAAGGTCGAGCCGACCCGCTTCGAGGAGATGCGCCCCGGCTGTTACGACATCGACGCCCGCATCCGCGACATGGACATCAACGGCGTATGGGCGTCGGTGAACTTCCCGTCGCAGATCACCGGCTTTTGCGGTTCCGTGTTCTCGCGTTGCACGGACGCGGAACTCGGGCTCGCGGTAACCCAAGCGTGGAACGACTGGTTCTTCGACGAGTGGTTCACCCCCTACCCCGACCGCATCGTGCCGATGGGCATCACGTATCTCGCCGACCCCGAACGAGCCGCGGTCGAGATCCGTCGCAACGCCGCACGCGGGTTCACGGCGGTCACGCTGCCGGAGATGCCGCACCGCATCGGCATGGAGCCCATCTTCTCCGACTGGTGGGAGCCGATCATCCGTGCGTGCGCCGAGACCGACACCGTCATTTGCCTGCATGTCGGGTCGACCGGTGTTGCCGACATGCCGAAGGGTTCACCCGCGGTCGCGTTGGGTGCGACGTTGTTCGGACAGCTTTCGCTGAGCGCGTGCGCGGAATGGCTGTGGTCCGCGCACGCGGTGCGCCATCCGAACCTCAAGATCATCATGAGCGAGGGCGGCATCGGCTGGGTCGCGATGCTGCACGACCGGCTCGAGAACATCGTCGAACGTTCCGGGTACGGGCACTACTTCCCCGGCGACATGCGGCCGGCCGAGGTGCTGCACCGCAACTTCTGGTTCTCGACCCTCGACGATCCCTCCACGCTCTCGACGCGGCACACCGTCGGCGTCGACCACATCACGTTCGAGTCCGACTACCCGCACGGCGACGGCACGTGGCCCGACACACAACAAGTGTTCGACGAAGTGTTCGGCGCGCTCCCCGCCGACGAAATCGCGAAGATCAGCCACGAGAACGCAGCGAAACTGTTCCGGCATCCGCTTCCCCCGCTCGGAAACCCACACGCGGTAGGAGTGCGGTCGTGAGCCGGGTCGGCGAAGCACTCGCCGCGACATTGGAAGAACCCGGGTTCTACGCGGGTGATCCGTTCCCGCACTACGCGCGCCTGCGCCGCGAAGCCCCGGTCGCGTGGAACGCGCAGCTCGGCTACTGGGCTGCGAGCACGCACGCCGACGTCATGACCGTGTCGCGCGACTCCGACACGTTCTGCTCGGCCAAGGGGATCCTCGCGTTCGAGATCGGCGCGCACTACGAGACGCCGCCGACGATGATGCACACCGACCCGCCCGAGCACACGCGCTACCGCAAGCTCGTGCAACCGGGGTTCGCACCGTCGCGCATGCGGGCCCTCGAAGAACGGGTACGCGCCCGCGCCGACGAATTGGCCGACACCATCGAACCCGGCCAACCGTTCGACTACGTCGAGCAGATCGCAGTGCCGTTCCCGTTGTGGATCATCGCGGAACTCCTCGGCATTCCCGAGTCGGACTGGCACGACTTCTACGACTGGTCGGAGGCCTCCATTCCGGGCGCCACCGACTGGCCGCCGGAGAAAATCTCGCGCCTGCAAGGCGAAATGCAGGAGTACCTCCTCGCGATCACAAAGGCTCGCCGGGGCGACGCGCGCGACGACATCGTCTCCGTGCTCGCGAACGGCGAGGTCGACGGCGAGTCACTGACCGACCCCGAACTCGTCATGTTCCTCGTGCAGTTGCTCGTCGCCGGCAACGAGACGACCCGCCACTCCCTGTCCGGCGGCGTGTGGGCGCTGGCGGAGAACCCCGACCAGTGGAAGCGACTCGTGGCCGACCGCACGCTCCTCGACGCCGCGTGCGAGGAGACCCTGCGCTTCACCACGCCCGTGATCTCGTTCATGCGCACCGCGACCCGGGCCACCGAACTGTCGGGCGTGGCGATCGACGCGGGGGACCCGGTGGTGATGCTCTACGCGTCGGCCAACCGCGACGAGTCGGCCTTCGGTGCGACCGCCGAGCAGTTCGACGTCGGCCGCAACCCGAACCCGCAGGTGGCGTTCGGCTTCGGGCACCACTTCTGCCTGGGCGCGGCGCTCGCCCGGCTCGAACTCCGGGCGATGTACGACGCGCTGCTCGACCGGTTCACGACCGTCGAACCGGCGGGTGACGTCGAGCGGTCGTCGTCGTTCGTGATCGCCGGCATCAAGGCGGCCCCGGTCGTCTTCCGGTGACCCGGTATCGGGGCGAGCAGGTCGCGTTCGACCTGCTGCGCGTCGAGCCGGGTCCGGCTCGGGTCGTCGAGGCGCCGGCGAGCGACGAAGCCGTGCTCGTACTGCTGCACGGCGAGATCGAATGGAACGGTGTGCGGGCAACACGCGCATCGGTGTTCGACGAGCGCGCGTCGGCCGTGTACCTCCCGCCGGGATGCTCGGTGACGGTCACGGCCGGGCAACTGTCTGAGCTTGCGCTCGTCACAACGGTCGCGGCGCGCATCGCCGCGCCGCCGGGTGCAGTCCCGACGATCGTCGGCCCGACCGACGTCGTCGTCCACGATCGCGGCGAACCGGGGTGGCGGCGCCAGGTGTACGACATCGCCGTCGACCAGGTTCCCGCTCGGCGGCTGCTGGTCGGCGAGACGGTAAATGCGCCGGGCGAATGGTCGTCGTTCCCGCCGCACAAACACGACGGCGGCGACGGCGAACCCGCGCTCGAGGAGGTCTACTACTACCGGTTCGACCGGCCCGGCGGCTTCGGCTTGCAAGGCATCTACGAGGCGGATGGCGCGGAACGAGCCGAGTTCGTGCGGGACGGCAGCGTCGTCGGCTTCGCCCGCGGCTACCACCCGGTCGCGGCCGCGCCCGGCTACCGCCTCTACTACCTGTGGGCCCTCGCCGGGGTGCCTCGCCGGCTGGCAATGCACGAGGACCCGGCGCACACGTGGCTGCATACGCAACATTGACCTCACGCGGCGTCCGCAAGAGTGACGCGCGCTACAGATTTCGGGGGCCAATTGCCGACGTAGTCGGTCATGAACTGGCACGCATTCAGCGCGGCGCACCGTCGCGGCCTTCTCGTCGGTGGCGCCGTCGCAATCTCGACGGTTGCATTCGGAGCCGGAGCGTTCGCAGTGAACGGCGCCGCTGACGACGGCAACTCGGAGGTGACGGTCGAGAACGCGAGCTCGGCGCAGAACGTCACGACCACGGTCGAGGAAACCACGACCACCGTGCCGGAAACCACGACAACCGCGGCGCCGACCACGACGCTGCCCCCGCCCACCACCACGAC